>NZ_JASJDK010000155.1 GCF_030065675.1 Mastigocoleus sp. MO_188.B34 | reverse complement strand
GTTGAGTGTAGTACACCTCGTAGAGACGTAAAATTTTACGTCTCTACATTTGGGAATTAGAAAATGTATTTGATTCAAATGAAAACCGCTATATATAACAATATCGTTCAGTTAAGGCTAAATATCAAAATTGAAGTAGGTTGGGTTGACGAAGGTTAGCAAAGGGTGTCCGTGGGACATAACCCAACAATAATCAGGTTTTTTGATTTGTGTTATTCTCTGACCCGAATGAAAAAATTCCTAACTAAACCATATTGAGTTATATGGATGAATTTTTCACAGCTAAGTAAATCTACTTCAGACAGAAGATTAATAGGTTTACTTGGTTCAGTGAGGTGTCAGGAATGGGGAGGGAAAAGTAGTACAGTAGTGATATTTGTCTGCCTTCATTACTAAATATAGAATTTCAGAATGGATATTACAAAATTTGTACAACTTTCTCTCGGTAGATGGCGATCGCAGCGTAGTGCTCATCATTTAGCTTTTGCTCACTTCGAACAAGTGATTTCCACAATCGATATTGTTCCTGTAGCATCGGACGATCCAGAAGTTGTCGCTTTATGCAAATCCTATGAAATCGCTCCTGAATTAGCAACCGTTCCTTTTCGCATGACTTGGGAAGGAGAATCTGACTGGGAAGAAGAAGAAATTTCCCAAGGGACAACTATTCTCGTTCCCATTCCCGATCCTAATGAACCCCAAAAAGGTAAGTTATTGCGGGATAGAGGATATGCGGAAACAATTCCTTCCGTAGGTAATTACCAAATCAATGAAGAAGGAGTTTTTAGTTTACTAACTCCCTATGACCGAGCAATGGCTGAGGAGAAAATTTGGTTTTGTGGGGATAATGTTCGCTTTCGAGTTTCTTTAATTAAAACTAGTGCGGGTTCCGGAGTTGTTACCGCTTCTTTTTCTTCAGAAATCCGTTCCTTAAACAAGGAGAAAAAATCATGAGTGATTCCTTAATGATGAAATTAGCCAGTTGGATGGCTGGAGATTTTAGTAATTATCAACAGTCCTTTGCTGATACGAAAAATTTTGCTCACATTCGGATTTTTTTCCGTCCTTTACCGTTTGAATTTTTTGAAGGAATTGGGTTTTATTCCGAACAAACCTATGACTACGATCTGTGGACTCCTTACCGTCAAGGAATCCATCGGGTAGTGGATCGGGGAGAAGAAATTTATATTGAAAACTATAGTTTACAAGATGCTTATCTTTACGCCGGTGCTGGACATAATTTAGATATTTTAAAAACCATATCTCCCGATAAAATAGAACGCCGTCATAACTGCTCGATGGTTTTTAGATGGGAAGGGGATTTATTTCGAGGTGGTGTAGAAGGAAATAAATGTTTAATTGAAAAGTACGGAAAATCAACTTATTTAATTAGTGAAGTTGAAATTACAGAAACAACTTGGATGAGTTTAGACCGAGGTATGGATATTAATAACCACGAACAGGTTTGGGGGTCGGAACATGGACCCCTAAAATTTGATAAGCGTCAAAGCTTTGCTAATGAATTACCAACACTAAATACGTCTGTATCTAGTTGATAAACCTCAAATCGAGGCTAAAACTTTACCAAACAAAAATAACTTAAAGCAAAGACAACCCTTACTATTACCAATTACCCATTACCAATTACCAATTACGTAGTTAAAGCTCTCTGTCGATTTTTTTCAATCATTTCATCCAGTTGAGAAGGTAAAATACAACGACGCTCAGAGCAATAAGCCATCAAGTTAACTCCATTCATCAACTTAACAGTGCTTACACGCACGCGAAAATCATCTGTCACAAACCAACAACGTTCTTGACCCTGATTTTTCTCGTATTCTGTATCAATGGTCAATACTCCATCTTCCGCAAAACTATAAATTCCTACTACTGGAATACCTTCAACGTAGCCTTGATTGCGGAAAAATTTACCATAACGGGGATTATCAGGGTTAGGAACATCTACAAGTATTGCTGCATAATTAGGATTGGGTTCCCCATCCTTAAGATTTCCTTGCCATGAAAACTTTGCACCTCCAGCAACTGAAGCTGGGTCAATCCCTTCTTTTGAGGCGATTTCTAATACACTGGGATCCTGTCGGTCTAAAACTTGAACGATCAGATTTGACTCCCCCGATTCATCCGCAACTGCAGCAAAGTTATGCACTGCTCTTTGAGAGAACCAAATCCCCTCACTTTTACGAAAAAAATCCATCATTGTCATTGGTGGTGTCACTGACATTGTTATATTTCTCCGTTAATTAACCCTCAAAACCCAATTATTTCTTTTATGGCAAGCAATACCCACCATATAGCATGATAATGTTTCTTAGATTTTTAGGAAATATTAGGAAATATCGGGAACAGGGGATAGGGAACAGTAAACAGACAATAATCTAAAAGTAGTTTTCTCGCAAATGAGGTATTTATCTCATCTTGTCCGCAGGTCATATGTTGAATTTTGACTTTTAACTTTTGAATTGTTTATGATCTCCAACGAAATATTACAAGCACTCCAAGAAAAAAAAAGTTTTGCCAAAACTAACCTCCAGGGAATTAACTTCAGTGAAATGGATTTGTCAGGACTTGATTTTAGTTGCACTAACCTCATTGGTGCGAACTTAAGTCAAACAAATCTGAGCGGTGCAAATCTAAAAAATGCTGATTTGCGCGGAGCTAACCTTAGTTGTGCTAACCTCACGGGAGCTAATTTAACAGAAAGTTACTTATTCAGATCTAACTTGGAAGGGTGTTGTCTAACTCAAGCCCAATTAGAAGGTGCAAAACTGCAACTCGCCCGCTATGACTCCCAAACTCAATGGGTAGAAGGGTTTGACTACAGAAATTCTGGTGCAATCGGACCAAAAGCAAACTTGAATGGAGTATTCCTCAACACCGCAAACCTGAAAAATGCAGATTTACGGGGAGCTAATCTCCGGGGAGCTTACCTCAGTGGTACAGATCTGCGGGGAGCTAACTTAGAAGATGCTGCTTTAAGTGGAGCTAACTTACAAGGAGCTTTATTCACCGGAGCTTATTTACGTAAAGCCCGTTTCATTGGAGCAGAATTACAGGGAGTAGATTTCCGCGCTGCTGATTTGACAGATGCAAATTTCGAGCAAGTGCAGAATATTTCTGGCGCTGACTTTACAAAAGCCCAAGGTATTAGTGAAGAAACGCAAGCCATGCTCTGCAGTCGTCCTGGCAAGGAATTAGGACAGTGGAATCCTTTCACTCGCTGCAATACAGGCGATAGCCTAGGTTGTAAAACCAGAAAGTAAATTTAACAGAGTCTAGATAAAAGTTACAGATTATTACTTTCTATCTCAGAAATGAGATTCAAATAACCCTTAACGATTATCTTAAAACTTGGTTGGTCACTCAGAAAGTAACAAACCACATAAGAAAGTAATTTTCGTATAAGTAAAATTTCAGGAGAGTTCAATGCTCGACGCATTTTCTAGAGCTGTAGTTACCTCAGATGCTAGCACCTCACCTGTTGGTGATATCGATGCTCTGAAAGCTTTCATCGCTTCCGGAAACAGACGCCTTGACGCTGTAAACGCAATTGCTAGTAATGCTAGCTGTATGGTTTCTGATGCAGTCGCTGGAATGATCTGCGAAAACCAAGGTTTGATCCAAGCAGGTGGTAACTGCTATCCTAACCGCCGCATGGCTGCTTGCTTGCGTGATGCAGAAATCATCCTCCGCTACGTTACCTATGCTCTATTAGCTGGTGATGCTTCTGTTCTAGACGATCGCTGCTTGAACGGTTTGAAAGAAACCTACTCTGCTTTGGGCGTTCCTACCACTTCTACAGTTCGTGCTGTCCAAATCATGAAGGCTCAAGCTGCTGCTCACATCAAAGATACTCCAAGCGAAGCTTTTGCTGGTGCAAAACTACGTAAAATGGGAGCTCCTGTGACCGAGGATCGCTGCGCTAGCTTAGTTGCTGAAGCATCTGGCTACTTCGATCGCGTTATTGCTGCTCTAAGCTAATTACTAACAGAATTTAAAACTCTTAGTAGCGAAGCTTTTAGGCAATCGTACAGAAATAAACACTCGATCAAAGTTAACTTGGAGATAGTAAAAATATGAAATCAGTTCTTAGCACAGTTATTACTGCTGCAGATGCAGCAGGTCGTTTCCCCAGCAGTTCTGACCTAGAATCCGTTCAAGGTAGCATCCAACGTGCAACTGCTCGTCTAGAAGCTGCTGAAAAGCTCGGAAGCAACCTCGACAACGTTGCTAAAGAAGCTTATGACGCTTGTATCAAGAAGTATCCTTACTTAAACGAAGCTGGTCAAGCTAACTCCACCGATACCTTCAAAGCTAAGTGTCAGCGCGACATCAAGCACTACCTACGTCTAATCCAATACTGCTTAGTTGTTGGTGGTACTGGTCCCGTTGATGAGTGGGGAATTGCTGGTCAGCGTGAAGTATATCGTTCCTTGAGCCTACCTACCGCTCCTTATGTAGAAGCATTGTCATTCGCTCGTAACCGTGGTTGCGCTCCTCGTGACATGTCTCCTCAAGCATTGACCGAGTACAACGCTCTTCTAGACTATGTAATCAACTCCCTATCCTAATAGGTATAGGTTGTTCCAAAGTCTTTGATATCGCTGATTAAGACTTAAAACTTCAATTCTGGGGATTCTTAGTAAAGTGCTTTGCCGAGTCAGGTTGGGTATTTCTCTAGGAGTCCCCAGTTGAGTCTTTTATATTTTAAGTCTTTATATTTTAAGATGAAAATATTTCAAGATTAAAGATTGACATAAGATTGAGTGCATGGATAAACGCTTTTTCAATATCTTTAACCTGACAGAACAAGAAGCGATCGCTCTTTTAGATGCTCCTAAAGACGAAACAGATGCAGGAAACTCCCGTTACACTGCAGCCGCTCACTTAGTCAACTTTCCTACAGATGACAGTATTAATGCATTGATTCGAGCAGTTGAAAATACTGAATCTTCTCTGGATAACCGCATAGTACGACGCAAAGCAGTGGAAACCTTAGGAAGGTTAACAGCAAAACAAGCTTTGCCGATAATTCGTCAATGTTTGACGGATGAAGATTGTTATACAGTAGAAAATGCTGTTTGGGCGATCGGGGAATTTGGCATTCAAGAAGAAGATATTTTAGAAGAAGTTGCTCAAGTTTTAGAAAGACCCGGGCAACTTTATCGCACAATTATACATATTCTCACTAAGTTAAATTATCAAAAAGCTCTTTCTCGCCTGCATCCCTTCACAGAACATGAAGATCCACCAATTGCTAGTGCTGCAATTGCAGCCATCTGTCGCCTGAGTGGAGACGACACAGAGATGGGAAAGGTGGTAGAATTTTTACAACATTCTAGTGTAAATGCACGAAGGGGTTGTATTCAAGATTTAATTGATTGCGATTACGATCCGGCAATCCCACAAATTGCTCGCTGTCCTGTTTCTCTAGTTTTTCGATTGCGGGCGATTCGTTTAATCGGATACTCAGGGATAAAAAAAGGAAATTTAACTTTTGGGCAAATTCAACCTTATCTAGAGCAAGTGTTACGGGATAATCCCAATGACATTGATTTTGTCCACGAATACGACCAAACCCCAAGTCTAGCTTTTGCAATTCAAGAGCTTTATCAAACAGATTTTGGTCGTTGCTATCTTGCAATTAAAACCCTGTTAGAAACATATCAGGACGAAACTCCTCAGGCTTTATTTGATACTTATGAGGAAGAAGCACACAACGACTACGGAGCGCATTACCATGTAATGAAATTATTTGGCTGGCTTAAATATGCTCCTGCTTACGATCTATTAATGTCCGCATTGAAAAATCCCTTACCTCAATTTCAAAAATCTCGCGCTGCTGCGGCGATCGCTTTGGGAGAAATCGGCGATAAACGAGCTATTCCCGAACTTAAAGCCAGTTTAGAAACAAATATTTGGGATTTGAAATATGCAGCTTTAATGGCTTTAGAAAAACTGGGAGATTATAGTTCTCATTCTATAATTGCCAACGATAGCGATCCGTTAATTTCTGCTAAAGCTTCACAGACAGCTTTGTTGTAAGTAATGAGTAATAAGTAATGAGTAATAAGTAAGAAACATTAATTTAATAACCAACAACCCAAAGTCTATATAATTTACTTTTATGCCCAGCGAACAACTATTTGAACAACTAAAACATCCCAATCCCAACCTTAGGGAAATGGCTATGGTGGACATTGCTGAAACCTATGACGAGGAAACCATTACTCGCCTCATGGGAATTTTAGGAGCAGAAGATGTCACCTACCGCAGAGCAGCAGTCAAAGCACTAGGATTTATTGGTGCAGATTCCATACCTCCTCTAGTAGACTCATTGCTCAATAATGATAATGTGACAATTAAGGCTAGTTGTGCTAAGGCTCTTGCTCAGGTTGCTTCTAATCATCCCGAACTTACTTTTCCAGAAAATGGAATGCAGGGATTAAAACTGGCAATGAACGATCCCAATCCAGTAGTTCACATTGCTTCCGTGATGGCTTTGGGGGTAGTTGGTTCCCCATCTCTAGATATTTTATTTGAAACTCTCAAAAACACAGAGAACCTCGGACTGGCTGTAGCAATTATCAATGCTCTTGGTTCAATTCCAGACAAACGTTCCATAGAAGTTCTGACTGAATTAATGGAAGATAAATCAGTTGACTCCTATGTCAAGGAATCAGCCACCAGTGCTTTGTCCCGTTTGGAAATGGTGTTAAATTATCAGAAAGCTAAACCATCAAAAAGCTAGGCTGTTACAAGATTAGAACGCCTTAAGATAATTTAAAGAAAATATGATTTAAAGAAAATCATCAAATCAAACTTTAGAAGATAGTAAACAATGGGAGAAATAGAAACATGGCTGAAGCAGGACAAATAAATGCCGAAGAGCTAGCAGGAGTAATTAAAGAACTAGAAACATATCGGGAGCGTCTAGTTAATGACACCTTAGCAGCAGCGCAAAAAGCAAAAATGTCAAAGTCCCACACTATGGCTCAACTGGAACCTCAATTGGCAGAAATAGATGCCAAACTTCAAGAATGGCGAGAACTACACACTAGTCTCACCAGCAGTAAATAAGGATATCTCTCCAGATAAAATATTTCCTTTTCAAGAGTTCCTAATCAGCGCTTTCGTGCATTAAACAAGAATTAATTTATCTCGATGCTCAACTTTGAAACCCCACTCACAGTTGTTGAAACCGACACTTTACTCCAGACCGTCAGGGAACAACTAAGCCTCAACACCTTTGATAAAAGCGATCGGCAAGTCATACAACAAATGATTGAATGTTTAGGGGATTCCCGAGGTATGACCAGGCTGGGATTCGCTGATTCATTAGGACAAGTAGGTAAACCTGCTGTTCCCCAGTTACTAGAGGCTTTAGCCCATCATCCCAACGTAGTAGTACGTCGTGCAGCAGCAAAAACCCTGACTTTAATTGCTGACCCTGAAGCAGTTCCCCACTTAATTAATGCTCTATTGACTGATGAAGACACAGTAGTCAAAGGTTCATCCGTGGGAGCTTTAGCAAGAACGGGAGAAGCTGCGGTACCAGCATTACTGAAAATTTTAGCTTCCCCAGAACATCCTGAAAGCACCAAAGGTCATGCAGCTTGGGCTTTAGCATTTATTGGGGTAGAAGCAAAAGAATTTTTATATAAGGAAATCTCCTCAGAATCCCCAGTTGTTCGGGCTGCGGTAGTGGGTGCGATCGCTAAAGTAGCCCAAGACAGTCCCGAAGAACAAGCATTTGAAACCTTAGTTAATGCTCTTAATGACAGTGACGAAACTGTACGCTGTGAAGCTGCTGCAGTTTTAGGTAATTTAGCTTATCAACCAGCAATTCCTAAATTAGTTGAGTTATTGGGTCACTCCAATGGGGAAAGTCGCAAATCAGCTGCTTTAGCATTGATGAAAATAGGAACAAGCGAAACAGCTCCTCCTAAAGACACTATTTTAGAACCTTTGCAAAATGCATTAACTCAGGAATCGGAAACTCCAATACAGCGAGCCATGGAGTTAGCGATTTCTCAAGTAAAAAGGGTTAATGGTTAAATAAAGAAATTAATTGATATACCAATTCCCAACTATAGAAAAATTCTTTAGTAGGTTGTGTTACAGCAAAATAAAAATTGGATTGTTCGAATAATTCAAAATTTGCTGTAACGCACCGCCATCAAGATTGATACACAAACTTAGTTTTAAATAAATTTTAAACAATATAGTAAATCAATAAAATCAAGCAAAATATCTTCGTAGTTATAATTTGTAAGCTTTTGATAACCCTACAGGCGCGGTCTGTTATTACTTTTTACTTTTTACTTTTTACTTGCGCATAGCGCCATATTTCCCATTTCTTAGCCGATAAGCTTCGAACAATAAGGTTTAAGAAAGCTGGAAAACCCTTGTAACGACGATGAATATATATAAATATAAATTATCGCAGCAAAAAATAAAATTGTTAGTTGGATGAATCATAAATTTTCATCCCCTAATTCCCAGCATTCTCTACATCTGCAACAATGCAATCGAAAATTTGTAACAAAACAAATTAATTATGTGAACGCGTTCCCACACGGTCATTTAGTTCGGTCAAAATGTTGGCAAGAATTTAAGTATCTGCCAGACTAACTCCACTGAAACTATTAGCTCCAATGAAAATATGTCATCTAAGCAGCATCTTTTAGGAGATGTTTTACCAAATTATCCTTAACCATCATTTGTCGCAAAACTTCTAATAGATAGGTTTGTGCCTCCTCTTGTGTCAAACCTTGAACCTGTTCTTTTAGTGTTTGTAAGCGGAATTTTTGCTCTAATGTTAGTTCGATTGGGAAGTCCATTTTAAGCCTCCTTGAAATTTATTGAATTAACTACACAGGCAAAACACTACTTTCCATACATAGTATTTTTGTACCTTTATCTTATGTTAGCAGAGACTACTAATTGGTGACATTTGTCAAGCTATAGAGAATAGTGTTAAAGAAAGTTTACAGTATCCTCAAGTGAGAGTCCAGTCTCTTTTGAATAAGGTTTTGAGAATCATGTTGAGCTTGAAAAAGTTTGAGAGGGTATTTGCCAGATTTTTACCATGTTTACAATAAATTTGTAGAATATTTGATTAAGGTAATTCAATTGCTAGAAACTTGTTGCTCAGGTTTGGTTGAACCTCAAGCATTAATGGCTGTAATCTGGAAGACGATGTCATAACAAAAATATTCGGCAAGTTAACTTGCAGGATTAATAATTTAATATTTATGATTAGGGAGTATTGGGTTTGATGGATGCGGTAGAATTTTTTCAGCTAAGTGCTGGTAGGTGGTCTTCAAAGCGAACAACACACCACTTAGCCTTTAAAAGAGCAGAGAAAGGAGAATCAGACATTGTTGTAGAAACTTTGGCTGCTGACGATCCAGAAATTATTGCTTTGTGTGAAATGCACTCTATTGACCCCAATTTGTCCGTAGGTGGTTCTCGAGTACGTTGGTTAGGAACCATGGCTTGGGATCGAGAAGGTGATGAAAATCACGAAGGTAAAACAGTATTTGCAATTGTTCCAGATCCAGATAATCCAAGAAAAGGTAGACTACTACGGGAGCGGGGTTATGCAGAGATAGTTCCTGTAGTTGGTCGCTTTGAAATGGATGATGAAGATGGTTTGGTGTTAACAACTGAATATGAAACTATGAGTTCAGTTGAAAGATTTTGGTTTGCTAGTCCCGACCTGAGAATGCGAACCAGTGCAGTAAAAAGATTTGGTGGTTTAAGTACTGCAACTTTTTGTACAGAATCTAGAGTTGATTCCGATACTGATGTGTCAGATACTGAGCAATCAGAGGTTAAAAATGAAACTTCTTCAGTAACTGAGGATGGTGTTAACCTAAAAGAGTTTTATTCTGTTTTGGGTTGGTAATCAATTACTTTCTTGTTGGTTTCTCGAAATATATTTTTGATAATGACGTAGCAATGCTACGTCTCTACCACCCAACATATTTTTTCGCGAAGCTTACGTAAGTCCTGTATAATCTTGCTATGCAAGACCCCATCTCTACACAATCAGCGCTCAAAATTATCGAGTCCCCTCCTCCCAAACTTCTGCAAGCAGCAACACAATGGTTAGCAGATAATTCTCATGAAAACCTAGAACTGGAGCGGGGGCTAGGTTTTATTTTTCATAACAATATTGCTTTTGAGCAAATAGGAGGAAAGCTTGCAATTGCAATGTTGAATTCAGAAATTTCCGGCGTTGTGATGGTAGAGCCAAATCAAACCAATGCATCTCTAGAAGCTAGCGATCGCATTACCGCACAAATGCTTTTTAAAATTCTCCAGTCAAGAGGAGTTCCCAAAAGAGTTTTTACTTCTAAGCACGTAAAAAACTGGATACATCCATTATTGTTAGAAAACTATCGACTACGTAGAGAGTATGATCAAATAGTAATGATTTGTACCGAAGTCCCAAATGGTGGAGAAGGGAGATGGGCTAAACCCGAAGATAAGGAATGGTTGCAAGCTTATGAAGCTGCATATATTGCAGAACGGGGTAGTGGTAGTTTAAATCGCAATTGGGATCTTTTAATAGCTGCAAAACAAATTGCAGTTTTAGAGAAAAACGGAGAAATAGTTTCTGTAGTCAAAAGGGGTAGGGATACAACCAGGTATGCAGGTATATTTGCACCTTTAACTTTTGCAAAACATCGCCGACAGGGCTTTGGTTATAAATTGTTGGCGTTTTTTATCGGTGAATTATTGCAAGAACGCCCTGCAGTGCATTTATGGTTAGACGAGGATAACACTGTAGCACTTGCACTTTACAATTCTCTTGGTTTTCAACAAATTGGGCAATGTTATACAGGTTATTTTTCGGAAAAGGGTTTGGTTGAAAATGGGAGTTGGTAATAAACATTTCACACAGCGTTGCACATCACTCTCAACTCCCAATAATGAAAAAGCAATTTAATCTTGCTGAGAGAAAATCTTTCAAATAACTAATGCATCTAAGATTTTGTCTCTTCTGTTTCAGTTAGGTTTTTCCATGCAGCTTCTATCGCTTTATCAACTCTGTTGTTCATCTTTTGAATATCTGCAACAAAAGATTCCCAGTGCTGATTCGCTTCATTGTTAAAATCTTGAATCTTTTGTGCGAGAGATTTCTCTTGTTCTGCAAAGAAATCCTCTGTTTTCTTCAAAGTTGATTTCGCCTGGTTAATTGCTGTGATATAAGCCTCACGAGTCATTTCACCTGCTGATTCTAATTCCAACTCAGCCCGTCTTTTAATAAGTTCTACTAATTCTCCCATTTTTTGTTTGATTTCATCGGATTCATCGGACATTTTTTGTTCTACAAGGGCTTTTGTCTCTTCACTGACGGTAACAATTGCAGATTCTTGAGTGGTTTTGGTTTCAGTAGCCATGATTTTCTCCTAGTAATTCAAAATTTGATTCTCAAAAAATTGTTGAGGGTTAACAACTTCTTGCTTTTGCGATCGAAACCTTTTGAAATCAACTTCTTTTGTAATCAAAACCTTTTGCTATGAAAATCTTTTCTTATTGAGAAAAAAGGGTTTTCCAAAGGTTTGAGTCTAACTGCGGATCAGTAAACTTAAACTGTGACTGTAGTCGCTTTTTAATCACATCCATTAATTCCATTGTTTTCTGTTTAACAGTTTCGGAAGCATTGGGGATATTTTTTTCCACTACAGTTTCTGTTTCTTTGCTTACTTCTGAAGTTGTTTGTTCTTGTGAGTTAGTGGTGTCAGCCTCCATAATTAATCTCACCCAAATCAGTATTAATTTTTGCAAAACTCTATTGACGATTAATTACAAAATTAATGAACCACAGAATTTTTTATTAACTGAAGCTGATGAAATTAGTCTATGTTTGCTTTTAATTATTGTCAGTAATAAAAAAGTAAGTTTTTCTGGATCTTGCATTGAAAGCATTGCTTAAGAGGGAGCAGGGAATCAATACTTACTTTTTACTCACTTGATAGTTACTTTTAGCTTACCTAGTTACAAAGTGGAAGCTCAAAACTCATAACTTTTCTCTGACTGACACGCCGAAGTAATCGACCTAAACTGCTGAATAAGCAAGGGCAAAAACAAGAAATGCTCTGGGAAAAATTGACAGGATGAGAGTTTAGGAGAATAACAATGAGCTTCAAATATATTAACGAAATTGCTACTCCAGAGAATATTAACGAGTTACTTACTTTTATCGATTTAGCGGCGGGAGCAAATCAAGAAACAACTAATGTTTTCGATATATCTGATAAATTGCGCGACAGCACTCAAATGCAAGAATGCATTGTTTGGATGAAGCAAGATCCTGCTACCGCTGCAGCGATCGCGGAACGTTACATGGGAGCAGATTTCGACCTTCAAGAACTTATCAAAATGCCACAAGGTTCTTTGGGGTGGACTTATGCTCGGGTGATGAATGCTCTTGGTTACGATCCTCACTTTTATCGTCTGCGGGAGACTACATCTGATACAGATTATATTATCAACCGCATTCGCAAAACCCATGACTTACACCATATTCTTACAGGATTTAGCTTTGATGACTTTGGCGAGAATGGAGTTATTTCTGTGACTGTCGTTCAGACTGGCTATCCTGGCTGGATGTTGATTGATATTCTAACTTTGCTCCTCTATTTCTTTTCTGGGAAAGACGATCTTGGGATTGATGTTGAGTTTGTGTTTGACCTCATTTCAGCAGGAATCAAAATGGGTCGAAGAGCCAAGCCGTTGTTCCCCGTTAAATGGGAAGAAGGTTTCGAGCGACCCTTGGAAGAATGGCGAAAAGAACTCAATATTCAACCGATTACCAATGGTCGATTTAGCTGGTACAGTAATCCAAAATTACGTGAAGCTGTTGGTCTTGAGGTTACTGTCCCTGACTAGCAATAATTTTCGATCAGTTACACAAGAATAATCACAACGTCAGTCCAAGGTAATATAGGGAAGTAGTTTAATTATTTTTGCCCGAAGAATACACTGGAGCAAAAAAATTCCTTATGTCACCAGAAGAAGCACTGACGTTTTTAGAAACAATCTTACCGCCAGGTTCTCTCAATAACGTCAGGATTTTGGTTTTTCAAAGGGCATGGGAAGGTAAAGGATATAATGCGATCGCTGAAGAAGCTGATTACGATCCAGACTATATTAAAGGTGTTGCGGCTCAACTTTGGAAGTATTTATCCGATATCTTAGGAGAAAAAGTAACTAAAAAGAATTTTCGTGCACTTTTACTACAGCACTTCAAACATCAAGACTCAAGAGCTTTAGAATCAAGAACTTTAGAATTAAGACCTTTAGAACCGAGCATTTTAGATACAAAAACTTTAGAATCAAAACTTTTAGAACAAAAACTTTTAGAATCAAAAAATTTTAATCCTCAGCAAGTAGATGATATACAAGAGTCTCCATCAAAACCAATATCTTTTGATTGGGGAACTGCTCCTGATGTCTCTGTTTTTTATGGACGTAGTACCGAACGAAATCAACTCCAAAAATATATTGTCAAAAATCGCTGTAAAGTTGTGGCTTTGTTAGGTCATGGTGGAATTGGTAAAACAAGTTTATCTGTAAAAATTGCAGAGCAAGTACAAAGTGAATTTGCCTATGTAATTTGGAGAACACTCCGCAATGCACCGACCCTGAATACAATTCTAACAGAACTAATTGGTTTGCTGTCCGATTACCAGGAAGCACAAATATCTGTGCGCAAACTACTGAATTATTTACGTAGCTCCCGTTCCCTAATTATTTTGGATAATGTAGAAACGATTTTGCAAGCGGGTAAAACAGGATATTATCGACCTGGTTATGAAGATTACGGCGAACTTTTGCGGATAATTGCAGAAACTGCTCACCAAAGCTGTCTGATGTTAACTAGTCGGGAAAAACCACCGGAACTTGCAAGCGAACAAGGAATGGATGATTCGTCAGTACAAGTTTTCTACATCCAAGGTTCATTAGAAGTTGCACAAGCCATATTACAAGCCAAAAAAATTCGGGGAACAGCAAGTCAAAAACAGCAAGTTTGCCAATATTACGGTAACAGTCCCCTCGCACTAAAGATAATTGCTACTTCCATACAGGATCTATTTGATGGTGACTTAAGCCAATTTTTAGAACAGGGAAGCATTGCTTTTAACGGTATTCGTCGCTTGCTCGAACAACAATTCCAACGTCTCACCACTCTGGAAGAAACTATTATTAACTGGTTAGCAATTAACCGCGATTGGACAAGCACTACCGAATTGTATCAAGATATTATTCCGATTACTTCTAAAGCCAATCTTTTAGAAGCCTTGGAATCTCTCACCTGTCGTTGTTTAGTAGAAAAACAATCCGGTTGTTATACCCTGCAACCAGTGGTGATGGAGTTTGTCATCGATAACTTAATTGGACAGATTTATCAGGAATTAATTGCTACAAAATTTAATTTATTTGGAAGCTATGCATTAATCAAGACCACAAGTAAAGATTTTATTCAGGAAAGTCAAAGAAGACTGATATTAGAACCAATAGCCCATTTGTTACGTCATACTTTTGCTTCCCCACAAGTACTTGCAAGACAAGTACAAACAATTCTCGATCGCCTACGTGGTTCCAGTCTAACTAATGAAAATAGTCTGATTTATAAAAATAAAATATATCAGGATTCAGATTTATTTTGCTCTGATTCTGGTTATGCTGCGGGTAATCTAATTAATCTTTGCATTCATCTCCAGATAGATTTAACAGGATATGATTTTTCCTATCTGACCATTTACCATGCAGATTTAAAATATGTAAATTTGCATAATTGTAATTTTGTCGGTGCAAATTTTGCTCGAACTAGTTTTGCTCAAAGTTTAGGTGGTATTCTGCAACTAGCCTACAGTCCCGATGGTGAATTTTTAGCAACTGGGGATACCCACAGTAGTATTCAACTTTGGGGCGTTCCAGATTGTCAATTACGTGCAACTTTCCTGGGTCATCGTAACTGGGTTTGGTCATTAGCAATTAGTCCTGATGGAAAAATCATTGCTAGTGGTGGTGAAGATAATCTGGTTAGACTTTGGGAAATTGAAACCCAAAGCTGCTTCCAGACATTACCATTAGAAAGTGAGTTTATTTGGTCGCTGAAATTTAGTCCAGATGGGAACCAAATTGCGATCGCAACTTCTGAAGGTAAATTACTGCTGTGGGATATTCAAACCAAAAAACTGAGGATATTTACAGGGCACACGGGTGACGTACATTCTATCAGTTTCAGTAGGGATGGAACATATTTAGCTAGCGCTAGTCACGATCGGACTATTAAACTTTGGGATATCAAATCTGGAAAATGTTTGCAAACCTTCTGCGGACATAAGAGTTTGGTGTATGGAGTGGAGTTTAGTCCCAACGGACAAAATTTGGCTAGTGGAAGCCAAGATCGAACTGTGAAACTTTGGGATACTTGTAGCGGTAAATGTCAAATAACTTATGTTGGACATGAAGATTCTGTATTTTCCGTGGTATTTACTCCCAACGGACAAAATTTAGCAAGTTGCAGTGCAGATCGAACTGTTCGTCTCTGGGATATCAATAGTGGAGAATGTATTAAAATCTTTCAGGGTCATGATGAAATGATTCGTTCAATTGCCATCAGTCCGGATGGTAAAACCTTGGCTAGTGGAAGTTATGACCAAACCCTTAGGTTATGGCGTATTAATGATGGTAACAAACTAAAAACTATAAAAGGACACATTAACTGTATCTACGGTTTGGCGTGGCATCCAACCCCTTCCCACTCCCAAGATAATATTTTAGCAAGTGGTGGTACAGATAAGACTGTAAAATTATGGAATACAAATAATGGTAAATGTTTAAAAACTTTGACAGGACATGAAGCTTGGGTATGGTCTGTTGCTTGGAGTCCAGATGGTAAGACTTTGGCGAGTGGAAGTTTTGACCGCACCATAAAATTATGGAACGTAAATAACGGCGAATGTGTGAAAACCTTGCAAGGACATGAAGCTTGGGTATGGTCTGTTGCTTGGAGTCCCGATAGCAAAATTCTCGCTAGTGGTAGTGGTGACCTCAGTATTAAATTATGGAACCCAAATAACGGAGAATGTTTACAGACTTTACAAGGACATGAGGACTGGGTATGGTCTGTTGCTTGGAGTCCCGATAGCAAAATTCTCGCTAGTGGTAGTGCAGACTACACAGTTAAACTTTGGAATATAGAAACTGGGGAATGTTTACATACATTAGAGGTAGGTAAAACTTGGGTATGGGCTGTAGCCTGGAGTCCTGAAGGTAATATTCTTGCCAGTATAGGTGGTGACTATAATATTTTACTTTGGGATGTCAATCGTCAAGCAGTGATTGCAACCTGTAGAGGGCATACTGAAGCTCCTACTAGTATTACTTTTAGCCCCAATGGTAAAACTCTATTTACTGCTAGCCAAGACCAAACATTGCGAATTTGGGACACCTACACCGGGCAATGTTTGAAAGTTTTCAAAGGACATAATGGGGCAGTATTTCCCGTAACTTGTAGTTCGGATGGAGAAATTATTGCTACTGGCAGTGAAGATGGGACAATTAAGTTGTGGAATATCCACAAGGGTGAGTGTTGGCAAACTTTGAATATTCCTGGGCTTTACGAAGGAATGAATATTACTGGGATGACAGGTTTAACTACTGCTCAAAAGATTGTGTTAAAGAAATTGGGAGCAGTAAGTGGGGCGACAGGAATATAAACAAGATATATAAAGATTTTGAATCCTGAATTCTGACTTCTGAATTCTGCTATTAGACAACTTTAAACTGAAAAATTTAGTATCTAGAATTGATTGGTAATGGGTAATTGACCTGAGTTCGGGTTAAGCAGATTGAGGTAAAAGCCAATCTAAATGAAGGTTAGGCTTTTTAGGTTGGTGACAATAAGCGATTAATCCACACAGA
>NZ_JASJDK010000154.1 GCF_030065675.1 Mastigocoleus sp. MO_188.B34 | reverse complement strand
GGTATCCGCTCAGTAAATCGGGGTAAGAAGAAAAAAGAAGAAGGAACAAATGTAGGGGATGTATCGTAGAATATGACCCATGACGCAAAAACCACCAGAGAAATTAGTGTCCGCATTACTGCAATCGGTTGACCCAGGTACTATTGCAGACCCACAGGTGCGTCAAACAGTAGAAGTATTACTCAACCTCATAGAGGAACTAAACTCAAAGGTTAAACAATTAGAAGAAGAAAACCAAAAATTACGGGATGAAAACAACCGTCTCAAAGGGGAACAAGGTAAACCAGATATAAAAGCGAATAAGAAGAAAGGGTTTAAAAAAGATCATTCCTCAGAAAAAGAGCGATTTACTCCAAAAGAACATAGTAAAAAAAGTAAAAACGAAATAATTAAGATAAACCGAGAAGAGATTTTAGTTTACCCCCAAGAGCAATTACCAGCAGACGCACAGTTCAAGGGTTATGAGGAAGTAATAGTTCAAGATATTTTACTCAAACCTGATAACGTATTATTCCGCAAACAAAAATACTACTCACCGCAAACTGGAAAAACATATTTAGCACCCCTACCAATAGGTTATCAAGGAGAATTTGGTCCAGGAGTAAAAGCTTTGGTAGTGAGCTTATATTATGGCGGAAATATGACCCAAGGAAAACTATTAGAATTTTTATCAGATATTGGTATCTCGATGAGTGCAGGATACTTATCGGATTTATTAATCAAAAATCAAGAAGTATTTGAAGCAGAGTATAAAGAAATATATTCTCAAGGACTAGCAAGTAGCCCTTGGCAGCACTTTGACCAAACAGGTGCGCGTGTTGGTGGAGTCAACCATACAACGAACGTAATTTGCAACCCTTTATATACAATCTATCAAACGACACAGAATAAAAACCGTTTGAGCGTATTAAAAGTATTACAAAACACAACTGAGCTTGATTTTATTCTCAATCAGTTGACATATGAGTTATTAGAAACCTTCAAAGTACCAACCAAGTGGATTAATCAACTCAAATTATTACCTCAACAAACAGTTTTTAAAGATTTGGAGTTGAATGCATTAATTAATCAGTATTTGAGTAAATTAGGTTCTCAACATTGTAACCGTATATACGAAGCTGTCCTCTATTGCTTTTTACCATCAACAATCTGCGATTCCTCAAGTCAAAACCCTACTGTGTGATGATGCTCCCCAGTTTAAACTAATAACTGATGATTTGGCTCTGTGCTGGATACATGAAGGAAGACATTATAAGAAGTTAAGCCCTTTTATTCCTTGTCATCAAAAAATTCTAGATCACTTTCTGGAGCAATTCTGGGAATATTACCGCAAACTACTAGCTTATCGTTGTGCTCCCAGTTGGGATAAAGCTCACCAACTAGAATTGGAATTTTGGAAACTTTTTACCTCAAAAACTGGTTACGAGCAGTTAGATGAGCGAAAACGATTAACTGCTTTAAAAGTAGACGAGTTGCTTCTTGTTTTGGAGCATCCAGAATTACCATTGCACAACAATCCGGCAGAGTTAGCTGCCAGAAATATGGTGCAACGACGTAACATTAGTTATGCCACCCAAACTCAACAAGGTACTAAAGCCTGGGATATTTTTATGTCTCTTGTTGACACTACTCATAAATTGGGTATCAGCTTTTTTGAGTATATACGTGACCGCATTTCTCAAGTTGAAAATGTTCCATCTTTAGGGACAATTATTCGGGAAAAATCTTCTTCTAACCCATTTGGTTGGTCATGGATGCCTCAATAACCCTTACCCCGAAATTTTGAGGGGATACTAAAAATCAATATTATAGAGACTTTGCGTGAAGTCTTTCTACAGGGTTTGTCTCTTTAAAATCAAATAATATTGCTATATTATTGCAAATATAGAGTAAATATACTGAAGATTTAAACTCTAACAATAAAGATAATATACATAGCAATTATATAAATAATAGACTTAAAAAGTATTTTTTAAATAAGATAAAATAGACTTATGAAGAATAATTTATATGATGATTTTTAAATTTTTATATAAAAAACAATTATTTATACTGTTTGAATATATCTATTTTCCCAAAAAAACATATATCAATTCAATTAAAATATTTTTGCTCAAAAAAATATTATAAAAAATAATTATCAATATACAGGAGTTTTATAAAAGATGAATAGTCACATAAATTCGACTACTTGTCTTGATGATGTTTTATTGCCAAAAAACTTGCCACCACTTGTTTTATTTGCTTTTACTCGTCCTGATTTAATCAGAAAAGTTCTAGTAGGAATTAGTGAACAATCTTTATTACCACTTAAGGTAATCGCTTTTATAGATGGTCCAAGAAATTTACACGATAAACCTTTGATTGAGGAGTGTATTACTTTATTAGAGGAGTTTTCGACATCATCATCAGTATTTGTTGATATAGTTGCGAGAAAAGATAACTTGGGATGTGATCGCAATATCATTCTAGGTTTAACAGAGGTTTTATCATCCAATGATTCTTTAGTTTATCTAGAGGATGATACAGTACCTAACCGAAATTTCTATGACCGTATGTCTCGACTCTTAGAAGTTTATCGCGATCGACAGGAAGTATGTTCTATCAGTGCATATGCAAGTTTACCAGCAGAATTAAATACAGCAGAAATAGATCGAGATTTCATAGTATCTAATCGTGTTTTTTGTTGGGGTTTTGGCACTTGGTCAGATAGATGGAAACAACTAGACTTAGTAAATAAATCAAAGCAATATAATCCCTTTGGTAATTTTTATAAGATTCCAGCTAATTCCCAAACCAAAATGACAATGATTAATCAATTTTGGTTAGAAAAAAATCAGCAAACAGATTGGGTGATTACATTTACACTTGCGGCTCTTTACCATAAAAAAGTACATATAATTCCCACTACTTCTTTTACTTACAATATTGGTTGTGGTCATCCTGAATCTAAAACTTACAAGGGACAAGAAGAAGCATGGGTTAACGCGAGATATGATGTAAATTCTTGTCCTAATAAATTACCTTCTAGTCTAGAATTACCATCTCAACTAAGTTCAATTCTTAGCGATGTCGACTTAACTCGCCACTTGTCAAACCAAAAACAATTATGGCTCAATCCATTAGCTTTTATTTACCTGTTAAAAAAGGCTAAGAGCTTTACTAGTTTGATGATTCTGAGCGAAATTTTTATAACTCGTTTTCCTCTAATGTTAAGACGCTGGCGCAGTGGTTTACCGGTGTAAATATCGCAAGCACAAGTCAGTCATTAGCGGATCCGTAGGCGTCAAGCGCGTGTCCGTAGGACATAAGTCAAAAAGCTTATAGGTTGGGATTTTTAATAGTTACTCAATTGAAGCTCAAATGTACTACTTTCATCTAATTGATGTTACGTCTTTAAATTTGTCAACAAAATTTTTTATAGTCCTGTTCCCATGAAACTTTACTATTGTAAATATCCAAATGGTAGGCAAAACTTTGGAGATGCACTTAATCCTTGGTTATGGAAGCATCTGCTACCTGGGATTTTAGATGACGATCCAAGCTCTGCTTTTGTTGGTATCGGTACTTTAATTAATGATGCACTCCCAAGACGCACTTCTGAGGCAAAATTGCGAGTAATCTTCAGTAGTGGAGCCGGTTATGGAAAAAGTACACCTGTAATTGATGAGTCTTACCAAATTTACTGTTTGCGAGGACCTATCTCAGCACAAACTCTGGGTGCAAACAGCGATTTAGCTATAACTGATGGCGCACTTTTATTACGTAAGGTAATTGATTGCAGTCCCCTGACAAAAAAGTATAAATTTTCCTATATGCCTCATTATGATTTTGCAGGAGACGGCTGGAAAAAAGTTTGCGAACAATTAGGATTTGGATATATAAGTCCTGCTTGGGAAATTGAAGATATTTTGACACTTATTCGTCAAACAGAAGTACTCATTTGTGAAGCTATGCATGGAGCAATTGTTGCAGATGCATTACGAGTACCCTGGATTCCAGTTAAGACTCACTCTTCTATTCTTCCAATTAAATGGCAAGATTGGTGTGCTTCCATGAAGCTTGAATATCAGCCCCATTCCCTTAATTATTTGCACCAACCTCGCTCTTCAACCGGTGGATGGGCTAAAGGTGATAGTCAAAATTCCCGTCGATTTGATAAGTTTTTATCTCCAGCACGAAATTTACGGGATTATTTACGACAGAAAAAAGCAGCGCAAGAAATGTCTAAGATTTTAAAGACAGCAAAACCTTATCTTAGTAGCGATCGTCATTCAGAGGAAATGCTAACCAGATTAGAAGCTTGTTTAGATAAGTTTAAACAGGATTTCGCTCAAGGTAAGTTTGAACTTCAAGTTAATTAATATGTTTGTAAATCAAAAGTCAAATATACTAATTCCAAAAAATAAATTCTAAAAAATAAACTCCAAAAAATACTACTACCTAAAAATTCTGTAAATCTTTTACCTATTCTTTCTTACCTGTTCCCTTTTTCCTGTCTCTATTCCCCTTTATAAAAAAAGTCTAGCAGTATGTAAAGAAAATCAGTATTATAAACCTTTCGACTTACGAAATTCCCTGACAACATCTTTCACATTCCTTAACTCTCCACCAACTAAAGAATTGAGCCTACGCATTTCCTCGGCATTTATTTTTCCGCTTAACTTAGCAATAGAATCTTTCAACTGGGGATATTTTTCTAAGGTATCTTTACGAAAAACTGGAGTAGCTTCGTAGGGTGGAAAATATTCCCGATCATCTTCTAGCAACACTAAACCTAAACGAGAAATTTGTCCATCGGTAGAAGTTCCTGCAATGATATCTACCAAACCTTGATGAATTGCCCGATATAATAAACCATTATCCATTTGCTGTGGTGATTGGGTAAAATCTAAATTATATTTTTTTACTAAACCGGACAAGCCATCTTGGCGTTCTGTAAATTCATATCCTGCCCCAAGACGCCATTTTGATGTATGTTTTGACACTTCAGATATGTTTTGCAGATTATATTTTTCTGCATCTTCTTTGCGAATAATTATGGCATAGGTATTTTCAAAACCTAAAGGTTCCATAACTTCCAAATTAAATTTTTGGTCATAATTTTCCTTAACTTGCTGATAAACTTCTTCAGGGTTACTAATAACTTTTTGCTTTAAAATTGCATTATAAGAAGTACCTGTATATTCAACATAGCCATCAATATTACCAGTCACAATTGCTTGATGACAAATAAAAGTTCCACCCAAGCGGGAACGTCGGTCAACTTTTAGATTTGTTGTTGCTTCAATCTGCTGTGCTAAGAGTTCTCCTAAAATATCTTGTTCTGTAAAAGATTTCGAGCCAATAACAATATCACTACTATTTGTAGGATTATCTATGGAACAGCTAGCCATTCCTATCATTAGACAAAAACTAATAAGAAAAAAACTAATAATTTTTTTCATAAATTTCTTTTATTCAATATAAATATTTAGTAAATAGGAATTTTCCCAGTGGAGTTTTTCCCAATATTTTTCCCAATCTATTATAGTCAAGTTTAATAATTAATATTTGTACAGGTATGGAGGAAAGAGACTTTTATCTCAGATGCGATCAGGTTTAACAGTAACCCTATACCTGAAGAGAATCAGAGTAGGTGGGTAAAACAAAATACATGTGGTGTTATTTATTATATGTTTTCATAAGTAGTATTTTTATCTTTGTGAAGGTGATACTGAAGGTACAATGTTAATTTCTAATTTAGAAGAACCGCGCAATATTGTTAAACGCGATCGCACACCGATTTGGTCTGCTGTCAATAGCTCGTGTAAGTAGTTGGACAAAAATATTTATGTCATTGCGTTAGCGCTTAGCGGAAGCGTACCGTAGGTATTGCATGTTCGTTAGAACAAACGATAGTGTTAGACCGCAGCAAAGCTGAACGCGGAGCGCGTCCTCAGCAATCTCAAAGCCTTGCGTTAGCGTTAGCGTGTCCGACAGGACATATGCTACGTTACGCTACGCTAGCCCGCAGCAAGCTGTTCACCGTAGGTGCGTGCTAACGCAATGACAAATATACAATTAATTTTCTCCAAGTACTTAACTCATCCATGTTACTCAATGCTTGATTATTGAATCCCACTATTACATCCCGCAATTGTAAACCTGCTTGATGCGCAGGACTATTAGATTCCACAAACATGACAAAAATCCCTGTATTTGTCCCTAATCCATGATTTAGAGTAATACGACGGGAAATTTTCACGTTTTGTCCCCCAATACCAATATAAGCATGCTGTACTTTACCGTATCTCATTAATGCCGGAATGATTTGATTTGCTGTACTAATCGGAATCGCAAAACAAATACAGCATATTTCAGGTTGGTGAGGTACATTAAGACAGACAGTAATGCTCATATAACAAGAGTTTGAGGATATAGTTTTGTACCTAATTTACTTGCAAAGTGCTGTACCTTGTTGCAGATATAAAGAAAACTGATTTTACTTAAAACTTTGGTAATAATCTACCTGTATTTTGCATATATCTTTCATAGTCCTCACCAAATTGTTCGAGCATCATTTTTTCTTCATTATCAACTCGAAGAAAGTAAAGTAGAGCAAAAGAGATAATTCCAGAAAAACCTGCAATATAATTTGGTAATAATAAAGCTTGAGCAATACACCATAGCCAAATTGATGTATACATTGGATGACGAACTTTTTTGTAAATTCCGTCAATAATTAATGTATGTTGCTCGCGAATTTCCAGGGTTGGTGACCAATTTTTACCTAGATCGTGATGGGATTTCCAAAACAAGTAGAGAGACAAAATATAAACAATAATACCAGTAATATTTAACCAACTTATTAATGGATAATCTGCAAAATTAAGCCAAGGTGTAAAAACATAAATGAATGGTAAAATCAGCATCCCTACCGATACACACAAAAGCAAAATGTTTTCCTGAAGCGTTTTTCGATCCCGTACTATTTGATTTTCTTTCTTATTTTGGTGATGTGGATAGCGGATCAAAAAGAAACCAATTTGACCTGCGACAAAAATAATCTTTAAAGTGAGTAAGCTTATATTTATCATTCTTCTTAACCTCGATTAAAAAAGAAACAAGCTACTAATAAATACAATTACTGAGTTATAAGTGAATCTATAATTCCACTCTAATAATATTTATTTTTAAAATATTAAGATTTATTTAGATATTTCCCAAGCCGCTTAATATGTAATATTTCCTGAAAAATGCGTGCAAAATTACCTATCAATTTTGGAATGCCATGTTACTTACTAAAATTATACTCAGCAAGCCAAAATTAAGACTCTGCCTCAAGTACTAGATAGAAGAAGCAGAGCCTAGAAAAATTCAATAATGAATAATGTCAGCTATATTTTTCCCAAAGATTAACAAAAGATGAAAAATACTTTTTTATTTATTATCTTTGATATTTAATTGTTTTTTGCTATGTTTTAGTTGTTTCCAGAGCGCTTGTATTTGCTTGTAAGCTGTTTGGGGAGAAATTTTCCCAGCAGTTTGCAGATTGCTTATGTAACCAACTCTTTGAGAAAATTCTTGCAAATTAGCATTAAAAGCTAAGTTATTGACTGTAAATTTACCATAGTATTTACTACGTGGGCAAAGAAAATTTTCTTTATCTGGTGAATTTTTATTTGCCATTTTCTATCCCCCTGAAAATAATTTTGATTGAAAATATTTTTTATTTAAACTCGGTAGATAGTTGATAAAAAATTAAAATGTTAAATCGACTACATAAAATCCTATATATTAAAGTAACAATGCAGAATACTAATATTTCCTATTATGGGTAAATAAGAAATACACCAAATATTATGATCTCAAACTTTTATATTAAAGTAAAAGCAGAATCTACAAAATATATCTCCCAAAATATATCTCCCAAAATATATCTTTCATTACTTCATAGTTAAAGAAAAGAAAACTTATGCAGTAACTATTAGATATAAAACTGATTCGCCGAGAACATCAAAAGATTCAAAACAATGTAGGGGAAGCTTGAAATCTATACTATGAATGGATTTATAGCTTTACTTGATAATAGTACAATAATGACTTATTCATGAATTAAGAATTAGAAAAAAGTTTATTTTTATTTATATTAGAGTAAAAAATATAGTAAATTTCAATGTGATAACTTGCAGGTTAGTGACAAATCAAAGTTATATCTCCTTAAATTAAAAACTCTTAAAAGAATAAGGTCAAAATATTGACAAATCAAAAAATGTTATTTTGAAAGTTTGATACACAATATCTTTCCTCAATGTTTTTAACTGAAGATTACTTAATACTTCAGATTGTATCAGGTAATTAACTTGGAAAATTTGACTCTTAGAGTATTTATTTAGACTTAAAATTAACTTATATATTTAAAAATATTACTATAGTCTCACCTCAGACAAGGGGGATTTAGGGGGGTAAATCAGTCTGAGATAAAAACATCAAGTAATTCCCACTAAAGGTAATAAAATTTCAAACTGATTGCCATAATCAGGAGTGGAACTTATCCTGAATTTACCTCCATGTCTTGCAGTTATAATTCGGTAACTTACCGCCAGACTGGTTTCCTTGTCAGCGCGTTCATCCAAAGAAAATGACTCCATAATTTGCTGTTGCATTTCTTCTGACATTCCTTGACTATTATCAGTAATACGAATTGCAACCCAGCGAGATTCAAGAAGTTCGTCTGTTGTTGCTGCTTGTGAAATTACTTCTGTAGTTACTTCAATTTGTGGTTTATCTGCAATTTTGATTTTTTCTTTGTTGTAGTCTTGTCTTATAGCCTCATTGAGCAAACTATCTACTGCTTGGCTAAAAATATTCATAAATACCTGATTTAATTCCCCAAGGAAACAGTAAACAGGAGGTAAATGACCATAATTTTTTACTATTGCAATTTCTCCATTAATTCGACTATTGATGAGTAAAATAATGCTGTCCAAACAAACATGTAAATCAGTTGGTTTGGGGTAAATTTCGTCTATATGGCAGAAATTTTGTAAGCTAATTACTAATTTTTTTAACCTTTCGGCACCTGTACGAATGCTACTGAGTGCTTTTGTTAAATCTTGTTCTAAAAATTCAAATTCAATATCTTCTTTGAATTGTTTTACTTCCTCAGATACATTAACGCACTCTTGTTCGTAAGCCAGTAATAATTTAATTAAATCTTGACTGTAGTTAGATACGTGGGACAAATTACCCCAGATAAAGTTAACAGGATCTAGAATTTCATGGGCAACGCCATCAACTAACCGTCCGAGATGAGCCATCTTATCATTTTGGATTATTTGGGCTTGGGTACGTTCGTAACGAACCTGTGTTTCAATACCTCGAATTTGCCAAGAAGCAAGATTTAAATCTTCCACTCTGAGCATCCGATATGTGTCTGGTGCGCTATATACTACTAATGGTTCTGCTAATAACTCTGGATCGCGCCTCAAAGTTAGTTGCATGGCTGATAGTATAGATGTTTCTTCCGACAGAACTAAAATCGGTACACGAGTATAGCTATAAATTACGCTTAATACCGATTGATAAAGTAAATCTTTCCCATGGGGACGGATCAGAAATTCCAGTAGTCGCTGTCGGGAAATCATTCCAAAATATTCTCCCCGCTCTACTAGTATTACTCCTGGTAACAGTGGATACTTATTAAATAATTCCGCTACTTCCAAGGTAGGACAGTTCATTTCTACAGCAAAGTTATAAAGCGATAACTCTTGGAGGGTTGAATCTAAACCAAGATCGCGATCGCTACCCTCTGAAATGAATGGCGATAAGATTTCTTGTTCAAACTTTTGTGCCACTGGTAACCTTAATTTGCAGACAGACAGCTATGGATACAAAATTTACTTCCACTAAGCTAGCATCTTGGACTACCAATAGTCTCGCCTATGAGATATGTAATCATTAATACTTTTGTTTTTTTTTGCTTTTTCCTGCTTTTTCTTTCTCTGTCTTTAGATTCCATTATTTTTTGTTATGGAGCGGGTAGTTTACAGTTTGCTAGAGGAGAAAGTTTTGATTGCTATAATGGGGTAATTTTTAATCGTCAAGCAAGTAGAATAAATATGACCTAATGCCTACGAGTATCTACCACATTACCCATATTGGTAATTTATTTCCCATCCTTCAATCAAGTGGATTGCTTGCAAACAGTAAGCTTTTACAATAAACATATATATGGTCCCTACGCTCATAATCTCAACCATGTTTTGAAGCATATTGAAGGGCATTATATTTGTGGTTATCGAGATGGAACCAATAAAGCCGAAAGTGCTGAAATTTATGTATTGGAAGAAGGTAGAAAAGCAGCGCAAAAACTTTTAGAAGTGCAACCAGAAGCACAACAACGACTAGAAAAAGTTAGCAATCTCATACATGGTTTCGAAACGCCTTATGGAATGGAAATGCTAGCAACAGTTCATTGGGTGACGATGAAATATAATGACCCAGCAAAAGATAGCGAACAAGCTATTATGAGAGTACATGAGTGGAATGAGAGAAAGCGTAATTTATTTAAACCGCAACATATTCGTAAGGCTTGGGAACGTTTAGAAGAACAACATTGGTTAGAGTGTTAATAATAGAGGCGTTAAATAGTAAGTCTCTCATACAATAACGCCTCTATATAATTTTGAAGTTATCTAAATTCAGTAGTAGAGATATGAAATGTCACGTCTACGACAATTCAAATCAACCCCAACTTTAAGCAACTTTCGCCTCGTCTAGACTTGATAACTTTTCTGCTAATAGCTGCTCCAAGGTTTCTAATGCTTTAGTAAAGCCTTTGATACCTTCATCTAATTTCTCTGATGCCATACGGTCTTCAGCGTGCATTTTATCAAAGGTAGCTTTATCCATTTCTACCTTGGTGATATCCATTGCTGCTGCAGTCTTAGGATCGAGCTTACGAGGTAGATTCGCAATGGTTGACTGTAATTCGCCCAAAAGTTTAGGAGAAATAGTTAGTAAGTCGCAACCGGCTATTTCTGTTATTTCCCCAGTGTTACGGAAGCTAGCTCCCATAACTTCAGTTTTGTAACCAAACTTTTTGTAGTAATTGTAGATTTTTGTAACAGATAGTACTCCTGGATCTTCTGCTGCTGGATAACTTTCTTTTCCAGTTTCTTTCTTGTACCAATCCAGAATTCGTCCAACGAAGGGAGAAATTAAAGTCGCACCTGCTTCAGCACAGGCTATAGCCTGATGGATGCCAAATAATAAGGTGAGATTACAGTGAATTCCTTCTTGTTCCAAAATTTCGGCGGCTTTAATACCTTCCCAAGTAGAGGCAATTTTGATCAGAATTCGTTCCCGAGAAATACCTTTAGATTCGTACTGAGCAATGATTTTCCGTGCTGTGTTTACAGTACCTTCAGTATCGTAAGAAAGACGTGCGTCTACTTCTGTAGACACTCTACCAGGGATAATTTCTAGAATCTTCAAGCCAAAGGATACAGCCAGTCTTTCGAATGCTAGGTTAGCAATTTGTTTTTGACTCGCACCAGCACCAGCGTCTTTTTTTGCTTGAATTAATGTCTGGTCAACAATCTCCTGATACTCTGGCATTTGTGCTGCAGCTGTAATCAAGGAAGGATTGGTAGTTGCATCCTGAGGTTTAAATTTTTCAATTGCTTGAATATCTCCGGTGTCAGCAACCACAACGGTCATTTCCCGCAATTGTTCTAGTAAATTCTTAGACATACATACTCCTTAAAAATGATTTGTCTGGATTAATATCAGTTCAGTTATTAGTTAACAGTTAACAGTCTATAGGTGATGCCACATCCTCCGTTATATAACTGGGTTTTTCTGCTTACTACTCCCTCGTGATAGGCATTTACCGGATGGCGATTTACCTCTTTTGGAGGAGTGTTACTGGCAACCACTGTTTTCTGTTTCCCATTCGCTGTTGACTAATCTCATGCTGCTACTACTGGCTCACATCTCGTAATTAGTAATTGATACATTTTCTAGATAGCAAATTACTAATTACAAATTGATTTTTGCTTAACTGGCGAAGTTAAGTTATTTTGAGCTAGCTAAAGATATTGCTTTTCCTTAGTGCTTTAGGACTCAAGAGCACATATTTACCGAAATTGGTCATTCAGGTGGGAACAAAAAACTTAATTCTATAAGCTTTCTGAGATGAATGCCTTTTCTTTTCCAATAAATTTTATGAGTGAATGAACCCTGTAGATAAGTAAGCCAAATTGCGTATCGCAATCTGAATAATTTGTGATGCTGGAAGCCAGACTAAATCAAGCTAACCAAGAGTAGACTATCAATCCAGGACTAGGAAGCTGGAACACCTGACCATAAGTAATTGGCATAGAATCAGCCAAATCTCAATGCGGGACTCCTTCTGGTTTGAGCTTGTCCAACTCCATGATAATAGACCAATTAAATTAATATGAGCTGTAGCTAAAACCGCGATCCCTGGTTTTTATAGAATTAAAAACTTGAGCATTAAATAACGATATCCTTATTTCCATAGTATGTTCCAAGCACTCTTCCCCATGGAGAAACACCAAGAAAAAAGGCGATCGCCGCTTAGTAAAGCCTGAAGATTGTTTTTCAGTTATTTTAGCTTTATTTAATGCTTGTAAATGTCCGTTACACACGAACTCTATTAACAAAAATTTAGAAGTTATTTGGCAGCCAAAAATTTAATTTTTATTTTATATTCTGTTTTGATAACAAATATGTATATCTCCGACTAAAATCATTAAATAAAATCTATTTACAAAAATTCACCCATATTTAAGTAAGAGTAACAAAAACAAAATAAAATTATCGACAGAAAAAAACTGCGATCGTGTTTACAAATCTATTTGAGCCGGTACCCATTACTGAATTTGTTAATTATCAAGGGGTTACAGGAAATCGAGTTTGTAAATTAGGATTCTTTATTGTCCATGTTCACCCTAGTGCTTTAAAGGTGTAAAATTAATTTATCGTGTGAGCAAAAATTAATATAATTATTAATTTGTCTGTATTATTTATAACTTTCTTTAGACTTTTCAATCAATAGTTAAAAAATACTGGACGGTAGTTTATTTGCTATTATTGAGTATAAATACTTGTCAGTTGCAATATAAGTATTGTTGCTCAATAGATTATATTTTTATTTATTAGCAACACAGAATATATTTTTATAAATTAATGATAATTACAAATAAATCTGTACATTAATAGGACTTACGCAAAATTAACGTAATTGCGTCATTACGTATGACTAACGTCACGCTGCGCTAACAGCTTTGCTGCGTGCTAGCAATAGCTGCGCTACCTACGGAACTGCGACCTGCGGATCCGCTAACGCAAAAACTCTGGGATTGCTATCTCCTAAACGGAGGTGCTAGAGGCTCCGCCGACGCCGCAGGCTCTAGCTGTGCTACCTTACGGATCCGCTAACCCTACACTGCATTTCGGTCGCAATGACAAATCTATGTCCTACGGACACGCTACGAAGACCGTTGCGTAAGTCCTGATTAATTCAGAATTTATGACACTTGTGTAGGTTCTGTTCAATTATGAAGAATATATTGACGTAATCAGGACTTACGCAATTTTCACAATACACCGGTGGTGCGTGACACTCAAAACATTATTAATACGTTCAGGTTAACTCGCTTGTGTCACCCACCCTACAAAAAAAATGTGCCGGTTGCGTAAGTCCCAGTAATATTAAATCCGTCTTTAAAACCCTTTTTTACAATTAAAGTTATGAGCCACCAATTTTCTGGGGCTCTAACTTTTTGACAATAATCAATAAATAAAGGGTTGTAAAAGCCGGATAGATTAGGATTTATCCCAGACTGCAAGTAAGTATAGCTAAAAAGCCAAACAATATTTCAATCTTAAATCCTATTAGGGTCAAGAAAAGCAACAGCACACCATTAAAGGAATGAAGGTAATTATTTTACTATTCTCTGTGATCGATTACCATTACCAATTACCAATTATCAATTACCCATTACCAATTACCAATTACCAATTACCCAACCAATCAATTTGTTATTGGCTGTCCGATGGTATGAACTTTAATTAAGCTTGTAGTGCCTGATTTTCCAATAGGTACTCCAGAAGTTATGACGATTTTTTCCCCATCATTTGCTAAGTTCATTTCTACTATACTACTGACAACCTTGATTAGCATTTCTTCAGCAGTATGTACTGGTTGAATCGTTATAGCTTTTACACCCCAAGACATTGAAAGTTGATGGTAGGTAACTTTATTGGGAGTGATAGCAACAATTGGAGTTTGGGGACGATATTTAGAAATCATTCTTGCTGTATTTCCCGACGAAGTGTTACAAACTATAGCTTTTGCTCCAACTTCATACGCAATTCGACATGCGGCTTCGGCGACTGATTCAGTCGCGCTCAAGCTACCTGCAGGATACATTAAGTGTTGCTTGGTACCATCGGGTAAAGATTTTTCGGTATGGACGGCTATTTTATGCATCATTTCAACGGTAGCAGTAGGAAACTTACCTACAGCAGTTTCTCCAGAAAGCATAATTGCATCTGTACCGTCCAAGATAGAGTTAGCAACATCTGTAACCTCTGCTCTCGTAGGGTCGGGAGCGCTAATCATAGACTCCAGCATTTGAGTCGCGGTGATTACAGGTTTCCCAGCAAGATTACAACGGCGAATGATATCTTTTTGAATTAGGGGTACTTGGTCAATAGGCATTTCTACTCCCAAGTCTCCACGGGCTACCATAATTCCATCAGCAACTTCCAGAATACTGTCAAAGTTCTCGACAGCCTCGCGTCTTTCGACTTTAGCGACGATACGGGTTTCGACTCCTGCTGCTTCAATCATTCTTTTTGCTGGTTCTAAGTCAACAGCAGAGCGAACAAAAGAAACTGCGATCCAATCAACATTATGTTGAATCCCAAAACGTAAATCTTGTAAGTCTTTTTCAGTGATTGAACTAATTGGTAGACGGGTTTCGGGTAAATTCACCCCTTTGCGTGAGGATATTTGTCCGCCAATTTTTACTATTGCTCGGATTTTATCCGCATCGCGATCGCTAACTATCAGTTTTATCCGACCATCGTTAATCATAATCGGTTCGTCGCGTCGTACCATTGCGAATAAAGTTGGCATTGGTAAAGGTAAGTCGTCAATAGTTTTACCTTCTTCTTGCAAAACAAAAGTAACTTCCTGTCCGGGTTCCACTGTTAGTCCTTCCTCAGGTAAAATTCCCAAGCGAATTTTTGGTCCGCATAGGTCTTGCATTAATGCGAGAGGACTTTGGGGTGGAGTATTTAGTTTTCTGAGATCGTGAATTGTTTGACTGTGGAACTCGTGAGTACCATGGGAAAAATTTAGCCTAGCAATATTCATTCCAGCATCTACCAGTAACTGTAGACGTTCGAGTGTGGATGTCGCAGGTCCAACAGTACAAATTATTTTGGTTTTACGCATGAGATTTGGTAATCAATTTAGGAATTTTCAGAACAGTTATCCTTTCTCTTGGAATGATCCGACCATCAGGAAATTAAGCCCTTAAAACCTATTTTTCCTATTCAGTCCGGAAAATAGAAGATGTAGCATTAACTCACAATGAAGATACGATATGAGATGTAAAATTAAAAACAACTTAATAGAAGATTTAGCATTGACAAGAGGAAGGCTATTCTATTCTAGAAATAAAAAAATAAAAGTTTACCCTCTACTCATGGGTAAAGAGATGTAACCCAAGTACAGAGAGGCATTAAAGCACTTTTTTAAATTCAAATGATTACCATTGCTAAAGCCTAGGCAATCTTTTACCTTCGGTTTTTATGTATTCGGATTTTAACTCACAGTCTAAATTCCATAGGTTTTTCAAGAATTTTTGACGTTTAAAGTATTAAATATCACTTTGTTTTATGGTCTAAAACTTTTGGGAATAAATCTAAAAATGTGGGCTTTAGACGTATCTAAAACCCACATTCTGATGGAAATTTTTAAAAATATTTGCTCTAGTGACAGTTAAACTAGCAAAAACGATGAACTGCAGCGACATTTTGAGTTGATATTTGATAAGCTTTACTCTCTCTTAACTTATTAAGAATGAGACGAGCCAGATTTAAATTATTTTTTGAAGGTGCGTAATGTAATTGATGCTTGGGTTTATTAATTTCTTCCCATTTTTCAACCTGATCAATATCAATCCATTTCATCACTAGTGTTGGATTTTCATTCCCAGTTGCGACCCATTTACAAATTTGCATCGTCGAATAATCCTTGTCAAATAGTAAAGACAAAAATAAGTTTTTCATGGAAATCTTAATTTTGTCATTTGATTTTATATTAGTTTTTTTAAGCACTACATGAGCATTAATACTGAATTTTAAAAAAGTATTTTTAAATAATTAGAGTGTTTGTTATGGAAATCAATCTTATTCATTATGTATTCTTACTTACTTACTTACTTACTTACTTACTTACTACACGTTCACTTATATGTCATCAAGAAGCTTGTTTGATTTATGCCAAATTTGACAAGCCATTCTATATGATTTTAAATCCTTTACCAAAAAGCGATCGCTAATAGTGACAGTTACGGATAAATATATTTTTCATTTTCGTTATATTTTCCCGTAAGGAATACTAATCCATATCAATAATTTGGCGTTGCATCGTTGCGGGATGATTTATAATTGAGGGAAAATTCCTATGGTAGCGATAGCGTTCGGCTTAGCCGCGTCTCAGCGCTGCTGCAAGCAGATCGTTAATACAAAAAATGGAAATTAATTGTCCAAAATGCGGAGATAATAACATTAGAAAAAATGGGCACAGAAGAGGAAAACAAAATTATCAATGCAAGAATTGTGGTCGTCAATTCATTGAGTCTTATGAGGAAATA
>NZ_JASJDK010000031.1 GCF_030065675.1 Mastigocoleus sp. MO_188.B34 | reverse complement strand
TATAGCGGTTTTCGGTTGAGTGTAGTACACCTCGTAGAGACGTAAAATTTTACGTCTCTACATTTGGGAATTAGAAAATGTATTTGATTCAAATGAAAACCGCTATATTACTACTTCACCAATTAAAGATAGTAAAAGCAAAAGCCTGATACTTACTTTGCTGCAAGACAAACTTTATACTTCGTATGCTTGTAATAAAATCTCGATACCTATTTTTCCTACAGCAAAAATTTAGCTCATTTCGGAAATAGAAATAATATTATCAATATTTATTAATAATGAAATGATACTTAAGCTATAAATTTGATAATTTTGATAAGGGACTTACAGATTTAGCAAAGTCACCTTCAGAAAAAGTTTCTTCCCAGTTGCTTGGAAGCCTGTTGGGATTGGGATTTTCAGTGGTGGGAACCCGCAAAAATATATACTCACATTTGACATTTTCTAATTTAGTGTCAGGTGAAATTCGCCAATCTTCAATATATGCGCCGGTTAAATTTGCACCACGGAAATCAGTTTTATCTACATGTGCTTGTACTAATTTACCTCGAGAAATATCAGCATTTTGCAAGTTAGATTCGCTCAAATTAGCTCCACTCAAGCTAACATCTTTGAGATTTGCTCCTGCTAAATTAATTCCTTGCAAATCCCAGCCATCACAGTTACGATTTTGCAGCTGCTTAGTAATTAAAAGCTCTCGTAAATCTTCCTTTTCTAAGTAAGTATTCTCAAAAGCAGCCAAACGTAACTTTTTCACTTGAAACCAACAAGTACGGGTTAAGTTTGCTTTGGTTAAATTAGTATTTTTAAGCTTTGTTTGCGTGAAATCAGCATCAGTTAAATTCGCACCCTGAAATGTAGTGCCATACTTAGCTGCGATATTAACTATAATGTTGCGAATTAATTTTTGTTTTTCATCGCCAGCAAGGGCAGAGCAACCAACATAAGATGCCAGTACTACAACCGAAATTCCTACAGCTGCTGCGACCGCCCCAGCAAGTACGCCAACGGTTGATGCAGCAACAGCTATCATACCGGAAATGCATCCAGCGATCGCCACAGTCATAGCTACAGCAAATACACCTGCAACTGCACCTGCTAAGGCTGCAGCGCCTGAGACTATCACAGCTCCGGTTGCTGACACTACAACACCAACTGCACCAGTAACAATTACTGCGACTAATTGAGCCAAACCCATTGCTCCTGTATCTGCTGCTAGTCCAGCCCATGCAACTGCGACTAGACCAGCCCATGCAACTGCAGCAACAGCGACCCATGCGACTGCAACTGCTAAAAACCCAGTTGCGGCGACTATACCTTTACGGATCGCTAAAAGAAAAAATATTACTAAAACAATTAAACTAACAACACCGACATACAGATTTGGTTGGTTCTGCTCGGTTAAAACAAACCCAACCAGAGAACCACCAACTGCTGCAATACTTCCGGACAGTAGGGATAGGAATAATGAAAAGATAACCAGTATCACAAACCAACGACGTTGCAGTCCTGCTTTAGCATGACTGAAATTTGCACCTCTAAGAATTGCACCTGTAAAATTTGCACCTCGAATATCGGAGTAGGAAAAGTCTACGCCGGTTAAGTCTTGACCTTTAAAGGATTTGCCTCTTAGCTTTGCACGATGATAGTCTGGAGCCATTTTCAGATGCCTGTGGTCGGGACATACATTTTGCTACAGGTTGTAGGATAGCAGTTTTTTGTGGCTTTCGATATCAAAAGTCAGGACAGAGCTTGCTTTGAAGAATATTACTCATTGCTAGAAGCAACACATACAAGTTTATCGTCCACGTACAGGCAAAATTTGATTTGGATTTATTTGGCTTTCAGGTGAAAGTTTCTCAATGGTAAAGATTAGAGAAATTACAACAATGTTTTTTGTTGGATGTTCTAGCCTAAGTATTATTAAGTAATTTTACAAGTTTAATTAGAAGTAAAAATTACAAATTTATAGTTGATGCCAAGAATTTATAAGTAAAGTTTTTTAAAGGATTAGGTTTCAACAGAACGAAAATTTTTGACATAAACATTAGACATAAATATGTAACCACCAAAAACATAGAGACATTTCAAGTTGAGATATTTACAATGAGTTGTTCCGAAACAATTCAAAATCCTTGCTTTATTTGGGGAAAAACAATGTTGAAAGTCCTAACTCAAATGGATTATTTGCTCAAAGAAACTTTTTTGGGTTTACGACGTGGTGGATGGATGAATTGGGCGGCGCTCAGTACAGTTACCGTACTACTATTTTTATTTGGTATGAGCCTGCAAACTTCCTGGTTAATGGAAAATATCCTCAACCAATTTGGCAATCAATTGGAAATATCAGTCTATATGGAACCAAATATAAGTGCAGATAGAATCATTCCTTTAGTCGCAAAAATACCGGATGTCGCTGAAATAAAGACAATTCATAAAGAACAAGCTTGGAATTCTCTAGTTCAAGAATTGGGAATTTCAGATCTTGAAGGTGCAACAACACAGCTAAACGGAAATCCTTTAGTAGACGAGATTGAGGTGAAAGCCCGTAATTCAGATATTATGCCGAGCTTGGCGACTAAATTAGCTAAATTACAAGGTGTTGATACTGTCCAATATGTAGATGAAGCCTTAAAACGTCTTACCCAACTAAACCAAGGTTTACATAGAGTTTCTTTGGGTATTACTTTGGCTTTAACATTGACAGCAACTGCAGTCATTAACACCACAATTCGCCTGATAGTTATGGCGCGACGTCAAGAAATAGAAATAATGCAATTAGTAGGAGCTACATCTGCTTGGATATATTTACCATTTATCTTCCAAGGTATGGCTTTTGGTCTATCAGGAGGAACTATAGCTTGGGGTTTTATTAGTATTTTCCAGCAATTAGTCTCTAATTTTGCTGCTCAGCAACCAGAATTTATCCAATTTCTGGCAAATAATTTACAATTTTCTCTTGCTCAAACTTTATTTTTACCTGTAGTTATTTTTAGTTTCGGTATGTTTGTAGGATTTATGGGTAGCATATTTGCTGTAGGTCGGTTTGCCAAAAGCTAGAATCCCAGAATCTAAAATCCCAAAGTCTAAAAATTATTTATTCGCATCAAGACTTATCATATCTCTAGGAGTTTGTAATTGATGATAGCGATTAATTACTCTTATAAAATTAAAAATTCTTGGCTATGAAATCTCAGTGGGAATGTTTTTTAGAAAACCTGGCTGTTTGGGAAGGTTCTTTTACTACTTTTTCTCCCCAAGGTGAGCTTCTCAAAGACACTCCCAGTCGTCTGACCTTGGAAGGTTATAACAATAATCAGAATGCTCGCTTGACCCTTCAAATGGAAGGAGAAAGAGATATCGTTTTGGAATTCAGTCCCCAAGGGATTGGCGGTATCATGTTTTTTGAGAATGGAGCGTTTTCTCAAGGTCCAATTTACTTTAGCCGATTTTCTTTGTTTGGGGGAGAGTTTGGTTTAATTCACGAGAATAATCGCTCGCGTTTAGTACAAATATTTGATAGTAATTCTCGCATTAGTAAAATAACTGTTATTCGCGAACATAAAGCTGGAACTAACAAAAAAGAACGTCCTCTACTTCGTGTCGATGATTTACTAGGGAAATGGGAAGGTGAAGCAATTATAATCTATCCTGATTTGCGATTGCCAGACAATTACACAACCAAAATGCAATTGCAACTTGATGGAAGTGGGCGTTTAATACAAGAATTAAGTTTTGGGAATCGGACAATTAGTTCTAGCGCAACTGTTAAAGGTTCAGTTCTTCACTTCGATAAAGACCCAGAAAACCAAGTAAATGTTTTACTTTTACCTGGTGGGAGTTCTGCAACTTTCCCAGTTGAAGCTCAATCGGGAAAACCAATTTTTCTTGAATCTGGTTGGTTAATAGAACCTAATTTGCGTCAGCGACTGATTCGCAGTTACAACGAAAAAGGTGAATGGGTAAGCTTGACTTTAGTTACAGAAAGAAAAGTCTAAAAATAAAAATTTAAAACTATTTTAATTTTAATTATCTTCTGCTTAGAACGATAATTTTTTTTAGTTGCTAGCAACTAGGATGAGTAATATAGCACTATGAAGCTACGTTAGGACATATATTAACCCTAAAAACCATACGTGTTAGGCTTATGTCCGTAGGACACGCATTAACGCAGTGTGACGCGACAGCGTCATAAACTACGTTACGCTTAGAACGCGGCAAAGCCGTTCACCTCCGGTGCCCCTCACGCTAGATGCTAATGACTTTTGAATTTTTACTTTTTACTTGCGCGTAGCGCTATGATTTAACTTGATTAACGATTACTCATCCGCATACTTAACTTATTACCACTTATTTCCATTATTTTGTTTGCCGTAACAAGTCAATAGCTTTTGTGGGAATATTTAGCAACTGTTTATTTACCCTCTACTACTTTTCTCACAACTTCTATATCTAGCTCTAGGAGTTCAGCAATTTCTTTGCTATTCATCCCACGTTGCATAAGTTTAGTTATCATTGAAATTTTTATTTCTTCTTTAGCTTCTTTTCTTACTTCTTCTTCAACTTCTTGTCTTGCTTCTTCTTTGAGCTCTTCGTATACTTTAGTACCTTTAATGAGTTCCATGCTTAACATTTCCTTTACCTCTTCCCGACTTAAATTAGGAAACTTGTTAACTAAAATCGCTTCTATTAATTCTAAAACTTTTCTTTGAATAGCTGCATCTTTAACTTCCAGCCTTGCTTTGTCGATTAACTGTTTTACTGATGTTTTGGCTTTTTGCTTTTCTTCAACAATTAACTTTTCATTTTTGAGTAGATTTATTAAATAAAAAAGCTAATTTATTTACTTCATTATTCAATTACTTGTAATCAATAATCATCAAATAAAAGAGTAACATTAGAGTTACACTTGTATCTAATCTCTGTCTATATTATTTATTATTTAATTTTTAATATTTGTATTTTTTAATATTTAGATTCTCTAATATTATTCTGTTGGAAATAAATGTCTCTCTAACCAAGACTCCAAATCAGCCATCACCTGCTCATAGCCCAAGTCGTCTTGAATCTCGTGATAAGCTTCTGGATATTCTAGAAGTTCTTTATCTGGGAAACTAACTTTTTGGAAAAACTGACGACTTCCTTCAGGTAAAGTAACCGTATCTGCACCACCCTGAATAATTAATAGAGGAATTTGCAAATCTTCAATATGAGCATAGATCCAATCAACAGTATCAATAAACTCAGTTGATAATCTTGCACTACCACGAGTGTGACGTAATTTATCTTCAGCATAAGCAGCTAAAACCTTCTCATCTCGTGCCCCTGTATCAAGTTTAAGACCCGTGCTTAATGTAAAACGGGGTAATGTTCGGGACAAAATTTTACCAATAGTTAGTTTAAATGGTGATATACCTAATTTTCCTACTGCTGGGGCTAAAGTAATCACACCAAATAACGGCGATCGATATACGCAAAAGCGCATCACATAATCTAGTACTACAACACCCCCCATACTGTGACCTAGAATAAATTGAGGAAGGTTGGGTAATTGAGTTTCAACTAACTGTAAAAAAGCTTTCAGATCTGTTCTAATTTCCTCCCAAGAATTAATGTGCCCCCTTTGACCATCAGAACGCCCATGTCCTCTTAAATCAAAAGTATATATTGCATAACCTCTAGGTATTAAATGCTCTATAATATTGCCGTACGAACTGCTATGACTGCCCAATCCATGGACAATATTTAGAACTCCACGCACTTCGGTTTGGGGATGCCAGCTTTGATAATAAAGATTTAAACCTCCGGCACCTTGAAAAAATCCTTCTTTGTGTTCCATATTGGTGCCTCCATTTTTGCATTCTTTTTACTTTCCCATATGGCACAAAAAATAACAATTATTGTCATGCTTTAAACTTCTATATCAAGCAGATAAATTTAAAAGTACTTGTTATACAAGTAAAATCTCACAGATGTATGAAAAAACTTGTCTATTATTAATCTATATAACCCTAAATTTTGAACTCACTTTCTATAGTGAAACTTAATATATGCCATAAATTACCCTAATCAACTTAATCAAAACAGGTGTGTTGAAATAATAGATAAATTAGGGGAAAAATTAATATGCTAACTCCAACACTAAAACTTCCTTTGTGCAATAAAAGAATTATTGTCACAGCACCACGTAATTATGCTAATAGATTAGCTCAGGAATTAGTCAAGTTGGGTGCTTTGCCATTTCTAATGCCAACTATTGAAATTATTTTGTTACAAGATTTTACTAAATTAGATCCCATACTTCATAAATTAAATACATTTGATTGGATTACCTTTACTAGCAGAAATGGAATCGATGCTTTTTTTCAACGTTTAGAATATTTAGGGGTCAACTCCTCAGTTTTAAAAAATAATTGTTTATGTGCAATTGGTAAAGATGCAGAAAAATTAACTACTTTGGGATTGGAAGTTGATCTGATTCCAACAGAACCAAGCCCTTCTGGAATTATTGCGGAGTTAGCAGAAATTCCTGATATATCCGAACAAAGCATACTTGTACCAGTTCCAGAAGTAGTTGGCGTACCAGAACCAGATGTTGTGCCTAATTTTATTGCAGGATTAAAAAAATTGGGGATGGAAGTTACTCCCATTCCTACTTATAAAACAAGCTGTCTAGATAAAAATTTTTATCCAGTAGAATTGGATTTAATTCGTCAAGGCAAAATAGATTTAATTGCTTTTAGCAGTACTGCAGAAATCGCAGCTTTTTTGAAAATGTTTGACGACAATCCAGATAACTATCAAAACTCTGCGATCGCCTGCTTTGGTCCTTATACAGCCAATAATGCTAGAAAACTTGGTTTGGATGTTTCTATTGTTGCTGAAGACTATAGTTCCTTCGCAGGCTTTGCACAAGCGATCGCTAAATTTTACAATATGGATTGAATACCGTAAAAATTAGTCTATCAAACAATTTTACAGTAAGAATGATTTGTAGTGGGGACAATCGAATCAGTCCCCTTATTAGATGATTTAATGTTGTGGCGCAAAAATTTTTTTAAACATCAATTTCATTTAATTCAAGCATTACTTTTCAATAACTCCGATACCTCTGCGTGCATCATTGCAATACCCGGGTCACGTTGGATGGCGTGATAGTAACGTTGTTCTACAGAGTTACCTTCCAATTCGGGTTGAAGTAAGTTTTGTGCTTCTGCAACAAGTTCATTTACTTGTTCGAGAGTAATAGGTTCTTTTGCAGCCATTAGTTCATCAATCTGAACAATGAATTGGGAAATCGGATGCAACCAAGCAAACCACTCATGTCCAATAACTAAGCGTAAAAATTCACCATTCGATTGAATGCGTCCATTAACTTGTTCGTAAACAGTACGCTCTGATTCTAGCAATGCTTTGTGGAGCCGCAGCAACGCCATACGTACTTTTTTGAGGTGTTCTAGCTTAGCTTCGAAGTTATTGATAGACATTAGGTAATAATTGCTGTTAACACTTTTCCCATATTGTCATATTTCTCTAACTAGCTGCAGAAGTATATTTTATTGCATTTTCCCCTTGCTTAGGAGCAGCATAAATGATTCCTAGGTGGTTAACTTTTGAACCATCACCTCTTCTTTTTGACGAAATCCGACCATTATGGCTTTACCATCTTTAATAAATAGAGGTCGCTTTAGGAGCATAGCATCATTAGCAAAAGCTTCTACCCATTGTTTATCTGTCCAGGTTTTCTTTTCTTCACCTAATGCTCGATAAGATAAACCAGAGGTGTTGCGCATAGGCTTGGAGCCTAAAGAATTAACCCAACTTTCAATCATCTCTTTGCTTGGTGGATCTTCTTTGGTATTAGTAAAATCATATTCAATACCATGTTCTTCGAGCCACTTAAAAGCTTTCTTGCAGGTACCACAATTGGGAATACCGTAAACTTGAATAGACATAATTATTCGTTAAATTGTCGCAAAACAAATTTTATTATTAAAAATAACCAGAATTCAAAATAATCAGAATTTAAAAGAACTAGACTTCAGAATCACTAGAATTCAAAATCACTAGAATTCAAAATCACTAGGATTCAAAATCAAGAAATTCAGCAATTGTCAACGGCAGATAGATTAACTTTTACTAATCGGCAATCCCAACCAGTTGCTTAATTCTAGTACAAGCCAATCCAATTCTGGTGAGGTAAGAGCATTTTGATTATTCTGAAACCATTTATTAAGTTTGCTAATTCCCAACTTATAGTGTCGTACTCCAGCCCAAATAATAATATGCGCGGGTATTTCAACAACGCTTCCTTTGTTACCTCTTTGGACACTCTTAGCTACCATTTCTAACTTACAGATATCTTGTTTTGGTCTTATTCCTGAAGGATTATACTTAATCCCAAATAATTCTTGCGATAAAAACTTTCCCTTGGGGGAGGATAAGTTTTATGATTTGGTGTGGCATAAGAAATTTCTAATTTCTAAACTCCGATAGTTTAAGTTATATCTCTTTTCTATACCTTTTACATATTGCTAAAACTTGTCCTCAGTACTTTTATGTAAATTTATAGATCAATAAAAAATAAAAATATTTAAATGATTGATTGTAGATAATTGTAATACAATTTTATTTGATAACTGAGGTATTTATCATATTATTTTGTATTTTCTGTTTGCCCTTTTAGACAAAAACTTAATTATAAGCTCACTATTGGGAAATATAAATAGTAAACAGTATTTGCCTGTCAGCATATATCAGCTGAAAGAAGAAACCCAATTTTGTTCTTTTAAAAGCTACTTTTATGAAATCCTGTCATCTACCAAAAATCCTGGCTCTTAACCCAATAATACGAAGCCTGATTATGAGGCTATTCTCTGCATCCCGTAAATATGTATTTATGAAAATAATAAAATCCAGATACTTACATTGTCAGATTTTATTATCGTTATACAAAATATAATTTTGCTGTGCAATATAAGACAACTTACCCTGAGATATATTGTGCTTGGAAAATAAACTTATCCATTTCTTCTGATGGTAGCGCTTAAGATAAATTTTTAGATTGATAATATTTGTACAGCAAGCATCTGAAGAAATGTTTATTAGCAAAAGTATTTTATTGTTTTTTGTTTTACCAAGTGAAATGCTGTGTTGTAATTAGTTTGATTGTTAAATAATTATAGAAATGAAAACTAAAATAATTTAATCAAATTTCTATAGAAAGCAATCTCACCAGTTAATGCTGGGATTTATTATAAATAAGTATTTTCTTGCGTGAAATATAATTTTTGTGGGACATAACTCATGTCAGGCATCAGTTCCTATTCTCTTTCAAAACAACAACCCGTAATATTAGTAGCTGACGATGATAAAATTGTGCGATTAATGTTGCGTAAAGCGATGGAAAAAGAGGGGTATCTAGTTGTTGAAGTTGAAGATGGTAAACAATGTTTAGATGCCTTTTTCGAAGTCAAACCAGATTTAGTTTTACTAGATGCAATTATGCCAATTATGGATGGCTTTACCTGTTGTCAACAGTTAATGCAGATTGCGAGAAAAAATCTGGCATTAGCGATCGCAAATTTTGATATAGACTCTTTAGTTACTAATAACGTAATTTCAAAATTATGGGAGCGAACTCCAATATTGATGATTACCGGTCTAGACGATCCGGACTCGGTTGACAAGGCTTTTAATGTTGGAGCAAGCGATTTTGTTACCAAGCCGATTCATTGGGCTGTTTTGCGTCAAAGAGTAAAACGCTTATTGCAACAAGCGCAAGTCTATAAACAATTAGAAGCTGCAAATAAAGCATTACAACAACTGGCTAATATGGATGGTCTCACTGGAGTAGCTAATCGCCGTTGCTTCGATCAATACTTTAATACTCAATGGCTCAATCAAATAGAAGAAGAACACCCTTTGTCACTAATTTTGTGTGATATCGATTTTTTTAAACGCTATAACGACGAATACGGTCATCCTGCAGGTGATTTATGCTTACAAAAAGTAGCTAGTGTTCTTAAGGGAGCAGCGCAAAAAAAACATGATTTAGTAGCCCGTTATGGTGGTGAAGAATTCGCAATAATTATGCCTAATACTCCTGTCACAGGAGCAGTTCATGTCGCTGCTGCAATGCAATCTGGTGTTAGAGAATTACAAATCCCACATTCTGAATCTCATGTTAGTAAATATGTAACTCTTAGTTTAGGTATATCTACAGTTGTACCATCACTAGAATACTCGCCTCAAAGTCTCATAAAAGAGGCAGATGAAGGGCTCTATCAAGCAAAGGCTAGTGGGCGAAATAGAATCATTATTAAACAGATAAGTTGATATCAATAAATACTTTATTACAAGTATAACCTTAGCTCAAAACAACTAAAATTATACATGAATACCCTTAAATAAATCAGTGTGTCCAGGGATCGCGTATAACCACAATTTGCAAATGTTTTTCTGTTATCTATTCCCTATTACCTGTAATATCAATAACTATATAAACAAAAATTTGTTTTCCAAGCCGATGGCGGGATTTGAACCCGCGACCTATTGATTACGAATCAATTGCTCTACCACTGAGCCACATCGGCGTACACAATTAAAGAGTATAGATCATGGTAGAACAAAATAGCAAAAATCGTTTAACACCAGAGCAGTATTCTCGCTTAAAAGCAGAAATTAAAGCTCCCTACAGGGGGTTACGAAAATTTATCTATCTTGGTCTGGGAGCCTCTGGATTCATTGGCTCAGTAGTTTTTATGTTCCGCTGTTTAGCTGGTAAAGAAATTGCCTCTTCTTTGGCTAATTTTGCTCTTCAGTTAGGAGTAGTCGCCTTAATGATATTCCTCTGGCGCAGGGAAGAAAATCAACAGCAAGAGCCATAACTCTAACAAATTCACTCAAAAAAATTTGTATGATGGAGCACCATTAACCTTTTGTTTACAAAAAGCAATGAAAAAACATTAATATTTACTTAGTTACATAAAAAATTAAGAAAATATTAGAAAATCTAGAAATGAGGCAAAAGTTGAGAAACTAATAATAGTTGAAACAAAGTCAGCTTATATAAAGACTTTGTGTATATCTCAAACGGGGTCAGCTTATATAAAGACTCTGAAAATACATAAGGGGTTGTTGAAAAATTTAAAAACCCCAATTATATAAAGAGCAAAACGCCAAACTGATGCTATGTCATGTTTGGCGCTTTATATTTTTTATTTGTATTGACCTGCGATCTCAAAAAGGTCATGTTTGGCGATCTACCCAAGACATTCACTTTAACGGTAAGAAAACCATAAATACCATCTCCTCATAAATCCCGGACGGTCGATTCGTAGATATTTTTTATACTACTGAGGAATTGTTACTAAATAAGGTGAGGGAAGTGCTTGAGCGGTACCAGCATTTACTAAAGCTTGATACACAAAAGCTGCAACTTCTGCTCGTGTTGCTTGACGATTTGGATTGAGTTGTTTGGGTGTGGGATAATTTACTACCAACTGTCGAGTAGTTGCTGCAGCCACTGGATCTTTAGCATAGCCAGGAATTTGGGCCGCATCATTATAAATAGAAAGAGAGTTTTGATTTGCTGCACTTAACCCCAAACCATTTGCAAGAGATACTAGGACTTGAACGCGGGGAATTTTTTGCTGAGGTTTAAAAATTCTGTTGGGATACCCACTCAAATAACCTCTCCGGTAAGCAGTTTGAATTGCTTGGTAACCCCAGAAGTTTTGGCTTACGTCGCGAAAATTAACTGCTTCCCGTTTGGCTGCCGTTACAAACGCCTTATTGATAATTGCAGCAAATTGGGCGCGAGTTACAGGTTCATCAGGTTTATAAGTACCATCAGGGAAACCAGCAATTATACCCTTAGATGATAAAGCTTCGATATAAATTTTTGCCCAATAACCCGGAGGTACATCTGTAAAAGCAACTGGTATGCCAGTAGGTCTATCAACTTGGGCTGCGACGAATTCCACTTGACCAGAAATTTTCTCTACTTCGATATCATTAGCAACTGCTGAAATGGTATTACTGAGAGTGGCATTATTGACATCATAACGTTTGTTGTCACGGATTAGATTGCCTCCTGGTTCTGCCTGGGTACCAAGATCGGGCAAAGCACTGGAGATAATGATAATACCATCCCTAGTATTTTTCTCAATTGCATTCTTACGTAGCTTGGGCTGAGCAGAATTAGAAATAAAAATCCCATCTACATTTTGAACGATTTGGTTTTCGGCTATAAGGGGAGCAGAAGTACCACCAACAGCTAAACCAAAGCCAGTATTTTGAAATAGATTTCCGCGAATCTCTCCTCGAGCGGTCTTGGCTATTGAAACTCCATTACCTACATTGCGGAAAAAGATGTTGCCTTCTATTTTTGGATTTCCATCACCAGTTACAAAAATACCTTCACGTTTGCTGTTAGTAAAAGTACTATTTTTGATGATTGGATTAGTTGATTCAACCCAAATTCCAGTTCCACGGCTTTCGGGGTTAGTAACGCTAATACCATTAATAATACTATCCTTACCTGCCAAAATAGTAATATTTTGACGGGCAAAAGTACGACTAGTATATTGACCGCTACCAGTAATTAAAGTTGTTTGTCCCCGAGTTGATTCGTCACCTTGTAATGCTACGCCAGACTTCAGGTCGAGAGGAAATTTTTCTCCTGACTCGCTGCTGTAACTTCCAGGGGCTAGTTGAATAATGGTTCCTGGTTGTGCCTGTTGAAGGGCAAAGGTAATAGTTTTATATGGTGCTGCTTCCGTATTTCCAGCACCTTGGGTATCTGAACCTGTTTGTGGATTAACGTAAATAACAGTCGCACCTACGGGCACAGGTACTTGAGCCTGCTGAGTTACAGGAGCACCAGCTGGTAGTAATTGAGTTTGGGCATTTACTTCGATTGGTTGTAGCAAAAAGTTACCAGATAACACCAAACAAGTAGATAACCAAATTGGTGATTTCAGAAGATTTTTCAGATTTTTACCTGTATTAAGACAAAAATATTGCTGGTTTCGAATATCTAAACCCTGACTATTCATCTTAGCTTCGTATTTGTTGTGTTCTAAATTACACTAAAAAGTTATGATTACAGTAATACACCTGTAAAAACTATGCAAAACTATACCGGATAAACAGCACTAAATCAGTATAATTTTTCGTGTCAAACTAATTTTATTGAATAAATTTTAATTAATTTTTATGAGATACAGCACTTTGTAAGTAAATGAGGTATGCCCTCACCCTGTGCTGACGGACATCCCTCTCCCAATTTATGGCTGACGCCACGCTTGCGCTAAGGGAGAGGGAAAGAGGTAGAGGGATTATAGAGATTTTTTGGTGTACCTCATAAACCTGCAATACACTGTATTACTTGCTAACCAGCAAATTGCCGTTAATCATTATAAGTATCTAAGAAATTAAGAATAGAAAATAACGTTGAAGAATTATTTTTAGACCGATCCTCGGAGTTTCTTTACACGCATCCTTCTAGAACAAAAGACCAAAAGTATTTCCCTAAGTTTAGTGCTCAATGCAAAATACGACCGACAAGTAAAGTCGATCGAAGTCATCCAAAAGTACTATCCAGAAACATACTACTCAGGAAGCAGCCATAGAAAGAAATAATTTGTATTTGAGATATATTTCCATTTGTACTGTAAACAAGATAAGTGTTGAAGCTTATGAGATTTTTAGTAAGCTAAAGCTTCTAAAGTTTCCCGTAAGTAACATTGTACCTGTTCCTCTAAAGGCATTTTTTTTAGCTGATTATCTCCATCATGTAACCAGCGCTGGAACCCAGAAGTAGCAGCAATAGCAGATTTGAGGCTATACCAAGTTTCATTATCACCAGAGAATTGTTGTTCGCTAGAAGCTAAAGTGTGAGTCATAGTTTTGATCCTTGTATTTTTTTGGAGAATCAAGGAGAACAAGACTTGGGTAGATCCATAATCCGTATCTCCAGCATTAAATATTGCTTAATACAATCTCAAGGTAATAGTTTTACAGTAACAAATTCTGTTTCATTGGCAACTAAATTTACTTTTCTAAGGTGTTTTCTTTATATCTACCGCATTAATTTTAACGCTTTGTAGAAGAGGAGTCAGGACTCAGAAGTCATAAATTAAAACAAGGATGAAAAAATATAAGTTACTTTGGGACTTAAAAAACTCTCTTTATGTCTCATTCAAAAGCTTTTTTAACTTAGACTTACAAAAATTTTAATTACAGCAGTTGTCACAAATGTTAGGACTCCCCTTGGAAACAAAATTATGATGTCCTAAGGAACATTTCTATTGCTATATGTTGCTACTGATAAATCAAAAAACTCAAATCAAAAAACTGGAGTTCTGAAGGCAGAAATCTCCAGTTTTTGGTGTAGCTTGCAAACATAAAATTATTTGCAGCTAACCTTAGATAGGCGATATCCCATTAGGGGATACGCGTAAATATCTTGAGATGAGAGGGTCAACTCATCCCATTCCCTGATACTCACCTTGGGAATCATCTTGCAAGTGATAGAGTCCGGCGCTTAGTAACCATTTGGTAGGCTTCAATGATGTCACCTTCTTGCCAAGAATTGAATTTGTCAATGCCAATACCGCATTCATAACCAGAATTCACTTCTCGGACATCTTCCTTCATCCGCTTGAGTGAGTCTAAAACTCCTTCGTAAATGACCCGATCGCCACGGCGAACCCTCAATTTGGAGTTACGCAACAATTTTCCAGATTGAATGTAGCAACCAGCAACTGCTCCTCGACCCACAGGGAAAACAGCACGTACTTCGGCTTGACCCAAAGCTTCTTCTACTAGTTCTGGTTCTAGTAATCCTTCCAAAGCTCCCTGGATATCTTCTAGCAGTTTGTAGATAATATTGTATTCTCTTACGTCTACACCTGCCTCATCTGCAGCATGTCTAGCTCCACTAGCATAAGTAGTGTTAAAACCGATGATTACAGCACCACTCGCTGCAGCTAAGTCAATATCAGTTTGAGTTACTTCTCCTGGCGCAGCTAATAGTAAGCGAATTTGCACCTCGTTTTGCGGAATTTGTTGAAGCGATCCGAGAATAGCTTCGATAGAACCTTGAACATCAGCTTTGAGAATAAGATTGAGTTCTTTTAACTCGCCTTCCTGTGCTTGCGCAGAAATTCCAGTTAAAGTAACGCGCCCCTGCATCAAACGAGATTGACGTTGTTTCTCAGCGCGCTCGCTAGCGAGTGCTCGTGCTTCTTTTTCGTTATTAAAGACTTCGAATTCATCACCTGCAGCAGGAACATCATTTAAACCAAGAACCTCTACAGCAAAAGAAGGAGCAGCAGTTGTTACTCTTTCACTTCTGTCGTCAACCATAGCCCGTACTTTACCAAATACCGAGCCTGCTACCAAGATATCACCAACTTTCAAAGTACCATTTTGGATCAATAACGTAGCGACTGCGCCTTTGGCTTTATCCAAATGGGCTTCGATGACGGTTCCTTTCGCCAAACGGTCTGGATTAGCATTAAGTTCTTCTACTTCTGCTACCAACAGAATCATTTCCAAAAGTGTATCTAAGTTTTCACCCTTGATTGCACTTACGGGAACCATAATGGTTTCACCACCCCACTCTTCTGGGGTTAGACCATACTGGGTTAATTCTTGCTTAACTCTATCTGGCTGTGCTTCTTCCTTATCAATTTTATTAACTGCCACAATAATTGGTACTTTGGCAGCTTGAGCGTGGCTGATAGCTTCAATGGTTTGGGGACGAACTCCGTCATCAGCAGCCACTACCAGTATGGCAATATCTGTAACTCTTGCCCCGCGCGCCCGCATCGCTGTAAATGCTTCGTGACCTGGAGTATCTAAGAACACAATCTGTTCTTGTTTGTCATTGTGCTCTAAGTCTACGTGGTATGCACCAATATGCTGGGTAATACCGCCAGCTTCTCCGGCTGCGACCTTACTTTTACGGATCGAATCAAGTAACGTTGTCTTTCCGTGGTCAACGTGACCCATAATTGTCACAACTGGCGGACGACGATGAAGATATTCTAAGTCTTCCACGTCGATCATTTCTGTCACTTTGCGAGCTTCAGCTTCAGGTTCTTGGGTTTCAACTTCAACCCCTGCTTCATTCGCAACCAAAATCACTGTAGGAACATCCAGGTTTTGGGTAATACTTACCGCCATGCCTTTGAGGAACAGAATTTTGACAATTTCTGTATCTGCTATCGCCAATGCTTCTGATAATTCCTGCACAGTCATGGTGCCGGTTATTTCTAGTTTTTCAGGTCGCGGAGGCTTCTGCTCTGTTTCGCGACGGCGATTTTGATTTTGTTCGCCTCTAGATGTAGAAGGTTTTTTTGTTCTCGCGCTTGGGGTCGCTCTAGGAACTGCCTGTGCAGGTTTAGCACTTTTTGGTTTAGGCGGACGAGCGATCGCGTTACTTACTTGGATTGCTTCTACTATATCTTGATTTTCATCATCTAGGAGATCGTCATCTTCAAAATCATCAACGATTGGTTTTTGACGTTTATTTTTAGCTGGACCCTTACCAACCTTACTTGATTCTTTAACCTCATCTAAGGTATCTACTTCCGAATGACGTTTTTTACCACCTCTATTCAAACGCGGTGGTGTTGGACGCTTAAGTTCTATTGTTGTTTCAACGACAACATCATTGTCATCGTATTCTTCGTTAGATACTTCTGGCTTATTCGGTGGAATTGCTTTGACAGGTGCAGGAACTGCTGAAGCTGCAGGATATTCAGTCGAACGCCCAGGTTTGCTCGGACGCTGAGGCGATACCGGCTTTTCAGACTTATTTGTTCTAATTTCTGGCTTACTCGGCGCAGACGATCCCGAACGCACCGACTTCTGCGGCAAAGGTTTGGCTGTATCAGCTTGTTTTTGCTGTTGCTTATTAACTTTTTGCTTGCCTTGCCCTTGTTGATCTTTATTGCGTCTGAGTATTGGTTTCTCAACTTTAACACCCGAAACGTTTGCCGTAGGTTTGGGTGCTGCCGGTCTTTGGGGAGGAGCAACCAACTGTGGTTTTTCTACTGGGCTGACTGGCTTTGGAGCAACTGCAGCCGGTTTTTCGGGTATTATTTTACTAGTATCCGCTGTTTGATTGTTATTGCGATTGCTATTGTTATTTTCAACAGCAGGTTTTTGTTGATTTTCTGATTGATTTTGTACTGGTCTAGTTGATGCCACAGGCTTTATTGGTGGAACGGGTGGAGCGAAAGGCCGGGGGGAAGAAAGAGGTTTAGCCTCATTATTATTATGAGCAGCTTGTTGGTCGGTAGCAGCCGACGCCTCTGGGTTGTTGGAGGCAGAATTTTTCACCACTTTGGGTTTACGAATCTCCAAAATTTCTGGTTTTTTAGGTGTAGCAGGTCGAGAACGGGAGCCAGTTTGTGACGGGTGATGTCTATTTGGTGGAAGTTTTTCGGCTGCCGACCGGATACGCTGGGCTTCAGATTCTGTAATCGTACTGCTGTGACTTTTGACCGCAATGTTGAGCTGGTCGCAAATTGCTAATAGCTCTTTGTTATCCAAATTCAATTCCTTTGATAATTCGTAAATTCTAACTTTGCCGTTGTTCATCCACTCTTCCCCTTAAATTTACAGCTTTAATGGATGGTTGCCAGATTAAAGCGACATCTCCATCCTTTGATACTGTGTAATAGTTGCCGTAGAACTTCATTTTGGCAGCTATGGTTTAGGAAAGAGAGATGTTTCAGTTCAATGCTGGCATCTCACCTAAATTGATGGTTGACGCCAAACTGGGTGTAGGCGCTACCCGTTGTTGGTTGTGTAGGTTTTTGTTTTGCAGATTTTGAGTTTTCCACGACACAAGCAAGTAAGACTTGTTGGAGGTTTAATTTCGCTGCTAAAAATTATTTAGAGCGGGGTGTATAACACCCATATACATTCTACTCCGGCACTACATGAACCATCATAGAGGGTTTAATGACAGCCATAGAATGACTGTAATTTTTATTCGGAGTATGGATTGCTGCAAAAATAAGTTCAAATTATGAACATTTAGTATGGGAATTACTTTGATTTAGGCGTTCCCACAATGTCTGATACACCGTATCAGGGACAGATACACGCAGTGCTCGCCCTAGTCTATTTTTTTTCCCTGCCGCTTGCAAGCAGTTAGGGTTCTGACAAATATAGGCGGAGCGCCCCATACCCCTATCTAATTGTACCTGCCTGGATGAGAAGACTCTGACGATCCGCCAAAATTCCTCCTTCAAACCCACTTTGCGGCAACTAATACAACGCCGATAATTTGGTTTCATTAGTTTTGTGTTGTGGAATTTTTGGTAATTCTAGTTAAGTTTTAAAATTTCATTTATTTAAGTTTATACCGACTCTTCTTTAGTGGTCTCAAATATCTCATTCTCCTGTAATAATTCCGTTTTTTCTTGCTCTAAGTTTACTATTTGTTCTGATAGCTGTTCTGGTGAAAATTTCTCAAGGGGAATTTCTTCATGAATTTGTGTTTCTGTCGGCGTTACCTCTTCTTCTAAAATTTCTTCAACTTCATCAAACTCTTCTGATGCATGTTGCGCTCTTGTTTCTGCAAACTTAGCGTCCTCTGCTGCATAATCATATTTGGCTTTGTCTTTGATGTCTATTTTCCACCCCGTTAAGCGAGCGGCTAAGCGAACATTTTGTCCTTCTTTACCAATGGCTAAACTGAGTTGATCCTCAGCAACTAAGACATGAGTTTGTCTGGTTTCTGGGTCCATCAAACGCACCTCATCTACCCGTGCTGGGCTTAAAGCATTGGCAATATAGGTTGCAGGATCTGGCGACCAACGAATGACATCGATTTTCTCACCCCGTAATTCATTTACTACTACCTGAATCCGCGAACCTCTTGCCCCAATACACGCACCAACTGGGTCTACATCGCGATCAAGGGTATCAACAGCAATTTTGGTGCGAGGTCCAACATAACGTGATGGTGGATTAGCTTCTCGCGCCACCGCTACTATTCGCACCACTTCATCTTCGATTTCTGGGACTTCATTAGCAAACAAGTAAACAACTAAACCAGCATCAGCACGGGATACTAGTAGTTGTGGACCTCTTTGCTGTCCCTGGGAAACTCTTTTGAGATAGACCTTAAATGTAGCATTCGCTCGATAGTTATCATTAGGTAGCTGTTCGCGTTTTGGTAACTCAGCTTCCACTTCTGGTTGACCAAAATTACTACTCACTGCCATGATTACTGACTGTCTTTCAAATCGTAAGACTCTGGCTTGCAAGACAGTTCCTTCCAAATCCTGAAATTCTTCTTGCACCATTTGACGCTGTTGATCGCGGAGTTTTTGCGCCAGCACTTGTTTGGTTTGCATCGCAGCCATTCGACCAAACTCTCCCTGATCCGGGGTAACGTCCAATACTACTTCCTGACCGAGTTGGGCTTCATCGCCGCCCATTTCTTGGACTTGCTTAAGGGAAATTTCATGATCTGAGTTGGTGACTTCTTCAACTATTGTTTTAGTCGCAACAACTCGAAAACCCTCATCTTCCACATCAAGTTGTACGTCGAAATTATTGAAATAGTCTTCATCAAATTGTTTGCGTTCCAAATTTTGGGCGCGCCGAAAACGTTCATACCCCTTAAGTAAGGCTTCCCTGATTGCTGATTGAACTGCTAACCTGGGTAAATTCCTTTCTTTACTGATACTTTCAATTAATTCTTTTAATCCTTTTAAATCAACCATTGACATAATTAATCTCCATTGAAACAATAGGAAATAGGTAGAAAAACAAAAGAATAAGAAATAATATTCGCAACTGACTTATTTTTCGATTTCATATCAGTCGTCAATGTTTTAGTATGTTCTCTTATCTTTTGTCCCCCATTTCTTAGATCTTTGAGGTCTATAAGAGTCAATTTTTTTCTCCAAAATCGAGGCAAGACTTTTTTGTCTGCCTTTCTGTCTGGGAATGAAACAATGTTTTGTTGGTAAAAGATTAAAATATCACCAACACAAGGGAATAGCTAATTGTTATCCCCAGAAACCCTGTCCCAGAACTTAGATAAGAAGAAAGTAATAACCCCTATATCTCGATCTCTCAACCTTCACTCAACTGGACTTTAGTCACAGAAGAGCGAGGAATACCAACTGTACGACCTTTACGATTCAAATACAACTTGCTTTCGTCACGACTAATTAACTGACCGCTCCACTCTTGCTTTCCGTTGTAGGGTGGAGAAGTGGATACAGTTATGGGAAATCCTTTAAAGGAAATAAAATCTCGTTCAGTGACTAGCAATGGTGAAACACCAGGACTTGATATTTCCAAAACATAAGAATCTGGAATAACTTGTGCCGCATCTAAGCGAGCTTCCAAAGCACGGCTCATCCGTTCGCAATCGTCCAGACCGGTATCTTGCTGGGGGTTACGGATGTCTAAGCGCAAAACTGGCGGACGTTGGTTGGTGTGAAAGACAACGCCAACGACCTCTAATCCCAGTTCTTGGGCCACTGGTGTCGCTAATTCAATAATTTGTGGAACTAAGGGATGAGTCATGCAACAATTCCAACAAAAAAAGTGGGCTTCTACCCACTTCCGGTGATAAGTATATCTTCCAAGAAGTCTTGTCACGAATCAGTATTGATTCATTTCTATTCTGAGTTTAGCGCATTTCTTCTAGAGGAAGAAGGAAAGTACAAAATCAGGCGTTAATTTTTAATATCCCTCAAAATCCCTTGTTTAAAACAATAAAGATAATGGTGAGAATCAGAAGGTAGCTATCGTTATATCCACTGCTACTTAATTTTTCTCATTTCTACTAGACCAGAACTCGGTTTAACAACAGCAGATACAGATACTTGATTTTTTAGCTGCCTAGTTTTTTCTAATATTTGTTCCATATCTTCTTGGGAAAGACGCTGTACGTAATTAATTTTGACTTCTTCGAGAAAATCGAATAATAAACTTTGAATTTCAGCTAAAATTTGTTTCTGTCGCATTTCGTCTCCTAAAGTTTCGCTAAAACGCTGTATGAGGCGACTGGAGAGTTGTGCTGCGACTGGATCTTCAACTGCTGAAATTAAAGCTTTGTGGAGGTTTGTGGTAATTTCAGTCGCTAGTTGTTTGCTAAGCTGACTTTGCATTTCTCCCATCCCTGGTAAATTATGCAAATTGCGATAGATAGGGGATTGATTTAGGGCGCTATCAATATTGTGCTGTAATAAAGCTACTATCTCTGGTTGGACTTTTGGTAAAACTTGATATACGGTTGCTTTAACAACAATTCCACTAATGGCTTCAATTTCGTTGATGTTATTAATATCTACGTAACTGTTTGCGCTGCGACTTTGTTTGAACCAACGAGTCAAATCCCCACTTTGAATTGATTGTTGAGTTTGATCGATTACGCGCACCACTACCATTTGGGTGATTTCTTCCGCAAAGTTAGCAACAATCCCTTGTTCTATTTGCCGACGCAAGCCGTGTAGATTTAATAATTGTGCCTTGTCTAAACGAAAGCATACTGGTATGATTCGCAGCCATTGCCAAAAAGGTATAAGGAAAATTACGTCATACCAGTGCCACAAAATTGCATTTAACCAGCTGAAACTGCTATGACGCCGCTTAATTAAGTAAGTACGCAGTATTAAGTCCAAAGCAAATAAAACTACAAATGGTAAGTCATATAGCCAAAAACGATCAATATACTCACCATTTTCACCAATACGACGGTAATAGTTGCTAGCAATCAAAGGCTTGATGTTACGGTTGAAAAAACCGATTTCTGTGGAAAATCCTTGCTTTGAGAGATACTCTTGAGACCAAAATATACGGAAAGATTGCTTCGCAGAATCATCACCTATGTGGTTGCGCATCCGATTTTTAATTTTTTCTAAGGTTCCGCTTTTAGAAGCAGCAGCAAAAGGATTTTCCTCAATCATTTCGACACTGAGGTCCTGTAAATCTTCAAGGGTAGTTTTGACTTCAGTTGATCGCAAGCCTGTATTATTTATCTGCTTTTGCAGCCGATCAACTAATTCAAGGTAATTTTGCGTGTCTCTGTGAGGTTCAATTCCTTTGATTGGATCGTAAATTTGAGTTACTTTTGGCACATTACGAAAATAAAAAGTGCGCCAAGGTACATAACTCAAATCGAACAAAACGAAACCTAAATTCATTGCAGCTATAATTGCCATCAATCTCTCGAACCAGAGATGATATCGCTTTGGGACTTGATGTTGATTCATTACGATAAATTACTAATTTTGGCAAAAAATCTTATTAATCACTCTATAAATACAACCAAGGAAGGATGACAGGTGAAAAGTATGAGTAATTTTTCAAAAATAATTAATAAATAAGGACAAAAACGTTAAACAAAATTAGAATGCAGCTACCAAGCACATGTGTCTTGATTAAGACCGATTTGACCAACAGGAGTTTAAACCATGTGGTGTGGGATTCGATCCACAAGCACGAGAATAACTGCTATTTGTTTAGTTGTTGCTGGCGTAGTAACTTCTAATACTGCTATAGCATTGAGAAAACGTAATTATACCCCTACAGAATTTTGTGGTGTATTGCGTGGATTGGGTTATGAAGTCGAGGTATCAAGTACCTGTTTGCAAGATTCCCAAACTAAAAAAGCAGTCAGCGAATTTCAAAAAGGGTATAAGTTGGGTGTTGACAATATTACCGGAGAAAAAACCCAAAATCATGCAGCCAATATTGTCAAAATCCTTCAAACAAATTTGAATATGGTTGTCAAGCCCAAACCGCCCTTACCAGCAAATCAATTTTACGGTCCTCAGACTGCTGCTGCGGTCAAAAAGTATCAAGAAAAATTGAAAATAGAACAAACTGGTATTGCTGATTTGGCTTTACGACAACGCTTGGATAAAGAAGTTAAGGAAATGTTGGATACTTCAAAACCAGGAGCAACAGAAACTCCAAGTTCAGAATCAACAACAAATCCACAACCAGAAGCTACGACTAATAAAAAACCAGGAGTAATAACTACACCAAATCCAGGAGCTGCAACTAATAAAGCTCCCGGAACTACCACTCCAACTCCAGGAGCTACAACTACCCCAACTCCAGGAGCTACAACTACCCCAACTCCAGGAGCTACAACTACCCCAACTCCAGGAGCTACAACCAGCCCAACTCCAGAATCAACTACCGCTCCAACTCCAGGAGCTACAACCAGCCCAACTCCAGAATCAACCACTAGCCCAAATCCAGGAGCTACAACCAGCCCAACTCCAGAATCAACCACTAGCCCAAATCCAGGAGCTACAACCAGCCCAACTCCAGAATCAACCACTAGCCCAACTCCAGGAGCTACATCTAACCCAACCCCAAAACCAAAGGCTAAACCAGAATAGAAAATACAAGCTAGAAATTAATAGCTAATAATTGGCCACTTAATGGCAACTTTTCTAGTTCATATGACTAGGTTCCTCCAATGGTCTTCCTTTGGGAACCGGTAGAGTTGGACGACCGTCATCATAAGGCATGGGAATGTACTGCACTGTCGGGCGTCCACCTTGCGGTTGAGGGTACAGATCCATCAGGTCGTAAACAGACCGGGGCAGCCCGACTGTAATGGGCAGCCCCATTTTCGTTGCTTCTTCAACCGTAATGGGATAATCGTGGGTTACTTGTCCAGTTGTTAAAGCTTCGATTATCCGTTCGATATCTTCCGATTTAACTTTTTGTTTGGGGATACAATCATTGAGTAAAGTACGGACAAATTCTTGTACTTGCTTGGTTGCTTTACGGGCGATATCCGCCATAATCAGAGTTTGATCGTCAACTTCACTAATGGGTTTTTCTTCGACAACCTTAATAATACTGGCAGCAGGATAATTACCAAGCTGGGGATCTACAGGTCCTAGTACAGCATTGGGATCCATAATTATTTCATCAGCAGCTAAAGCTAACATCGTACCGCCACTCATCGCATAGTGGGGCACGTATACGGTAACTTTTGCTTGATGGCGGATTAATGCCCTAGCAATTTGTTCAGTTGCTAAAACCAGACCACCCGGTGTGTGCAATATTAAATCTATAGGCACATCAGGGGGAGTAAGACGAATAGCTCGCAATATTTGCTCGGAATCTTCAATGGTTATATAGCGAGATAAGGGAATGCCTAAGAAACTAATAGATTCTTGGCGATGGATTAGAAGTATTACCCGACTCTTGCGTTTTTTTTGAAATTCTTGAATAGAGCTAAAGCGCCGATATTCTATTCGACGTTTTTGCCAAATCGGTTGCAGTGAAGACAATAATAAGAAAATCCAGAATAAATCAAAAATACCAAAATCCATAGAATAAATTCTTCAAAAATTAGATTCGCCGTCATTATTGTCACAACTTTTCCTAATTCTCAAGTCTACCTGGAGAAGGGATTGGGGATTGGGGTGAGCCCGCGCCTAACGGCGTTAGCATAGCGTGGCGTTAGCCATATCGGGATAGCACTGCGTGCCGCCGCAAGCGGCATATGGGGACTGGGGACTGGGGATTAGGGATTGGGCTTGAACGACTCTATAAAGTAAGTAATGTAACTATTAAGTGTAAGGATCAAAAACTTACTACCCGCATTAAATATTGAGTCAATGTAAATGCATCTACTCCTAACTCTGTACGTTCTACAGCTGCTAATATCCCGGCTTGGGAGTGCCACCATGCAGCAAGTGCAGTAACGATATCGGGTGTAATTTCACGAGAAATTGATTGCGCTAATAAACCACCCATTAAACCTGTTAATACGTCACCACTACCGCCACGAGCCAGGGCTGGAGTACTTTCAGGATTAATCCAAATATCACCTTGGGGGTTTGCGATCGCAGTTCTTGGACCTTTTAACAATATAATTGCCCCGCTTTGTTTAGCCGCTTTCTTCACAGCTTTGATCCGCTCTTGGTTTTTCTCATTTATTTTGGGAAACAAGCGAGAGAATTCACCAAGATGGGGGGTGAAAATTGTTGTGGCTTTTCTTGTTTTATCCATAGTTCCTTGTTCGATCCAAGGATTTTTCATTTGAGCCAGAATATTTAAAGCATCTGCATCTAAGATTAAAGGCGCATTACTATTCAATACTTGCTTAACAACTGAAACTGCATCAAATGTTAATCCTGGACCACAAGCGATCGCAGTAAATGAATTTAGATCGATATTATCGGGTAATAACTGGGAAATTGCACCAGATTCAGTTTCCGGACAACCGATAATTAAAGCTTCCGGTAACTTTGATATCATTAAATGCTTAAGGGATTCTGGTACGGCTACTGTTAACATACCAACACCAGAAGCGCGGGCACCTAAACTAGTCAAAATAGCGGCTCCAGGATAGCGACGAGAACCACAAACTAATAATAAATGTCCTTCTTTATACTTGTGAGTAACAAGTTTACGAGGTAATAAAGTTGAATTTGTAGATGTTTTTTCTTTACCAATAATGGATCGTGCTATTTGTGTGGTGAAGCGTTTAATCTTCGGGGATCCTCCCAAAATTGCTTCTATGTCAGCCAATGGAATATCAAAGTCGATTAGTTCAGCTTTACCGACGTATTCCAAAGCTGATTCTTGCAATAAACCAAGTTTCCATAAACCAAGACATAAAGTGTATGTAGCACGAATAGCAATTCCTAATACTTCACCTGTGTCTGTATGCAAACCAGATGGTACGTCAATGCTAACAACTGGTTTATTCAATTGATTAATTAGATCGATCGCACTGGCGACAGGTTCTGCAATTGTTCTTTGCAACCCAAAACCAAACAACCCATCAATAAATAGATCGCAATTTTTTAATTTGTCAACGGATTGATAGCAAGGAATACCCAAACTTTCCACGTACTTTAAATGCTGGGAGGTTAGTTCTTTTTGTTTAAAAAGTGGGTGATACACATAAACTTCATATCCACGAAAGTGTAACTCCCGCGCAACAACCAAAGCATCACCACCATTATGACCGGGACCAACTAATACTCCGATTCGATGGGAAGATAAAGGTGAAGATAAAGAAATGGGAAAAAGTTGCATAATGCGATGGGTAATAAGCCCTGCAACCTTTTCCATCAGAGCGGCTACAGGGATTCCAGCGGCAAAAATTCGTCCCTCAATGTCCCGCATTTGCTGGGCTGTTACTACAAATTGGTCTATAGCTGCTTGTCTGTACTGCATCGATTCTGGTACTGAGTTATCAGTTCAAAGTTAGCAGTTATCTTTAGCTACCGATCTGCTTGTTGGTCGCTGCTTACTCCCAAATTCCCATTACTAATGCCTAATTCTTTAAAAATTATGAGCTATTTACTATAAAGACCAATCAATTTATGCTTGTAGCTGTTAGGTTATATAGAGTCGCCTAGCACATTTACCAAGATGAAAAAAGTCGTAGTTGGTCTTTCAGGTGGCGTTGATAGTTCCACTGCTGCCGCCATATTGCACAATCAAAGTTATGAAGTAATTGGTCTCACCCTTTGGCTGATGAAAGGGAAAGGACAGTGTTGCTCTGAAGGTATGGTTGATGCGGCTTACATCTGCGAACAGCTAGGTATTCCCCATCATGTAGTTGATATTCGGGAAGTTTTTCAGACCAACATTGTAGATTACTTGCTAACTGGTTATAGTACTGGCGTCACACCTTTACCTTGCTCTCAATGTAATAAAACTGTTAAGTTTGGTCCCATGGTGCGCTACGCCCGGGAAACCTTAGACAGCGAAAAAATTGCCACAGGTCATTATGCTCGTATCTGCTATAACGAGAATAGCGGACGCCATGAACTATTAAGAGCTGCCGATCGCAATAAAGATCAATCTTATTTCCTGTACGATCTATCTCAAGATTTACTCGCTGCTTCCATATTTCCCTTGGGAGAATTACAAAAAAGTGATACTCGGCGAATTGCTAGCGAATATGGGTTGAAAACCGCTGACAAGCCCGAAAGTCAAGACTTATGCTTGGTAGAAAGCAATGGCTCAATGCGAGCATTTTTAGATAAATATCTAGCTCCAAAGAAGGGCGAAATTGTTGACGCAAACGGTAAAGTATTGGGTCAACATGATGGTGTTCATCACTATACCATTGGACAGCGTAAAGGTTTAGGTGTTTCAGCTCCAGAACCTTTATATGTGATTGCTCTAGATGCAATTAATAACAAAGTGATTGTCGGCGATCGCACCAAGGCTACACTGCCAGAATGTAATGTAGAGAGAGTAAACTGGGTTTCCATGGCTGAACCATGTGCTCCCATTAAAGCAGAAGTACAAATTCGTTATCGTTCTCAGCCCGTACCAGTCACAATTATTCCCTTAGAAAATTCTCGCGCCCGTGTAGTATTTGACGAACTGCAGTTCAGTATCACCCCCGGACAAGCTGCAGTATGGTATGACGGAGAAAAAGTGCTTGGTGGTGGAATTATTGAACGGTTTGATGGGTGATATCAAATCCGTGAGCATCGGAATTATATATTTTGTACGCACAGAGGTGTAGAGTTTTCTCAATCACCTTTTAAATCATTCCAAAGCAAACGGAAACGATATGATTGGTAATTGGTAATTGGTAATTGGTATTTGGTATTTGGTATTTGGTAATTAAATAACAAAAAATCAATTACTAAAAATCAACTACAAAAAATCCCGAATACTGGATAGTAGGCGGGATTTTAAACACTGTTTTGAGTATAAGAGTATAAGGAACAGACAGAACCAAACAGTCCTATCTAAGGAATTAGGTGTGGGTACAAGATAGCAATACATATTTACTATCAAGTAACAGTAGTAATTAACTACTTGAAGGAAAAAACTGTAATGTAATTTGTATTGGGACGATATCCTCCTGTTTGAACTTTGTATGTCTTAAACTTTGTTTGATTTAATTTTGACTGTTGTAGATTGCACGTTTCTGCTGTTTAGCAGATTGCATAATTCGATCTAGCTGCGACTGCTGTTCGGAAGAAAGATTTAAATTGCGGACAGCAGCTTTCATTTTTTGACCATTGTCCAAAGCATTTTGTAATTCTGTTTGTTGTTCGGCTGTTAAAACAGCTTCAATTTCAGAACGTGCGTTGTTTTTCACCTGCTCCAGTTGAGTTTTCTGGGCTTCGGTTAAGTTTGCTTTCTTCGCTTGATTACCAGCAAAAGCTGAAATAGGAAAAATAAAAGTCAATGCAGCAGATGCAGCCAAAATTGGTAGCAGCTTAGATTTCATCTTGAGATAACCTCAAATATCTTTGAGCCTGACAATTTTTATATTGAGGGATGAATATGACATCAAGATGGCAGGGAGTGAGTGTGGGAAGTGTGGGAGGTGTGGGAAGTGTGAGAAGTGTGTGAAGCGTGGGAAGTAGCGTAAGGGTAAATACTAAAAATTGCAATTGAAGCTTAAGTTTAGGATTTGATATTACCCAATCCCATATGGCTAACGCCACGCTATGCTAACGCCGTTAGGCGCGGGCTCACCCTAATCCCCAATCCCCAACCCCCAATAAATACTAAGATATTAAAAAAGCTTTATGAATCTTAACAATGACTGTAACTACACAGCACCTCTCAACACAAAATTCCTTTGAAAAACTATTTTGGATTTGGAAAGGTTACAAAATTCAATACACCGTAATGGGTTCCGGACAACCTTTGGTCTTAGTACATGGTTTTGGTGCTTCTATTGGACATTGGCGAAAAAATATTCCAGTACTAGCCAATGCTGGTTATCAAGTTTTTGTATTGGATCTTCTGGGTTTTGGTGGTTCGGAAAAAGCAGCAATTGATTATTCAGTAGAAGTATGGGTAGAACTACTGAAGGATTTCTGGGAGCAACATATTCAAGAAAAAGCTGTATTTATTGGTAATTCTATTGGTGCACTTTTAAGCCTAACTGTAGCTGCAGAACATCCAGAAATTACTGAAGCTACAGTACTTATTAATTCTGCAGGAGGTTTGAGCCATCGCCCCCATGAATTAAACCCACCCTTAAGATTTGTCATGGGAGCTTTTAATAAGTTAGTTAGCCATCCAATAACAGGCCAAGTTGTTTTTAATAATATTCGTCGTAAATCTCAAATTCGTCGTACTCTTTACCAAGTTTATCGTAACCGAGAAGCTGTTACTGACGAACTTGTAGAAATGCTTTATCAGCCTTCGTGCGATCCTGGAGCAAGAGAGGTTTTTGCATCGATTCTTACTGCACCTCCTGGACCTTCTCCTAATGATTTACTACCAAAAGTAGATGTACCATTGCTAGTTATTTGGGGTGCAGAAGATCCCTGGACGCCAATTACTGGAGCCAAGATTTATGAACAAGCAAAAGAAGCTGGAAAGCAGATTAAAATTGTTCCTATTTCTGGTGCTGGTCATTGTCCCCATGACGAAGTTCCAGATATTGTCAACCACCAAATTACAGAGTGGCTGAAATCTTTATAACTTTTTTGTAAACTACTCATAAAAAATGCAAAGATGTAAGAATTTTTTTATTATCTATACATCTTTGCGCTAGATTCACATTGTCGTTGAAAATAATTTATATAGCTCAGACAGAAAGAATATTAAAATTTATTTGAATATTAATTATGGTCAATAGTTTTGTTTGTAAAAATGAAATAATTCAATAATATGTCCGATAAATCTTATCATAACTTTTCCAATAACAATCATCAAAATCAAAACAAAAATCAAAATTATCAAAACAAAAATCAAAATTATCAAAACCAAAATCAAAGTAAAATAGATGGAAATTTTCGTAAATATCCATATTTCTCTATTAACGGTTATGAAGTGACTCAAGAAGTAGGCTGTAACCGAGAAGGAGGACGTATTACTTACATTGGAAAGACGGTCACATCTGGGACAGATGTAATAATCAAAGAATTTCGCTTTGTCCAAAAAGATAGTAATTGGTCTGGTTTTAAAGCTTATCAACACGAAATAGAACTTTTAAAACAACTCAACCATCCACGGATACCTCGATATTTGGATTCTTTTGAGACTCCGGAGGGTTTTTGCCTTGTTCAAGAATATAGAAATGCTTCTTCCTTAGAAGAAAAACATAGTTTTACTATTGAAGAAATCAAAAAAATAGCAATCTCAGTTTTAGAAATATTAGTTTATCTCCAGGAACTCAACCCACCAATTATTCATCGAGATATTAAACCAGAAAATATTTTAGTTGATGAGCAATGTAATGCTTATTTAGTTGATTTTGGCTTTGCACGCCTACAAAATGAAAAAGTTCCTCTAAGTGGTATTTTAGTTGGAACTCCAGGTTTTATGGCACCTGAAAGTATTTGTGGTTATACTCTAACTCAGGCATCAGATTTATATAGTTTAGGAGTTACTTTAATTTGTTTATTAAGTAATACTCCTTCACTTGAAATCGGTAAATTAATGGATAGCAATTATCGTTTCGACATTGAAAAACTATTACCAAAAATTACTAATAAATTTGCTAGATGGTTAACAAAGATGGTAGAACAAAATGTCGAACGTCGTTATCCAAATGCGGCAAAAGCTTTACAAGAAATAAATTCTATAAATACTGTTGTTCGTACTGAAGATAAAAGAATATTAACTCGCATCATAAATAATAAAAAACGACTAATAATTTTTGCAGTTATGGCAATTGGAGCTATAATCGCCAGCAATATTACAACTTTCAAGTATGAGAAGAATCGTCCCTTGAATCAACTATACAAAACTAGAGAGTGTCAGGCTTGTAACTTATCATTTGCTTATTTAGCATCTACGAATTTAAATGGTACAAACTTAGAGAATGCGAATTTAGAAAACTCTAATTTGGAGAATTCACAACTAAAAAATGCCAATCTGAAAAAGATTAATCTCAAATCATCTAATCTTGGAAGTGTAAACCTAGAAGGTGCGAATCTTCAAGGTGCAAACCTTGCACTGAATAATTTGGTAGATGCAAACTTGCAAGGTGCAAATCTAGAAGGTGCTAGCTTGGAAAATTCCAATTTGGTACATGCTAACCTTGAAGCAGCTAATCTTATGAATAGCAATCTTCGGAATTCCAACTTGTGGGGAACGAATCTTAAGGATGCAAACTTAAAGGGTGCAAATTTGAAAAATGCTAATCTAACGGGTGCTAATTTAGATGGTGCTAATTTAGATGGTGCTAATTTAGATGGTGCAATTATTGCAAGGTAGTTATTCCAATGATTGGTAATTGGTAATTGATAATTGGTAATTGGTAAGCAATTATTTAAATTTGTAAACAGTGCTCAATAAAGAGTGACTATTATTTTTTAAGCCTTAACTTTATTCTCATTACATTTGCGCTTCATCGAATATCCCATAATTCCTGCTATTGCAGTACCAGCTAGACTCAGAGGTTCAGGTACCGCTTTTTTGTCTAAAGGTATATCATTCTTTTTATCTCCACCTTGGAAGCCATTATCAATTAAATTTTGCTTTGTGTCACCATCTTTAAATAGATCTGCTAGGGTTATTAGCAATGGCATATAGCACAGCAATGAAGATTTTTTAGCATCGGAATCATCATCGTCTTCAGAAGCATGGGCATACAAACATAAGGATATCATCGCTCCTACTGGAAGAATCGTACCCAAACTTGTACCACCATCATCACCAAAATTTTGCAGATTTTTTACTAAATCTTTAGCAGCTGCATTCTCTTGATTTTTACTACCTTGCTTGATATTATTGTTAACCTTGCGATCATGGGACAGTTGTTTTTGCGATTGAAAATCTTGATTTAAAGAATATTCTTGTAACTGCAAAACTAGTTCTGTGATATCTTGTCTATTCTCAGAAGCAAACTCTTGTTCGAAGTTGATTTGTGCAGCTTGTACTGATAGGGTTTGTATACTGCAAAAACTCGCAAAATAAACAGCAATAGTTAAATTTTGCTTACTAAAACTCTTCAAAGTAGTATTAATATTTTTGAGATTCATCATTTGATTCAAATTTGAAAGATAAGTATGCAGATATAGCAAAGTATTCTGCTAGCTTGAGCAGCTAAGACTGATAGATATGCATGAAAATATGCCTGAAAAATCCTTGTAGAGAAGTTATTATGTCTTGCAATATGCTTCACTAAAGACTTCCATATGATGGATCACAGGGAGAAAAGAAAATCCCACACAATTAGTAAGCAATAACAAGCCTAGTTATAATAAATATATTGTGAGATAGGTTACTTCTAAGCAAACGAAAACTACAGTAAGTACACCCTTGACTCGGATAAAATATCAATAAAAACTCTGAACAGATAAATAACTAATGTGCTTTAGACTACCTCTATTCCAGGATGGCAATATAAATCCTAAAATGTAAAGGTAATTTAGTTCATTTACAAAATCATCACATTTATTTCTTAGTCATATATCAAGCAATAAATCTTAGAACTAGGAATTTATCGTGATTAACCCCATTGTTAAAATTTTTGATGATATGAATTTTTATTGAATTTTGCTGTTTAAGAGTAGTTTATGCGAACTTATTAGATATTGTTTCTATTTGAGTAGATTAATATTATTTGTCTTTTAAAGTATTATATAAAACCCAAAGATTTTTCAGGACTTATTGTTCTATATCAATGACGATATAAATATATATATAATTAGTAGTACTATTGTTCTGGATTTAAAGGTTGAACAGTAGTATTATTAAGGATTATTTTCCGCTGCTCCTTCACTCTGTTGATATGTCAGAAACTAAGCCTATTGTTTCCTTGAACGGACATCTTCCCCATCTGCATCATAACGGTCAAAATACTATCCGCATTCGTGGTGCGAGACAACACAATCTCAAAGATATCGATCTAGAATTGCCAAGAGATAGTCTGATTGTTTTTACAGGCGTATCGGGTTCTGGTAAATCTTCTTTAGCATTTGATACGATTTTTGCAGAAGGACAGCGTCGCTATGTAGAATCCCTGAGTGCTTACGCACGGCAGTTTTTAGGACAAATGGATAAACCGGATGTGGAAGCCATTGAGGGTTTAAGTCCGGCAATTTCTATCGACCAAAAATCTACTTCCCATAACCCCCGTTCAACGGTGGGAACAGTAACAGAGATTTATGACTATCTACGATTGTTATTCGGGAGAGCAGGGGAACCCCATTGTCCAATTTGCGGTCGCTCTATTGCTCCACAAACCATAGATCAAATGGTAGATCGAGTAATGGCTTTACCTGATCGCACCCGTTTCCAAATTTTGTCACCTGTAGTCCGGGGTAAGAAAGGTACTCACCGCAAATTACTCTCAAGTCTTGCTTCTCAAGGTTTTGTCCGAGTTCGGGTTGATGGTGAAATCAGAGAATTGTCTGATTCCATTGAGCTAGATAAAAAATACACCCATACCATTGAAGTAGTTATCGATCGCTTGGTGAAAAAAGATGGTATTAATGAGCGTTTGTTTGATTCCCTTTCTACTTGCTTGAAGCAATCTCATGGAATTGCAGTCATTGATATCAACCCCTCATCAAAGCCAGAAGAGAAAAATAAGGAAAAACAAGAATTAGTATTCTCAGAAAATTTTGCTTGTCCCGAGCATGGTGCAGTGATGGAGGAACTATCACCGCGCTTATTCTCGTTTAATTCACCTTATGGTGCTTGTTCTAACTGTCATGGTTTGGGTACTCTCAAGAGGTTTTCCCGAGAATTGGTAGTCCCAGATCCAGACGCACCTGTTTATGCTGCGATCGCTCCATGGTCAGAAAAAGATAATTCTTATTATTTAGAATTGCTTTACAGTTTGGGACAAGAATATGGGTTTGAATTACAAACACAGTGGAACAAGTTAAATGAAGAACAACAAAGTGTAATTCTCCACGGGGAAAAGGAGAAAAAAACTACAGAAGAACAAAAAGCACAAAGAATATTCAAAGGGGTACTTCCCATATTGCAGCGCCAGTATGAGGGCGGTACGGAGATAGTTAAGCAGAAATTAGAGCAGTATTTAGTTGATCAACCCTGTCCGGTTTGTCATGGGAAGCGTTTAAAACCAGAAGCGTTGGCCGTTCAGTTGGGACAATACGGGATACTAGATTTAACTAGTGTTTCCATCCGAGAATGTCAACAAAGGGTAGACGATCTAAAACTGAGTCCGCGTCAAATGCAAATCGCCGATCTGGTGTTACGTGAAGTTCGCGCTCGCTTAAAGTTTCTCCTCGATGTTGGGTTAGATTATCTGACACTGGATCGCCCAGCAATGACCTTGTCTGGTGGTGAAGCTCAGCGAATTAGGTTAGCAACACAAATTGGTTCTGGTTTAACTGGAGTACTCTACGTATTAGACGAACCAAGTATTGGTTTACATCAAAGGGATAATGGTCGCTTATTACAAACCCTGAAAAGATTGAAAGATTTAGGTAATACCTTAATCGTAGTCGAGCATGATGAAGAAACTATCCGTACAGCAGATTACATTGTTGATATTGGTCCGGGTGCAGGGGTTCATGGTGGAAAAATTACCGCCGAAGGCGATTTACAATCATTATTAGATGCGGAAGAATCCCTAACTGGGGCATACTTATCGGGACGAACAGTAATTGAAACTCCAGTTCGACGTCGGGAAGGAAATGGAATTAGTTTAATTCTCAAAAATGCCAGTCGCAACAATTTGAAAAATATTGAAGTGGGAATTCCCTTGGGTAAACTCGTTGCTGTCACTGGTGTTTCTGGTTCTGGGAAGTCTACCTTAGTAAATGAGTTACTTTATCCCGCACTGCAACATCATCTCACCAAAAGAGTTCCATTTCCTAAAGATATAGAAAGTGTTCAAGGACTTAAAGCTGTTGATAAAGCCATTGTAATTGACCAATCCCCCATCGGTAGAACTCCCCGTTCCAACCCCGCAACCTACACGGGTGTTTTTGATGCAATTCGCCAAGTTTTTTCTGAAACAATTGAAGCTAAAACTAGGGGTTACAAGCCGGGACAATTTTCTTTTAATGTCAAAGGTGGACGTTGTGAAGCTTGCGCTGGACAGGGTGTAAACGTAATTGAGATGAACTTTTTACCCGATGTTTACGTGCAGTGTGAAGTATGCAAAGGTGCTAGATATAATCGCGAAACCTTACAAGTTAAATATAAAGATAAATCTATTTCCGATGTCCTCAACATGACAATTGAGGAAGCATTGGAATTCTTCCAAAATATTCCCAAAGCAGTTAATAAACTACAAACATTACTTGATGTTGGTTTGGGATACATGAGATTGGGACAACCTGCGACAACTTTATCGGGTGGTGAAGCACAACGGGTGAAACTTGCAACCGAATTATCACGTCGCGCGACAGGTAAAACACTTTATCTGATTGACGAACCAACCACAGGTCTATCTTTTTATGACGTACACAAATTACTAGACGTTTTGCAAAGACTAGTAGATAAAGGTAACTCAGTTTTGGTCATCGAACACAACTTGGATGTCATTCGTTGTGCTGACTGGTTAATAGATCTTGGACCAGAAGGTGGTGATCGAGGTGGTGAAGTGATTGCTGCAGGTACACCTGAAGATGTTGCAAAAAATCAGAGGTCATATACAGGAAAGTATGTAAAACAGGTTTTGGCGCAATATCCAGCGAATAAAGCAGCAAGTAAGGTTGGTTAGAAATGTAGATTAAATAAAGTACAAAAGTAGTGTGCTGTTAGCATCGCGTAACGCACCATTCCAAATTTCAGAGTTGCAGTTTATTAAATTCTCATTCCTTAGCAGCAACAGGCGAAATTTTCTAGCCGATGGTGAGTTAATGTTTATTTCGTGTTGCAGTATGGGTGGATTAATTGTGCATTGTCTGGGGTTGCATGACCCCCATCGGCTCTTCTACATTCAGAAAAATAAAAAGATTGAAAAATTAAAAGTAGTTCTTTTCTCAGCCTGCAAACAGCATGATAAAATCTAAAATCTGAAAGTCCGTCAGCTAAAAAGCTTTCATAGGAGTGATAATATGCAAATCAAACAAACAGAAGTAATGATTTCCACTCCTGACGGAAAAATGCCTGCATTTTTGTGTACACCTACAGAAGGCGATCGCAAACCAGCAATCATTCTCCTTATGGAAGCATTTGGTTTAACATCCCATATCCAAAATGTAGCAGCCCGAATTGCTCAGGAAGGTTATGTAGTGCTGGCTCCAGATCTGTACTATCGCGAACTACCAAATAATAAGTTTGGTTACGACGAACTTGAACCAGCTAAGGCGATGATGTGGCGTCTTGATTTTGATAAGTCTGTAGAGGAAGATATCGGAGCGGCTTTGGCTTATGTCAAATCACTACCAGATGTTTATCCCGACAAGGTTGGAGTGACTGGATTTTGTTTGGGTGGTGGATTAACTTTTCTTACCGCTTGCAAGTTATCATCTGAAATAGCTGCTGCTGCACCTTTCTATGGTGTAGTTCTTGATGAGTGGATCGAGGCTGTAAAGAATATCACTGTGCCCACATACTTGTTTTTTGGTGGTGTCGATCCATATATTCCCCTAGAACGAGTTAAACAAATCGAGTCCCGCTTCCAAGAAGTTGGTAAGGAAGCTGGTAAAGATTATATATTGAAGGTTTATTCTGATGCCGACCATGGATTTTTCTGCGAAGAGCGTTCTTCCTATAATTCCTCTGCAGCAGAAGACTCTTGGCGGGAACTGACTGAGTTTTTCGATAAACATCTAGGAAAAATTGTTTAGGTCAAAATACTAGCCCATAGCACTACCAAATCGATCGCATTACTTTTGACTACGAAATATCAAGTTTTTCGGGACTTGTAAACCCACTTAAAATAATTCCGTCTTTGGCTCGCATGTAAAGCACTGGTGTTGCAAAGTCCCGTCTGTCGAGTCCACATTCCATAGAAATTGCATTCCGAGTTTTCTGGATTGCTGCATCTATGGGATAACCCAGTGCTAAAGTACGATAAAATTCGTCTGTGAAAAGTTTGGCAGTGTTGTCAAAAATAGAATACTGCATTGCTATTACTGCGGGTATTCCCCGACGCACTAGGTTTGGTGCTGTACCTCTCATTGCTTGGTTTGAAGCTACTTTTGCCCCTTGACAGGAATTTAGGATAACTAATCCTACATTATGACTACCTAAGAAGAAGTTAGCGAAGTTTTCATCGTCCATATATTTCGCTTTTCCTGCTTCATCTATCAAGGCGATGTAGCCTTTGTTATTCTCAAATTCACCATGACCGATGAAGTGAAACACCTCGTAATGCTTCTCGTTCAGCTTTTGTTGGATTTCTCGTCTCGTTGCTGTTTGTAAAATATCTAACTCAATGTTTTTTGTTTCTATGTGTGTTTTTAAGGCTTCTTGAATTAGTTTTTCTTCTCCAACAATGTCTAATGTGGCTAAGTCAGTGGGAGTGGAAATGACTAATAGGACTTTCAGAGGTAAACTAACAGCTTTTAGATCGCTTTTTTTTAAGGGAATATCAATATAACGAGAAAGAACGGTTTCGGTGTTGTTTCCTAAAAAGGTGTTGGTATCTTCGTCGTAGAGGAATTCCCAAGGTAGGGAAGCTAATTCGGGTGATTCAAATATTAGACGTAAGCGGACGCTTTCTTGGTTTGTTTGTGCGCTTGCTAATGTAGCGTGGAATCGAGCATTAATTTTATCGGGAAACAGTGCTTGGTAAAGCTCGTGACCTAGTGCTTTGAGCAGTTCTGTATCTGTCTGATTGAGTTCGATCAGTTTTAATGTCAGTTTGATTTTATTGATATCTAATAATAATTGGTTTTTAACTTCCCCTTGTTCTGAGGAAGCACGAATATAATAATTTTTATCAACTATGATTTGAAAATCCTGGTAATTAATTTGAGTTTGATTTTGTTTACATAATTGTTTATCTAATAAAACTTGTTGTGCTTGCTTTTCAGGGTCTGACTCAGATGTAGTAGGACTTAAAGTATTAGAAGTTAAATCTTTCACCCATTCCTGAAATAGACGAGAACCTAATATGTAAGATTCATCATCTAGTAGGTGAATTACACCGGTACCAGCCATTACTTCTAATGCTTCTGACACTTTGAATCGGCTGAAACTTGTATTTTTTGCTAAATCTTTGGGGGTCGCTTGGCATTGTTTGATTAAGGTACAGTAAATTTTGCGTTCGTCTTCACTAAAGCAACCAGAGAGGTGTTCGGCGTTCCACCAGGAAGAGAAATCTTTATCGTGATGCTGTAATAATTTGTTGATGAGATGAGTGTCTAAGCATTGCTGCTCAAGTTCACATTGCTGGTTGGAGTCAAAAATCATGTTGAGCGATTGTTGGATCAGGTAGGGATGACATCCAGACCATTCAATAATTTGCGCGATCGCATCTTCACTCAAAAAAATATTTTCTTTTTCGGCTTCATAAGTCTGCGACATGTGCGAAACGCGATCGCATATCAGTTTTCTGGTATCTTCTTCGCTTAAGGTAGTTAACCATTCAATTTCTGCTATGTTCAATAATGGCGAACCGACGCGCTGCTGATATTCTTTTAAGTCTCGGTAACCGGAAAGCAACAAACCTAAAGCTGATTTGATGGCGATGTCGGTATCTTTTAAACCCCGTAGATAAGACCAAGCATCAGTAGCCCAAGTTTGACGGACAATGAATTCAGCACCATCAATCAGGAAGCAGACGCCTTGAAAGTTTAATTCTTTTTGTTTTCGTAGTTCTTCTTTTGTTTTTAAGAAAGCGAGTCGAAAGTTATCATTATTTAACCGCTTTTCGGTGTCGGGATTATTAATATTACAATTAATATTTAAACTTGAGAGGAAATTCAAAGTAACTTCAGCACCCTTAACTTGATTGAGAAACTCGGGGTACATTTGGTTAATGTTTGTTACAGGAATTTCTCGCCAGCGTTCCATTGCTTCTCGGAGTCTGGCGATCAGGATATAACGTAGATTATCTAAGTCTTTGGGTTGTTCTAACTTGAGATCGATTAATACCGGGAAAGCACGACGAAAATATTTAGAATTGGGATTGCGATCGGGATTATTATTAGGATCGAGCAAGTTCCATTCGATAGCACGTAAAGCGCTGGTTTTACCCAAACGTCTTCCACCTAAGAGTATCCGCACCTGAAAGGGGAATTTGAGCATGGTATGAATTAATTCACTACGTCCAAAGAAGTAGGAGGGTTCTGTTATGGGGGTGCGGTAATTATCAAAGGGACGTTCTCCTACAGAATCGTACATTGCTCAATTTCCTCTTCTGTCATCTGCATGTAGATCCACCTTGATAAGAGACGAATTCGGATATGGTAAAGTTCGTTACTTTGAATTTCTTGGGTTTGAATTTCTTGAATGTGAACTTCTTGGGTTCTATCTTCTTGGGTTTGAACTTCTTGATTTTGAACTTCTGAATCTTCAACTTTTTGCTCTTCAACTTCCTCCTCATATAACAATCCAACATTTATCAGCCAATTACAAGCATTTAATAACTGGTTGGTTTTAAATTTGCTTTTTAGTTGGTTAAATAAGGCTGTTTGTGTTATTTTTCGCTGTGAATCTTCGTTACAGGCGATACATTGCAGCACAGCAATAGCAACTTGGAAGTTGCGTTTCTCTAAGTCTTCCCAAATACTTTTTTCTAGATAATTTTTTAACTGACCTCTTTGGGTTAAGGTTTTCTTTAAATATTTTTCTACCATTCCCCATTCAATGAGCGTATTACTGTTTTGATGAGGTAAGTCCTGCTTATTTTTAATCAAATACGGTTCAGATAAACCTGAATTTTTTGGTGGAGACGCGTTAGCAAAGCGTTCCCGTAGGGAAACATGTCGCGTCTCTACAGTGTTATTTGTTTCAAAAGAATTCTTAACTGAACTATATTGATCTTTTATTTTTTGTGTGAGAAAACGGGCGATTTGACGAGAAACGAAGGGATGTCCACCACTTTGATAATGGATTTGTTGGGGTGTTGCGGTGTCAAACTCTAAACCCATTAGTTTACCAAGGTTTACCAGCATGTCTTGGGTTTCTTCTTCTGAGAAAGGTGGTAAAAAGATTTCTTTGAAGAAGCTAAAAACTGGATTTGTTGCAACTCCTGCTTGTGTCCAGGAATTAATCCGATTGCAATCGGGATGTACGTCAGCAACCAGTAATGACATTTTCTTTTCTTGACATAATACCCGCAGCGCTCCAAAAAAAGCATTGAATTCTTCAGCTTTTTCGCGATCGTCTTCTGGTGTGGGAATAATTCTTTCTACTTCATCTAAGAAGCACAGGATGGGTAGTTTATATTTCTTTTGGTTGTGATATTTTGTTTGGTTCTGGATAACACTGACATATTCATTCACCCGTTGAATAAATTCAGCTGTTAACTCAGCAGCAGGTTGTTCTCGAGGAAATGGTGCAAATTGGGGAAAGGGAGTTTCACTTTCTAAGCTAGATAAACCATCAATAATCTTGTTAAATAAATCCACAGCGTAACGAGAACCGCCGTAGCTTTGCAAATCAATATGGATAATGGGATATTCCCGCAGCATAAAACCCAATTGGATCAAAACTGAGGTTTTACCTGATTTACGCAGTCCAAAAAGCCCTAATGCTTGATGTCTTAGTAGTTCTTCTCCCAAGCGTTGTAAGATTTCTGTACGACCGAAAAATGATAATGTGTCGGTAATGGCATTGCGATCGTCAAAGAAGTCAGCATGTTGGAAATATCGATCAATATACTCATCCAGCAAGCCAATACAATTTTCTTTATCGCTTAAGGCTTTTTCCACGGATGTGATGGGAATGGGAATTAAGAGAAAATTATCCCGTAACCGCACCTTAGCAATTTCCATTCTGGCTGCAGGATCTGGAGGAATTTTGTAGATTAATAAGCCAGCTTTGGGCGATCGCTCTATTGTTATTTCTGTTTCTGTTGTCGATTCTGCTTTCAATTGTTGGGAAAGTTTTACCAAATGACTGATATCTTCATCTGTCGGGGTATCGATCGCGATCACAACAGGAAACGGCGCATAATTACTCAAACTGCTTTCAATATTTTCAATGGTCAGGTATAGTTTTTGCTCCCGTTTGACCGTCGCATCGACCTGTTCTAAAAATTTTGCTACTAAATCTAAATACTGGGTTTTTTGTTCGTGTTGTTGTAATAATGACTTTACTTTTGCGCCTTGCGTCCATTTTAGCGGTAAGCGCAACTGTAACAACTGAACAAATTTATCGCTTAATGTATGGTCTTTGCTGTTAGCAGCATAGTCGATAATTCTTTCTCGCAGTTCTACTGCATCATCTAAGGGAAGTAAGTTCGCTAATAATAAATAAACACCGCGAAATCTGGGGTCGTTAATATGTTTTTGAATCCGTTCTTGAATTGCTTCACCTGCACCGCGAAAGTTTTGTACTAGGAAGAATTCCATAATTTTATCGTGACGAAAATACCAGGTTGTTTCTGGTTCCCCTTTGTCATTTTCCCACAGACGACTGATAACCATCTTATATTTTTCATTTCCCAAGCATACTAATTCAGATCCAAATTCCTCACTGGGTATGATGGTTTCGTCATACAATCGCATTTGATAAACAGCTTCAGAAAACTTTTTTAAAGGAAATTCCCGTTGGTATTCTCGCTGATATTCAGCCGCCATCAGTTGATATTGTTGTTCTTGCAGGCGAAATAAATTTGGTTGCTGTCCTTGTGATAGCATCAGGGCAACCAAAGTTAAATCCATCGGATTAGAAAGGATGCGCTTGGTTACTGCTAAATCTTCCGGTGATTGCTGTTCGTTGAAAGCTTCCGCAAGATAGTTAGAACAAGCTTGGTCGTATTGTGTAAATGATGCGTTAATTCCTTTGTCTTCGCCAGTCCCCAATCGCCATTCCCCAATCGTCTCACCACGCAACAGCAAAAATTGCTCAATTTGTTCGCGTTCTAAAGGCTGCAATTCGTATTTCTTCGCAGTCGAAGGCGGTATCCAGTCGAGGGGCTGAGTAGTCATAATTATATTGCCCCGAAAATAGCTTTCTGCAAACTGGGAGATTTTCGCTCTGGTGTCCGCTGTAACTTCGTTGAGTCCGTCGATGCAGATATCTAAAGCACCATTGTAAATCAGGTTTTTTAGGAACTTGAAGTCATTTACTTGCTCCTTTAATTTGGCATAAATTGCCTTGATTACCCCTTTATCACACTTTTGAGCGGGGAGGTAAACAAGAATACGCCGGGAATTATTCGCTAAATGTCGCAAAAACATTGATTTACCCAAACCCGATTCCCCTTCTAAAACTATTTGTCCTTGGAGACTTGGGATCGCTTGAGTAATTGGTTGAACTTGTGACGTAATATATTTTGGGGAATATTTATTTAATGAGTTTGTTTTTTGTGGTGATCGCTTTCGCCAAAGTCTATTTCGCAAAAATATATTTATGATTGTGACGAAAGCAAAAGTATTGCGTTTGCTAAAAGCATTTATCAAAGACAGTGGTCGGAATATCTCAGGATTACTTTCTGTCGTTGCAACTACTGTAATTGTGTTATCTAGTAAGTTCTGATTTTGATCTAAAACTGGAATACTACCTGGTGGAACCTTCACATAAGATTCGCCAAAATAACCTTGCTCGACAAAATTATCTAATCCTGCATCTCCTAACAACAAAGGTTTAAATGGTTGTAACAATCTCTCACGGGACCAAGGAACCAAAGTTAGCAGTAAGCCAATATAACCAAAACCGAGAATTCGTCTCAGCCAAGGGTTCCAGAACAAAGGTGCAAGAACTGGAGTAAATGTGGGGTAAATAAGGGTCAGGATAAGCCAAATCGCAAGGTGAATCAGGATTATATCTTTGGCAATGAAGAACCATTTCCAAAACTGCAGATTATTAATGATGCGCTGTATGGTGTCAGCTTCGTTATAGCCTGCTGTTTTTAAATTATCGTGATGTTTTTGCAACAAAGAAATATCTAAGGCTTTCCAAGTAACACTTTTATCTTTGGCAATTCTTCCAATCTTATCTGCCAAATCATTTCTTAGTCTTCTCAGATCCTTGGTAGGTTTCCATACTTCCAGGAAGATTTCTAGTGTTTCCTTTGCTTCATCATACTTTATTTGTTGAGGAACTGTTTGAGAATAACCCAACCATGTCAGTAAAGTTTTTACCTCTTTAGTCCCACCACCAGTGAAGTAAGTTAAAAAGCGCCATTGTTTATATTCTGAATGACTAGGATCGTAAAGATTATTGAGGATAACAACAGCTTGTTTTAATTCAAGTTCCCCAAATTTTCCCAACGCCTGTGCTGCAAGAGAACGAACGTAAGAATCCACCTTTTCATCTTTGAGCAAATTGAGAATATCGGGAATATATTTGGCTTCAGGTTCTCCAAATGTGCTCAAAGCCCGTGCTGCACTATTACGAACAAAATGAAGATCCACATTTTCATCTTTGAGCAAGTTGAGGATATCGGGGATGTATTTGGCTGCAGATTCCCCAAATTTCCCCAACGCCTGTGCTGCACCAGAACGAACACTAGAATCCACCTTTTCATCCTTGAGCAAGTTGAGGATATCGGGGATGTATTTGGCTGCAGGTTCCCCAAATTTAGCCAACGCCTCTGCTGCACCAGAACGAACACTAGAAGACACCTTTTCATCTTTGAGGATATTGACGATATCAGGGATGTATTTGGCTGTAGATTCCCCAAATTTCCCCAACGCCTGTGCTGCACCAGAACGAACACTAGAATCCACCTTTTCATCCTTGAGCAAGTTGAGGATATTAGGGATGTATTTGGCTGCAGGTTCCCCAAATTTAGCCAACGCCTCTGCTGCACCAGAACGAACGTAGCCTTTCACATTTTCATCCTTAAGGATATTAGCAATTTTCTTAATAATCTTTTCTGGTTTATTTATCTTTTTAATGTAATATTTATTTAATTCACTCAAAGCATATTCCTTAACTTGGTCATAGCCATCATCTAAGGCTGCAACAATACCATTAATTTGCCACTCTTTTGGTTTTGGCTTGTTTTCTTCCTGAGCACTAACCCAAGGAATGGACAAAGAAATAATTAATAAAAAAGTAACCAAGAAAACCCAAACGGGAGCAAACTTGGGGCGGTGGCAGGAAAATGCAGTCATAAATCATACATATAAATAATTTTATTACCTTACTTTTATTGTAAAAATTATTGTAAAAAGAATTTTGACTACTCCAAATATCCCAATGGGTCTTGCTCGGTGTTGTAGCAATCATATTTGATTTGTGAACAGATAAAGACGCGCCGTGGCGCGTCTCTACAATATTAATGTTCACAAATGATTTAGGGTTGCTATATCATTACATCTCTACAAAAATCTTAGCGAACAAACTTTGGTATTACAGAAGTGAGGAATGAATTTTTACATTTATAGTCGTCATTACAAACAAACCATCTAATTACTATCTAGAAGTAGCAACTTTCACTTCTTCAATTGCTCCCGATTTCCCCATTGTTTTCGCCACCTGTTGATTCACACTTACCAAAACTCCCCCCGCATTCCCAGCGCGAACAGTAAGTTCCTTATTAGCTTTCCAACTACGTTTGGCTCCTTTATCTAACTTACCTTCATACTCAACTTTCCCATCAGCAACTACTTTAATCCAAGATTTCTCTTTTAAAGTGATTCCTACTTGTACTTGTTTTGGGGATGCTTGATTCTTCTTTTGAGTCGTAACCTTAGATATAGAAGAATCCTTTTCAGAATTTAGCTGAGATTTTTCAGGATTTTGAGATAATTGCAACTGCGAATCATTTACATTACTATTAGCACTTAATGATGCAGTATTTAAGAAAGTAGATAGACCACTTATGGAAAATAAAATTAAGAAAATATAAATAAGATAAAGATGTACCGAACTTAATTGTCCAATTGGTCTGACAACCCAGGGTGAATTAATCGTAATTTTACTCGAACCTAAAGGATAAGTACTAGCAAATTCTGCTCCATTAAAACCAAGGACATTAGCAAATTCTCTAATCAAACCTTGAGTATAAATTGGTTCTGGAAGCTCCGCTAAATTCGCTTGTTCTATTGCTTGCAATAACCGACGTGAAATCCTTGTCATTGCAACAATTTCATCCAACGAAAAACCTTTTTCTTCACGACAAGTGCGTAGTTGAGCACCCATCTCCGTTAATTTTTCTGCTCTTTGCTCTTCTAGTGATATATTCGACTGCTGTTTTTCCTGCTTTTTAAACCACTTCATCTTTGGTTTGACTCCTTGGAATACCTTAATCATTAATGGGGATATACGGGAATGATTTGCACAAATTACTGGCACAAATTATTGATACAAATTATTGATACAAAAAATTAACTTCAAAATCTTTGAGATAACGGTATTTTCCTGGAGATAGACTCTCTTTTTTTGATGTATTTAATTTGATTTGACCAATAGCGGTACGATGCAGCTTGATTACTGGGTATCCCATTTGTTTCGCTATAAGGCGAATTTGGCGTTTTCTTCCTTCCTTGAGAATAATTTCGAGTTCACTAGTCGCAGCCAATTTTCTCAGCAGACGCACCTTTGCTGGTCTAGTTCTCCTTCCATCTAAAAGCACACCCTGACGCCATTCTTCTAATACTTCTTCTGGGGGAAATCCTTTTACTACAACTCGATAGGTCTTGGGGACACTGTGACGAGGATGAGTCAGTCGAAATGTTAGTTCACCATCATTAGTTAATAATAATGCTCCTGTAGAATCAGCATCTAGACGACCAACAGGATGAATTCCTTTTCCTTTTCTCAGTTCTTGTGGTAATAAATCTAAAACCGTTTGTCTTCCCTGTGGGTCATCACATGTTGTTACAACACCCTTTGGCTTATGTAACAATAAATACACTTTTTCCGGATTGTTTTTAGGTAATACTGGATTATTATCAATTTCAATTATGTCAATTTGTGGGTCTATTTTTTGCCCAATATGTGCTAGCTCATTATTAACTTTTACGCGAGAATGCCTAATCATTTCTTCGGCTTTTCTTCGCGAAGCAATTCCCCACTGTGATATTATTTTCTGTATTTTCACCCCCATGTGATACCTGGTATATTTTTTATCTATAAAATTAGTGTATATACTGCTTATGAATTATTGATAGCAATAATTGCTACATTTAGATTCTGCTTGAGTACATTTAAATCGTAACTTCATATTTATAAAGCTAGAGTAAACAAATGTCACGTAATACCTCAAAGAAAAAAAACTCCAGAAAAATTCGTGTATTCACCAAAGTACTCACAACAGCTCTTAAATTATGGCTGCGATCGCAAGTAAGCCAAATATCCCAACTAGAAGTGGAAATAAAAGCCAACGATGGTGAAATACTTTCTGGTTGCATACCCTGGGTATCAATTCTTGCTAGTGACGCAGTCTATCAAGGTATTTACCTGACCGAAGTCCAGCTGATAGCAGAAAATATTCGCATTAATATTGGCTCAGTACTCAAAGGTCAAGCACTACAGCTACTAGAAACAGTCCGAGTGTTTGGTGAGTTGAGAATTGAAGAAAGCGACTTAAACGCTTCTCTTTCATCAATATTATTATCCACTGCTTTAAACGATGTAATGACTCAAATTTTACCAGAATATATTGCTAAATCCAAGTTAACTAATTGGCAAAAAATCATTATTGAAGAAAGGAAAATATTGCTCAATGGAAATTTATGTAAACAAAGTATTTACGAGCAGGTAGATATTGTTATTGGTTTAAGTTTGTTGGGTTCTCAGAAGTTACAATTATCGCCGATCCATATCACTAAATCCGATGAAAATATAATAAAAAATCATACAGAAGATATCGATTTAGGAGACGATGTAGATATTCAATATTTGAATTTGAGTAAAGGAATACTTGCATGTAAAGGGACAGTTAATGTCAATCCTTAAACTAAATCCTTAAATCAAATCCTTAAATTAGTCGTAAGCAAAATATTAATAGGTAGTTTTTGTTGTAAAATCTCTAACTAATTACTAAAGTTACTAAAAAAACTACAGATCAAACTAAGTAGTAACTGGTTTAAGAAAAGATTAAAAATTATTAATTTACGATACTATTCTTGTGTTTAGTTAGATAATGCAAATTTTTTGTGTCAGATTTTAATATTAATTATTACTCGAACGGTTTTGTCACAAGAAATCTAAATAAAATAGTTGGAGATTAAATATATGAAAACCAATTCCCTAACTATTGATCGATAGATAGTTTAGTACCTTGACACCTACAGTATTTTGCATTACATTGTAATACATGTTATGTGGATCAAATATTGAATCTCAAAAATATTGAATCCCAATAATATTTAAATATAAGTCTTTAATTGTAAGGTTACTTGAACTTTACAACCCAGTTACTAAGTAGATTAATAAGAAAAATCATAACTTGTTTGTAATAGCGCTTTAGCGCTACAGTGCTACTACGAGCCAAATACGAATATTTTATGTTTCTTGATATAGCTGCGCTACCTACGGATCCGGAACTGCTACCTACTGATCCGCTAATGACTTTTTACTTTTTACTTTTTACTTTTTACTTTTTACTTTTTACTTTTTACTTTTTACTTTTTACTTTTTACTTTTTACTTTTTACTTTTTACTTTTTACTTTTTACTTTTTACTTCCGCGTAGCGGTAACAGTTTCAATATAAGTAATAAAATTTTTACCATATTAAGGGCTTATTTATTCACAACCGAACGATAGTAAACTGCACTTAGCAAAATTTTTATACGTAAATATCTTTCGAGTAATCTTTCAAATTTGTTTGATGTAATTTCAAATTTGATAAAAAATACTCGGATACATAACATTTAAATTTAAAAATAGATTATCATCTGTAAATCTTGATTCCTTAATTTTTGATTGCTGCATAAATTCAAATATGGGATTTGATTATTTTGGTAAAAGTGACGACTATCGCAACAAAAATCAACCTAGCCTACTTGCTAGTGGTTGGAGACCATTTAATCGTGAATTTGATTGGGATTTTTTGTGGCAATTATTTCATCAAGACACGCAAGAGTTAACTCAAAAAAGTTTAAATTTAGCAAGTCGTGTTGGAGAAAACTTAGGTAGAAATAATTATGCTTGGTGGGCAAACTTATTAAATGTTTTCTCTGAAGATACGCGTTATGAAGTTGAAAAGTTTTGGAATTACATTACACCGGAACCTTTATCACCGGACTATCGTTACAAAGACATTCTAAGCACTGAAACTCCCATCGTTCAGTTTGTAAGTCGTAACAGTATTCCAATTGACTATGTCCTTAACCGTCTTCAAGAGATTGCTGTATTCAGAGTTTTAGATTTATTAGGTTGTCCGGATATTATTACCCAATATTATTTAGAACGTGACTTTTATTTCCCAGTAGAAAAATTTAATGGTTGGGAGCGTTTAGATGTTGTCAACAGCGTGTACGCTTATTGGTCTCAACATGATGTTTGGCTCCAAATCGATCCCTATGACAGAGGTCGAAGACAATATACTTTAATGGCGAAAGATATACAGCCACTAATCAATAAAGCAACCTATAACTTAGCCGTGATGCTAAGTGGATACCAAAGTCGTGTGGGAAAAATTCATAGTCAATTCCCAATCAAAACTTTTGGAGCAAACATCCAAAGTTTTACTGACTCAGTACAGCAAGCAATTCTTAATCAAAACCAGTTAGCTGTTCTGGTACACGGAGAACCTGGGACGGGGAAAACAGCTTGGACTCAAGCGGTTGCCAAAGAAATCCTTGCACCTTTGGGCTATGTTATTTTCATCTTGGATCATGATGCTATTTCCAACTTTGTTCCACCATCTTACTTGGAAAGAATTTGTCTGATTATCAACGAAGCAGATAATTTAGCTCAAGATCGCGCTAGTGAAGTAGCACAATATAGTAATAAAACAGAGCATATTTTGAGTTTGCTTGATGGAACCCTATACCAGAGTGTTATTGATGATTCCGGTGTACAAATGCGACAAAGATTAGTGGTTTTGATGACTTGTAACACTACTGAAAGATTAGACCCAGCAATGTTGCGTAAAGGAAGAGTAGATTTACTCCAAGAGTTCAGTCAAAAGTTTGTTTAATTATTATTTTAAACAGGGAGTATAGCAATCCCAAATCATTCATAAAAACCATCTTGTAGAGATGTTGCAGAACCTACGGTGTAGGTATTAGACTCTGCATGTCTTCACAGAATTTATCTGTTCGCTAATTAAATATGATTGCTATGGGTAACAGAAAATAGGGGACAAAAATTTCCTCATTCAAATATATCTTGCTAAGAAAGATTTTCATTAATGTATAGGAATAATATTTGATTTTTGTTGGCGTAAGCCTGCGACTTTGCGCTTGAAATAAGTAGGGCTTGCTGAAAAAGTAGAGTTTCGCGAATCTAGAAGCCACACAGCTTGCAAAATATTAGTTTCGTCCTTTGGTTTCTAATTTACCTAGGGATATCAGGGAATAAAGTGCAAGGTTTTTGAGACTATAAACATTATTTCCTTGCACTTGTTTGACACAAAAAAGCTTAAAAACCTTGTCTGTCATAGGTTTGAGTTTTATTCAGCAAGCCCTAAGTAGGCGTAGGGTGTGTTAGCGACAGCGTAACGCACTATCCTTAAAGCTTTTGGTACGTTAATACTTCCGTCTAGAACACCCTACAATACCCAATTTTGCTATACTTACATCTTGCACCAACAAAAATTGATGTATCTTAATCACTCAGTATTAATAGTAAAAGCTTAATTTAGCAATAAAAAGTAAATAAAATAATGTAGCTTTATTG
>NZ_JASJDK010000153.1 GCF_030065675.1 Mastigocoleus sp. MO_188.B34 | reverse complement strand
CTGCCGACTCAGCCTTGGCGCTCTGGGGTGAGCAACCAGCTTGTTTTAAGGTTTAATAAATCACCTCCTAGTTAAGCAATACCACTATGCGCATCGCAGCGCACCTACGTTACCTTTGGATCCGCCGTCGCCGTAGGCTCTAGCTGCGCTACCTGCGGAGCCGCTACCTACGGATCCGGTACGCTGACGCTAGCTACGCTAACATTACTCATTACTCCTTTTCTCTCATTCCAAACGCTTCCAATATAGTTCTTTACTCTTCTCATCAAAATGCCATCGAATCAATTCCTTTGCTGTGGTATTATCATTCAAACCTGGTAAATATATGGCTTTACGCGGTGCTTCCGTTACCAAGTCAATGGCAGTTTCAACATTGCAAATTCCCCACTTAACTAAATTTTGTGCTCCCACTAATAAGGGTAAAGTTGTCCCAGATAAAGTTCCATTGTGCAATCGAGCAGTACCATCTTTCACTACTATCTCCCGGCTATCCCAAGGATAAGTACCATCAGGTAATCCTAAAGGTGCTAAAGCATCGCTGACCAAGAAAATTCCACCGGCGAATTTGCTCGCACGTAATAATATATTTATCATCGTTGGGCAAACATGCTTACCGTCAGCAATTAAACCGCACATTACTCCTTCGTTTAATAATGCCGCACCTAATAAACCAGGCTCGCGATGGTGCAGTGGTGGCATAGCATTAAAAGCATGGGTTACCATTGTTGCACCTTGCTCAAAAGCTTTTCTTGCTTGGACTTCTGTTGCTTGAGAATGTCCTAAACTAACAGTAATTCCTTGAGAACATAAATATGGAATAACCTCACCAGTTGTATCTAATTCTGGCGCTATAGTAATTATTTTTACTAAATTCGTATAATCGCCTAGGATACGCTTTACTTCTTCTAGTGTTAAAGGTAATAAATACTCTTCAGGATGAGCACCCCGTTTTTCAGGATTTAAAAATGGACCTTCTAAATGAACCCCGATAATTTTAGCGCTGCTTTCAGTTTTTTCTTTTTCATTCGCGATCGCAGCTAAGGAACGGTGAATATTTTCTATGGAGGTGGTTACTAAAGTTGGTAAAAATGCATCTATCCCCATATTCCACAAAAAATGCGATATTTTCGGTAAAATATCGGCATTTTCCGGGCTTAAATCTGGAAATGCTAAACCCAAAGCACCGTTAATCTGTAAATCTACTCCACCTAAAGATACCCAATCGCCACCAAAATCCAATATTTGCAAACCGCTTATCGGTCCCCGTTTAAGGATTGCATCCATTGGAAGTATTTGATCCACTTTACCTTCACGGTTAATAAAAAGCATATGCAAATCTTTAGAACCCGGTAACCGAGCGTTAATAATATTAAAAGGTTTAGGTATAAAATTAAGATTATCTTGGTTTTTAATCATGAATTTTGGCAAAAAATCAATAAATATGAACCGATTTTAGATCCATTTTGAGATTCAAAATCAAGGATGTGGCGCTACGCGCAAGTAAAAAGTAAAAAGTAAGAAGTAAGAAGTAAGAAGTAAGAAGTAAGAAGTAAGAAGTAAATATATGACCTGCGGTCATCTATATATATATAGGACTTACGCAAAATTTACGTAATTGCTTCATTACGTTAGTACTTAGCGGAAACGTACCGGAACACATTATGTGAGATATTTTCTTACTTTTTCCCAGTCGCCAATCCCCAGTCCCCAGTCCCCAATTTCTAATCCCCAATCCCCTATGAACCCTCTTATTAGTATCATTATGGGCAGTGATTCAGATTTGCCCACCATGCAAGCTGCGATCGCAATTTGTGAAGAGTTTCATGTAACTACAGAAGTTGCGATCGTCAGCGCCCATCGCACTCCCCAACGAATGTTTGAATATGCCCAATCCGCACATGAGCGCGGGATAAAAGTAATTATTGCAGGGGCTGGCGGTGCAGCCCATCTTCCCGGTATGGTTGCATCTTTGACACCTTTACCGGTTATCGGCGTTCCCGTCGCAACTCGCAATTTACAAGGAGTTGATTCTCTTTATTCTATTGTTCAAATGCCAGGGGGGATTCCAGTTGCAACAGTTGCGATCGGTAATGCTAAAAATGCTGGACTATTAGCATTACAAATTCTTGGGACACAGCAACCAAAATTATTAGAAAAAATACAGCAGTACCGTAAAGGTTTAAATGATTCTGTGATGGCTAAACAAGAACGACTTGATGAGTTAGGTTATCAAAAATATTTACAAAAATCATAGTAGTACTTTTCATAGCTATCACGATAGTGATAAAGAAATTATTAACAGTTAACCCTCCTCTATCCCAACTACGCTGTTTATCGTTTTCAGGTTTAACTAAACGGTATTGGATTTTTACTGCTGAATCGCAGTGTTTTTGTTGGTTTACCAAAAACTAATATTCGATCGCAAAAAATTAACTCATATATCCCACTTTTGTCACTTTTAAAAGTAAAAATTCCTGTACTTGCGCAAATTAAAGTATATTTTTATTTACTTGAATAAAATCAGGTAAACATTGTATCGGGAAAATCGTATTTAAGTTCGTTCAAATTTTTGTTTTTCAAATTCTTGTCGAAATCAGTGGTAGTGGGGAAGTATGGCTGCGATCAAGGAAAAATCACAAACTAATACTTTAGTAGGTACCACCCTCAAGGATACCTTGGAAGGTTCTGGGGATGATGATTTGCTCCAAGGTTTTGGCGGTAAAGATCTACTTACAGGTGATGACGGAGATGATACCCTCGAAGGTGGTAGTGGCAATGATGCCATTTTTGCAGGTGATGATGATGATTTCCTCAACGGTGGAAATGGAAATGATGAATTTCTCCTTGGTACTCGCTATCGGGTACTAGGTGGAGGTGGAAGGGATCGCTTTTTTGCTTATTCTGGTGGTAATAACACAATTTCCGGTGGTGAAGGTAGTGACTAATTTTGGCTTGCAAATGGGAATATACCAGATTCACCAAATACAATTACTGATTTTCAAATAGGAGTTGATGTATTAGTCAGCAGTGGATTAGGTTTAAGCTTTAAGGATCTCAAACTTTTCCAAGAAAAGGGAAATACAACAATTGCGACTGAGAATACCAAGTTAATAATTTTGCAGGGAGTTGAAGCCCACACCCTAACTGAAAGTCACTTCATCTTCATGTAAGTAATTTTTCGTAAATCATCATTGTAAAAACAGAATTACAGTGTTTTTATACATTTGTATCGACTTACTTCTATATTTTTTATTAGAAGAAATAAACTTAGGAAAATGTATGTAGATTCAACAGTTACCCGTGCTAAAAATTTTTACTTAAACTAAATAAACAAAAATTTAAATTGAGTTTAAAGATTTACGCAATAACTGAAAATTTTAATAAGAAGCTTATTCAAACCAACTATCAATCAAAACACTTTGAAGTTTTTATTTTTGAAAACACTTTATTCGTTTTATTAAGATTTATTTTTATTATCAGTATAAAAAATTTTATTTTCTTAGAAAAGCAAAAATATTATACGTTAAGCAATAATTACTATCTGCACACAAAAGTCAGAGAATCCTGATATTTTAGGCAAAATAAAGGCTAATTTTACAAAAAAAAAGACTGATTTAATGCACCGATGTAGATAAAAAACAGTATCTAACTTTACAGAACATCTGGTGTCCGTAATGCAAATATCAATTGTTACCATTATCATTTATTTGGTAAAGAAAATGACCAAATAAATCTATTTTGTCGTTCAAAGACAATTATTAAAGAATTGATTAAGGAGACATAAAAGTTGTCAAAATTACATAATAATAAAATTTTAAGATTTCTAGTGAAGTAACGTGATTCTATTGACTACTTAGTGGATTATTTGATTTTCTAATTTTAAAGAGTCTTTCGAACAAGCATCTGATAAACAACCAGGATCGAAAGCTAAATTTGTTGCAGTGTAACTTATGTTACTTAATTTCAAGTTGAAGTAAATATAATTAGCTAACTTATATGTACAATCTAGACAAGTTAGTAATCTAGATCGAGTTAGCTATTTTGCTTCAAGTTTTTCTAAAAATAGAAAACTTCGGAGGATAAATGTTAAAAAAGACATCAAGAATCAGGTTAAATGGCAGAGATAAGGGATTATTCCAGGGTATAAAACGGTTATCTCCTGGTTGGCAAGCTTGTATCCCAATCGCTACAGTCATTGTATTGGCATGGGGTTACGCTGCATCAGCACAAACACCTGCAGGAGAGGCTGTAAGTCAAGAAGATTTTGCCAGTCTTAAGGTTGCAGTTGACACTCTTTGGGTAGCCTTAGCAGCATTTTTAGTGTTCTTTATGAACGCAGGTTTCGGGATGTTAGAAACCGGTTTTTGTCGTCAAAAGAATGCTGTTAATATCCTCTCCAAAAACCTGATTGTATTTGCGCTTGCAACCATTGCTTTTTGGACAGTTGGTTTTGCTTTCATGTTTGGTGATGGTAATGCTTTTATTGGTTTAAATGGCTTTTTATTGCAAGGTGCAGATAACAGCCCTTTGACTGGAGAGGCTTATAAAGGCGTATTTAGCGCTTTAAATTGGACAGGAATTCCTTTAGCGGCTAAATTCTTATTCCAACTAGCTTTCGCTGCAACTGCAGCAACTATCGTCTCTGGAGCAGTTGCGGAACGGATTAAATTCGTTGACTTCTTAATTTTCAGTGTCTTGTTAGTTGGTGTTTCCTACGCTATTACAGGACATTGGGTCTGGGGTGGTGGCTGGTTATCCAGTCAAGGCTTCTGGGATTTTGCTGGTTCTACAGTCGTCCACTCAGTTGGTGGTTGGGCTGCTTTAATGGGTGCAATCTTCCTTGGACCCCGGATCGGTAAGTTCCAAAATGGTAGACCTAGCGCGATCCCCGGTCACAATATGAGTATTGCAACTTTGGGTTGCTTAATTCTCTGGTTAGGTTGGTTTGGTTTTAACCCTGGTTCTACAATGGCTGCTGATGGTGCAGCAATTTCTCACATTGCTTTAACAACCAACATGGCTGCAGCAGCAGGTGGAGTAGCAGCAACAGCAACAGCTTGGTTTAGATCTGGTAAGCCAGACCTGTCAATGATTATCAACGGTATTTTGGCTGGCTTAGTGGGAATTACAGCTCCTTGTGCTTTTGTTAACTTAGGTGGCGCTTTTGCTATCGGGATCATCGCAGGTGTTTTGGTAGTTTTTGCTGTTAGCTTCTTTGATAGCGTCAAGGTTGATGACCCCGTAGGTGCGATTTCCGTTCACTTGGTGTGTGGTGTTTGGGGTACCCTAGCAGTAGGTTTGTTTGCGGTTGGTCCAGGAGTCTACTCTTGGTATGGTGCAGATGCTGGTCCTGCTACTGCTGGATTATTTTACGGTGGTGGAGTTACCGCTCTGATTCCACAAATTATTGGTGTTGTGGCTGTAGGTGCGTTCACCGTTGCTTTTAGTGCAGTTGCATGGGCTATCCTCAAAGCAACTTTAGGTATTCGCGTTTCAGAAAAAGAAGAATTGGAAGGCTTGGATATCGGCGAACATGGAATGGAAGCTTACAGTGGCTTCCTAAAAGAAACTATCCCAACTGGATTCTCTGATTCTGGTCACCATGATGGCATTTCACAGTCCGGAGAACCAAGTCGCTCATAATTTTCTAAAAATAGCCTTGAGTTGTTATTTTCTAATTAGAGTTTAAATGCGAATTTGAATTTCAACTAATATTAGCCTCCTTTTGGAGGCATTTTTTATGGTTAATTCTGCGAGATACTACTGATATGATGTTATATCTGCAAAAATTACATTTATCCAAGAGTTGTATATTCATGACGATTGCGGTGCGTTACGGCGCGACAATAAAGGTAATCAAAAAAATATTCTCTTGCGCGCCTAAGACACCCTACTTCAAATTTGCTCTGTAAACATTTTCGTAGTGTTTATGAGAATTTCTCCAAGCGTGAGGGGTTGTTCCATGGTGTTGACGAAACTGGCGAAAGAAATGAACCGTGCAGTTATAGCCGACTTGAATTGCAATATCTTCAACTTTTAAATCAGTTTCTAAAAGTAAAGAGCGTGCAGCAACCATACGACGTAGAATAATCCATTTTTGCACTGTTTGTCCGGTCAAAGTTCGTACCAAATGAGTTAAATAAGTTGGAGTATAACCAACTTCAACAGCCACATCATTCAAAGTAATTGATTGGTTATAATTAGCTTCAATAAACTCAAACACTTTACTTATTTGGGGAACTGAAGGAAAAATAGATTTTTGGGTGAGCCGTTTGGTCTTGATATTTCTATCTAATGACGAATCTGTCAATACTTTTAACTTCTGAGTATAAAAGTTTTTGAGGATATTTTGTCTTTCCAAACGAATAGCGATCGCCTTTAGTAAAGTATCCAAGCTACAAGGTTTAATTAAATAGTCATCTGCTCCTAGTTCCATTGCTTTGCGAATATCAGCCTTGCTGATGTTGTGGGTGAGAAAAATGAATGGAATATGCAGAGTGGAAGATTGTTGACGCAGTATAGTTAAAATATTGTAACCATCTATTTGGGGTATATCGATTTCACTAATAATTAGATCGGGTAATTCTTCTTGTGCCTTTTGAATAGCGACAATTCCATTTTTTGCACCTATGGCATAAAAACCCCTATCCTTGAGCTTATTGAGAAAAATATTTCTAGTTAAAGTCTTATTTTCAATCACTAAAATCTTTTTCACTGTTTCCCCCTTTGACAATAACCCCGACAAATGAAAAATTTCAAAGCATTACTTTGAGTAATAAATAGGAAACACAGCAAATTAATTTACAAAAATATCTCTACAGTGCAATCACTCTAGTATTTATTTCTGAATCATTATCATGTTGGTCAATAGACTACATTGAATTTATAAAAAATCTGATACAGCAATTTAGATGTATTTAAAAACACCTGTACACAAAGTTTTTCATATTTTAAATAATTCAAATCAATGATACTAAATAATCGTGCGATGTATTCTCATACACAATTAATCGCTTATTCATTGGAATTTTGAAAGTTTAGGATAATCTTTGAATTTGGTTTGGTAGGAAATTGTTTATTTAGGACTTAATATTATTCATCAGCGTAAAATCAGTTTTTTACAGGAAATAAATAACAAGTGTTACATTTCGTAACAATATATTTTTTGGGGAATTTAGGCATTAAAATGAATAGTTAAATTGACTATTTTTCTAGTGTTTAGATTATCAATATTTAGTTATTTCTGATTAGCATTCAATTCTTTATTTAATTGTGATTTAAGTTTTTATTTCCTAGTGACTTGAGTCACACATCAATGGAATCAATCCTTTCAATATCTGAATTAAATATTTAGTTTGGATTGTTTACTATCTAAATATAAACCTGGGAGTTAATTCCACTTGCTCGCAGCTTTGCTGTGTGTGATCGCTTTGTTAATGCAATATTACCAATTGACAATTAGCCATTACTCATTCATTACCAATCCTGGCAAAAACCATAAATTTACAACCTGATCGCATAACAGGCACAATACAATTAAATGACTGAGCGGAGTTTTGTAAATCTTGAGTGTCCTATCTTCTGAATTTCCAGTAATTAACGCCCTAAAAAAACCTACAAGTGATGCGTGGGTAGAACAAGCAATATCCAACCTAGATATAATACTTCTTGATCACTCTCAATGCGAACGTAAAGCAGCAGGATCTGCATTGAATATGATGTTTCGCTATCCTTCCAATGCAAAAATGGTAAGGGAGTTAACCAAAATTGCTAAAGAAGAGTTGGAACACTTCGAACAGGTAAATCAATGGTTAGATCGTCGAAATATTTCTCTACGTCATTTGACACCACCACCTTATGGTGCAGCTTTAAAAGCCAATCTTCGTTCCCAAGAACCCAATCGATTTTTAGATGCTTTACTTGCTAGCGGTTTAATTGAAGCTCGTTCCCACGAACGTTTGGGGTTATTAGCAACCCATTGTCCGGAACCAGAACTAGCCAAATTTTATCGCGGTTTAATGGCGTCAGAAGCACGACATTTTGGAACTTTTTGGGTGTTAGCAGATACTTATTTTGACCGTGAAATTGTCATTCAGCGATTGGATGAATTGGCTGAAATCGAAAGCGAGTTACTGGTAAATTTGCATCCAGAACCGAGAATTCATAGTTAGGTTGTTGTTTATGGGTAATTGGTAATTGGTAATGGGTAGTTGGTAATTGGTAATGGGTAATGGGTAATTGGTAATGAGTTAGTAATTAAAATAAATATTGTAGAGATGTTGTAGAATCTACGGCGTTGACGTTAACTTCTGTAACATCTCTACAGGACTAATCCATTCATAAATCAAAATGACAATTAAAAGTCAATACAAAGATTTTTTAATTAGAGATTGGCAAATAAAAGACCGGACTGTTGCGGCAGAACTCATACACTCTGTATTATCCGAGTATAACTTGGGTTGGGAACCCGAAGGTGCAGATCTAGATGTATTGCAAGTAGAAGAGTGTTACTTGCAAAATGGAGGTGAATTTTGGGTAATCGAACGCCAGAATGAATTAGTTGGTACTGCAGCATATTACCCCATTGATCGCGGCAAAAATAGCGTTGAAATTCGCAAAATGTATCTTTTACCACAAGCAAGGGGCTGTGGATTAGGGAAATATTTGTTACAACAGTTAGAAGCTGCAATTATTAGCCGTGGCTTTGAACAAATTTGGATTGAAACTGCTAGCGTTCTAGCAGAAGCTGTCAAATTGTACGAACGTTATGGCTACGAACCTGCAACTGGAGTAGAAACAGAAAGATGCGATCGCGTCTACCTCAAATTACTTAATTAGGATTTATGAACACAAGTCCTGAATTTATCGCCTTTGGACGCACTGCGTGTATGACTAAAGTCACGCTACCTCTAACAGCTTGCTGCGTGCAAACGGCGGAAGAAAGAAGGAAGAGGGAAGATGTAAGAATTAAGTTTAATAAAAACAGTACAACCGTTCGCGCAGCGCGGCCTATACTTCTTTATGGAGCAAATGGGTTTAAGACCCCCTGTGCTAACGCCCCGCTGAGAAGACCGTCCGTTAGGGCGCGGCCTGCGTATGAAACGGTGTCCATAATTAGTTGGGGTCATAAACGTAGTACTGGCGTTAGCCAAACCCCATCTAATTGTTCGCTTCAGCGCGTGCAAACTTCTTCCCTCTTCCTTCATACTCCTTCCTTCGTTTATTCAAAGTTAAATATTCGATTTTATAAAATAAATGTGTTAGGCAATAAAATATGTTAGGCGTAATTCACAACGCATTAATTATCATGAGTAAGAATATAAGATAAATCATTTTTCGGGATTACTTTATTTAACTTTTCCCAATAAATACAAAGATAAATTTTAATAATTTAAAATTAAAAAAATTAAGATTAAAGATTATTGAGATTAAAGATTATTGAGATTAAAAATCATTGAAAAAATGCAAGCTTTTAAAAATTATTTCAAAGCCTTACTAAATTCTTTTTTAGAATCTAATTGCCCCTTGTGCGAGCGCCCAAGCTCAAATTTATTATGTAAATACTGTACGAAGCAATTAGATAAATGTACGATACCCCAACCAAGTTCTTTGTGGCAAAAACCTTTACCAGTGTTTGCTTGGGGGAAATATGGTGGTGCATTAAAGCGAGCGATCGCAGCCATGAAATACGATAATCATCCAGAAATTGCAATTCTTTTAGGTCAATTACTAGGAGAATCGTGGTTATTGCATACTCCATCACCAGAACATAAACCTATTCTTGTTCCAATTCCTCTACATCCACACAAACAAAAACAAAGAGGTTTTAATCAAGCGGCTCTAATTGCAAAAGGTTTTTGTGAAATAACTGGACTCAAGGTAAAAGCAAAAGGTTTAAAAAGAGTAAGAGAAACTGAAGCACAACATAGTTTATCAAGCTCTAATAGGAGCAAGAACCTAGCTGGGGCTTTCTCTATTGGACAGGATTTATATAAGATTCCACGACAGCCAGTACTATTAATAGATGATATATATACCACAGGTGCAACTGCGAAATCTGCGATCCAAACACTTAGAGATTCGCAAATCTCTGTCTTGGGAATAGCAGCTTGTGCTGCGGCTCTAAAAACTGATTAGATCCGGGTTTCAATTAAAATTTATTTAAAAGTTAAATGTAAATTTAAATTTAGGTTTAGATTTAAATTTATGTTCAGATTTCCTAGGCAGGAGATAGTAATAAAAACTATAATTAACCAGATTATCTTATACATATTTGATATTTTTGTGGAAAAACTGTTTGGGGTAAAAAGTGAGGGTTTGGGGATGGGTATTCAGAAAGTTGCATTCATCCCAGCAGCACTAACAATAATTGCAATGAGTATAACTTCAGCCTTTGCTCAGCAAGTTAAATTGTATAATCCAATTCCCTTAACTACCGGGAAGCAAGTATCTGACTCCCTCTCAGATAAAGATATTCCCACAGGTCAAGGTGGATTTGCTCGTGATTATTTAGTGCAATTACAAAAAGGTGATAATCTGGCGATCGACCTCTCCTCCGATAGCTTTGACAGTATTATCACTTTACTATCCCCCAATGGTTCTACGGTTGCAGAAAACGATGATGGACCTGATGGTAGTAGTAATTCCCTTTTATTTACCCGTATTGCAAAAACTGGAACTTATATCGTTCGCGTTCGTTCTTTTGGTGAGACTGGAGGTGGAACTTATAAATTAAGGGTAACGCGATTAAAACCTGTCAAGTAAAAATGTAGTATTAATCACTAATAAACCTTTAGTAATTACGGATTAATAATTACAAGCAATCTAAAGAAAATATCCTAGAAAAATAAGAACTAGGTAAAAATTGTAAACACAGATAGTGTTAAAGCTTCAGTCCACTCGACAACCGCACCGTAAGTATCTCCGGTATGTCCGCCCAGTTTGCGACCGAACCAAGCGCTAACTAATGTGGCGATCGTACTTCCTGTAACAGTCATAACTATTCCCAGGACTAAGCTTTCCTGTTCTAGAACAATTGATAAAAAACCCGTAATTGAAATGAGTACGCATCCAGGAATTAAATCCCAATACGATCCAAATGCTTCTTTATGAATAGCTCCCTTACCAGTTGGTTTCAGATAAGGATAAAATACAATGGCAATTTGTTGTCCCCATCTTCCCCAACCACAAGCTACCATTAAACACAACCAACGAAATTTTTGTATATCTATCAATGCAGACGTCTTAATTAGTATGATGACAATAGCAGCCATTGCCCCAAAAGCTCCAGTGGCACTATCGGCCATAACTTCCAAGCGTTTTTGTGGGTCTCCAACTGCTAATCCATCAGCCGTATCCATTACTCCGTCCAGATGCAAACCTCCAGTAACCATAATCCATATTGCTATGACTAAAGCACTTCGAGTAAATACTGGTACACCAACATGATTCATCCCTATGTCCAGTATTCCCAAAATTCCTCCAATTATTAATCCTATAACTGGAGCTATTTTTGCCACCTTGCTAAAGTCTAAACCAGAAACATATGGTAAAGGGATAGAAGTGTAAAAAATAATTCCTGCAATCGCTTTAAATACTAGTGATTTCCACCACTGAACCTGGTCTTGCATTTTGGTAAGATTGATTAAATGTAAATACTGAATGAGATTTGAGATATTAAAAATGATGCTTCAAAGTCTGGCAAAATTACTAGTGTTATTTATTAAAGCTTTAAATAAGATTGACTAGTTAGATAAATCCACTGAGAAAAACTTTGTTATGCTGGTTGCAGTGACATTAATTTTTGCAGTATAAAATAAAACTATTCAGTGCGTATTGGAGTGAAATATTCAGTAGTCAAATTAGTAAACATATCTCAAGCGTCAATGGGAGTTTTTCATGTATCATCCTCCAGTAAAAGACTAATTTTATGTTTGCCGTGTTACTGCTCTTCGAGATTGATTATTATTTAAATGCTACGAATTTTAATAAGGCTGTAAACTTTAATGTTGAGCTGTGTAGTAATCCGCCAAAAGTTGATTCCCTATTTAATATTTAATATATGACTTACCATCTACCTGAAGCCAAGATGCCAGCTCCTTGCATAGTTAACACAGGCACCATTGTTAACAAACTTGACATGCAACGATTGCTTAACGATTTGGGTCACGTACGCTACGTGTATACTCGAGAAGGAACCCTGCAAAGCGAAGGTGAAGGCGATGTAATGGAAGTATTTGCAAATCCCCAACGATCGACCCTAGTAGCTAACCATGCTTTATACCTAAATGTCCATAGTTTTGATCTTCTGGAATTAAAAGAGTCTCCAGAAAAAGAAACTTATTTTGACTTGGTACAGGAAGGAAGCTGCTTGCGTTTAATTCCCCTTTCTACACCCATGGAAGAAAGACGGGAACGTTCTCTCAATTCCAATGCAATCGAAGTTGTCATGGAGCAGTTGCTATGTGCAAAATGGGATGCAGAATTTGATGATGACAATTGCGATTTATTCTAATGTGTCTCAATAAGAATGTGCTTTAATAAGGTGAATTGTAAAACCGAAGAATTTTCAGTTTCCAAGATATTTTGAGCACAAACTTTTCTTTCGAGTACATTACTGGCTGTAGCCAGACGAAAGCTAGAGTAGGGGTCTTTCATACACCCCATGGAGCTGTTGAAACTCCAAGATTCATGCCTGTAGGAACTCTAGCAAATGTTAAGACGTTAACTCCGGCTCAATTAAGAGATACGGGCGCACAGATGATATTGTCCAATACTTATCATCTACACTTACAGCCCGGTGAAGGAATTGTCGCTGGTGGTGGAGGTTTACATAAATTTATGGGCTGGGATGGTCCGATTCTTACCGACTCTGGTGGGTTTCAAGTATTCAGTCTCAGCGAAATGCGAAAAATTAGCGAACAAGGTGTTAAGTTCCGCTCTCCCCATGATGGACAAATTATTGAACTAACGCCAGAACGTTCGATTGAGATTCAGAATATTTTAGGAGCTGACATCATTATGGCATTTGATGAATGTCCTCCTTACCCTGCAAGTCGTGAAGAAGTTGAAACAGCGACGGAACGTACCTATCGTTGGTTATTACGCTGTATAGAAACTCACAAGCAACCCGAACAAGCTTTATTTGGTATTGTACAGGGAGGAATCTATTCAGATTTACGTTCCCGAGCAGCTAATGCGTTAACCGAGTTGGATTTACCTGGTTATGCAGTTGGTGGGGTTAGTGTTGGAGAAGAACCTGAATTGATTCACGAAATTGTTCGGGTAACAGCTCCTTTACTACCTGTAAATAAGCCCCGTTACTTGATGGGTGTAGGAACCTATCGAGAAATCGCAATTGCGATCGCAGCAGGAATAGATTTATTTGATTGTGTCATTCCTACTCGATGGGCGCGACATGGTACTGCGATGGTGCGAGGGGAACGTTGGAATCTGAAAAACGCCAGATTTCGAGAAGATTTTCAACCTTTAGATGCAGATTGTCCTTGTTATACTTGCAAAAATTTTACACGCGCTTATATATCTCACCTAGTTAGAGCGCAAGAGATTCTAGCTTATACATTGCTGAGCATACATAATATTACTGAAATTATTCACTTTACTCAAAAGATACGACAAAGCATATTGCAGGGTTCTTTTGCTACAGATTTTGCCCATTGGTTAAATACTGATAGTGCGGTTGAATTGGAGCATGGGTGATTGGTAATTGGTAACTGGTAATTGGTAATTCACGCCTTATGTGAATTAGAAGGTGAAATAACGTAAATTCGTGAGAATAATCAGAAACCTGATTTAAGCCGGTTCTTGAAACCCTTGATATTACAAGGCTGAATTTAATTCACATTAGCCGTAATTCTTCACTCCTTACTCCTTACTCATTACTTACTTACTCATTACTTACTCATTACTTACTCATTACTCATTACTCCTTACTCCTTCTTTCGGCTTCCTATACCTGATGGAGTCTAAAGCATGTTAAGATACATCTCAATTATGAATATGAAAATCCTGTTCAATTAGGTGGATATAAACGAAAATGGAAGCTGTATTATTTTTAGCAGACTTACCGGAAGCTTATCAAATTTTTGACCCATTGGTAGACGTTCTCCCAATTATTCCTGTATTCTTCTTACTTCTTGCTTTTGTATGGCAAGCTGCAGTGGGTTTTAGATAATTTAATTTCTTGTTTGATATCTTTCAGACAGGCAATGTGCCTGTCTTATTTTTTAGATTTTTTTGTTAAAAGATATTTTGTAACTCAGCCAAATTAAAATAATTTGATAATTATTAATACTTTGTAATAAATTACAATAATAATTTAGGTTGTTGATTTAGCAATCGACAAATATGAGCTTTACAAGGTAATTTACATTTCTAGAGGTATAAATTATGGGTGGTATAAGGTTCGTCAAGGAAGATAAAGAAGTAGTCGCTGCAACCGGAGCAAACTTACGCCTCAAAGCAATGGAAAACAGCATTGATATATATAAAATGTGGGGCAAGATGATGAATTGTGGTGGATACGGTCAGTGTGGAACTTGTGCCGTAGAAATAGTTTCAGGAATGGAAAATCTTTCTCCACGCACTGATGCTGAGAATAGGCTATTGAAGAAAAAACCAGACAATTATCGCCTTGCTTGTCAAACTTTAGTTAATGGACCAGTTGAGGTCATTACTAAACCATAATTTTTACTATTTTTTGCTAAAAGTCCTTACATAGACCGAGAAGTCTTGTGTAATGGTATCCTAAAAATATTACGGTTTACTGGTAACCCCAAAACATACTGGGGAATAAATTCACTGGTAACTAGTAGCTGTTAGCAAAGCGCGACGCGTTAACAAAGCGTTAGCAAAGCTGGGCGTAAGCACAGACGTCAGTGTCTACAGCGCATTAACTATAGTCCGTAAGGGCATGGTGGTTAGAGCTAGCGTAACGTTAGTCTACGCCATTAACCGGTCTCCGATCGTTGCAACTGTTAAATAAAGGGTTTTAAGGTATGCAGACTAATGACTTGGGGTTTGTGGCTAGCATTTTATTTGTGCTAGTTCCATCTGTCTTTTTAATACTTCTTTACACTGTAACTGTTAGCCGTGAAGGTAACAAATAAAGTTAATACTTTTTTGATTTTGGTACCTGATTTTTGTGCCTGATTTTTTTAATTTAAATTTTGTTTCAAAATAAGGAATCCCTACACCACAGGTGTAGGGTTTTGTTTATCAACCGCTAAATATATATTGGCTTTAATCTGATGATGTACGTGCTAACAAAACAGGACAAGAAGCGTTAACGCGAACATAGTCAGACAAAGATGAACCAAAAAGTCTATCTAAATCAACAAAGCTTTTTGCAATTGAAGGACGTCTGTCTGGGGAACCCATTAGTAAAAGGTCGGCATTCCAGTCACTCGCTAACCGACAAATTTCTTGACCTAGTCTGCCGGTGCTAGTAAGATACCCTTGCTGACCTTCACCACCGCTACTAAGAATGCAACGGGGTTCTACACCATATTTACGAGCGATCGCAGCAGCTTCAGCCAATGCTGGATTTGATTCTGGCTTAAGGTCTGGTATATCTTCACTTTTTTTACCAAGCCATTCAGTGTTTATGTTAACTAGAATTAACTCTACTGTGTTCTGAACATCCTTTAAAAAGAATAATCCCAAATTCAAGCAAGTTTTAGCAGCTTCAGATCCATCGATCGCCACCATGATCCTTTTAATTCTTTTAACATAGATGTCATCTTTTACCAATAGCATTGGACGAGATGACAGTTGAAACACATATTGGCTAACTGAATTTGCCAAAATTGATTGCAGTCGTTTTAGTCCTCTCGAACCCATGATTACTAGATCTGCATCAATTTCTTGGGCTACTTGACCGACAACATCTTTTGGTTCACCCTGGCGAAGAACCGAGGAAATTAGTGTGGGATTGAGCCTCAGGGACTGAATGGTATTGGCAAGAATTTTGCCACCTTCTTCCCATTTTAAGGTCATGGTTTCAGCCGTTGTTTGGGGAGGGACAACGTGTAAAACCGTGATTTTTGTTCTTTGCAGTGATGGAAGTTCCATCAAGGTTTTGAGCATTTCTTCCGCATTTCCGGATCCGGAAACAGCCAGTAAAATGTTTTCTATCATTTTGAATCCCACGATCTAAATTGCTTTGGTATTTGCCGATGGTGCACGAATCAGCTTTGGCTTTTACTGCCTTGCTCAAAACATAGAAAAGCTTTATGGTGCAATTAATTATGGTGCAAATTAATCTTCCACAAGCTTTATCGAGTATTTTCAAGCATAATTGACACGATTTATGCCCATTATCCTCTCAATTGCCTGTTTACACCTAATAATTGAAATTTTTCAATTTTAGCTTTGCTTACACCATCCAGCATACTCCAATTTTTTATTGAGTAAACTTCAAAAATTATGATTTAGGTGAGTATCATTAGTCCATGTTTATGTATCGAAAAATATACTTATTTAAACAAACAAAAAGAAGAGTGGAGAAAAGATTTTTTTATTATTAATTACCTGAATTTCAGTAATTAGAAAAAATTATGAATTAGTAAAACTGAAAACTCATAATACCAATTTGGAAAAATAGTGAGACAAATAAATTTTGTAGAGACGCGACATGATGACCTAACGGTCACGCTTCGCTAACGCGTCTCTACGGGATAATCTGTTGCAATGATTT
>NZ_JASJDK010000030.1 GCF_030065675.1 Mastigocoleus sp. MO_188.B34 | reverse complement strand
GGTGCGTGACACAAGCGAGTTAATCTGAACCTATTAATAAGGTTTTGAGTGTCACGCACCCTACAAGAAAAATGTGCCGGTTGCGTAAGTCCTATAACTAAACGCCCAAAAAATAAGAACTGTAACTATGAGAGAAGCTTGCTGATTCTATATTTTCCTACAATATGGCAGGCAGCAAAAGAGAATTTATCGGGGTTGTTAATTGCATACAAAGTGCATGACATTCCTCAATATAATCATTGAGTAAATATGAGGAAAGATTCGTTACATCTTCAATTTCACCCAGCCATGTCTATTTTTCGGAAATTGCTTTTGCCAATGCTGTAGGCATAAAAGTCATTAAAGTCATCCAAGAAAAATGACTCGAATGGATCTGATAGATCTTACATAAAAGTTAATTAGTTGCATAAAACTCAATGAGCCAACATACAAAATATTACTCAAAGTACAACAAAAATCTTTCAGCAAAATTAACTTTGTAAATTGGAAATCAGCCTGAACTGAATATGTTTGATGAATATAAGTCGAAATCAATTGTAACTATATAAATTTGAAAATTTGGTAAATATAAGGAGTTCAATATGACCGATCGCAAATTTAGAGCTAGAGAAATTCGTCGTCAAGCAGCAGAAGTAGCTTTTGAACGCAAACATCCAGAGCATATTAGTAATGGTGAAGAGTTTAAATATCGTATTGTCAACGAAGAAAATAACTGCAAAGGGGAAGTAACCCGAAAAAATAATAAACCATCACATATTGCCAATTTTACTAAGGGATTACCTCATGATGTAAATACTGGTTTATTGGTTAGTTCCGATGATTATCAACAGTTTGTTGCTGGTATTGACTCAGGGGATGTTCGTGATTTCAAAGATACTCCTTTAGGTCCTCCCGGACAAGATGGAGAAAGATGTCCGAACTGGGAATCTCAGCTTGCCCAAAGTAATAAAGTTTCAGTTAGAGCCTGGGAAAGTCAAGGAGCAGGGCTTACTTTTGATTTGGAAGGTCCCGACGCCCAATCTGTAACTATGCCTCCAGCACCAAAGTTGGACAGTGCCGAATTAGTTACAGAAATGATTGAAAACTATTCAATGGCGCTATTACGAGATTGTCCTTTTGCTCGATTTGGTGAATCACAAACAGTTGAAAGAGCAATTCGATTATTGAATGACTCTCCATGGATTAAATATCCTGATACTTCAAGCCTCTCTGATGCGGAGCAAAAACGCCGGCGCGGTCCTTTCTGTACTCAAAATGTTTTTAGAGGTATTACCCCAGGCGATGATGTTGGACCTTATATTTCTCAATTTTTGCTGATTGGTAATCAACCTCTTGGAAATGGATCCGACCCAAGTACTGACGGTTTTATTCGCTATGGTTCCGTTCGTATCGACCAACGGGTACGTACGGCAAAAGAGAATCTGGATTTTATGACAACCTGGGAAGCTTGGGTTGACGTTCAAAATGGTGCAGATGTACGTGGGTTAGAAACATACGTTGACCAAAACGATCCTTTAGCATACCGGTTTTTAGCAACTCCTAGAGATTTAGCAACTTACGTTCACTATGACGCATTATATGAAGCTTACTTAAATGCTTGTTTATTAATGCTAGAAATGAAAGTTCCTTTCGATCCAGGTCTTCCTTTCCGGTTACCAGACCATATTGATAAGCAACAGGGGTTTGCTCAGTTTGGCGGTCCTCACATCCTCAGTTTAGTTACAGAAGTTGCTACCCGTGCTCTGAAAGCGGTACGTTTCCAGAAATTTAATGTACATCGTCGTTTGCGTCCCGAAGCTGTAGGTGGATTGGTTCATCGCTTTAAGGATGAGAGTAGAGATAATAAAGGTATTGAGGTCATCGAAACTCTGGTTCAAGCTTTAGATGGGGAGTTACTTGCCGAAGTTGTAAAACATAATGACTTGCAAAATCAAAACCCAGATAGAAGTTGCGATCCCAGTGCTAATATGCGGTCTTACCTTTTACCAATGGCATTTCCTGAAGGATCTCCCATGCACCCATCCTATGGAGCAGGTCATGCAACCGTTGCAGGTGCTTGTGTAACAATTCTCAAAGCATTTTTCGACCACAGTTGGGAATTACGAGACACAAATGGCAACCCCTATGCTTATGAGGCTTCTCCTAATGGTTCTTGTTTGCAATCAGCAATCCAAACATTAAAACCACAAGAAGCATTGACAGTTGAAGGTGAACTAAATAAGTTAGCTTCTAATATATCTATTGGGCGGAACTGGGCTGGCGTACATTATTTTACTGATTATATTGAGTCCATTCGTCTTGGCGAACAAATTGCTTTGGGTATTCTTGAAGAGCAAAAGCTGACCTATAGAGAAAATTTCTCGATGACTGTACCACTTTTTGATGGTGGAACTGTTCGCATCTAGGTAAAGAATCTATCTGACCTAAACGTAACAGATATTACTAAGTTAGGGCGCACAGAAGTGCGCTCCTACTGTTTAATTTTTCCCGAGGTTATTCTTTACTGAGGCTGTATTGATACAAGTAAAGACGCGATCGCTCGCGTCTGTGACGTCTTTGTCGTTTTAGCCGAATATTGTAGAGAAATTTAAAATCTTTTATTAGAATTTTCAGGCAATACTTTGTCTCGTTAGTTTTGAGGAGTTTGTAGTTGGGCTTTAGATTAAAGTGCTAAAGCACTACTACAAACCTTTGAATTTTTACTTGCGCGTAGCGCCATATCTTTGTAACTCAGATATTAGATTTGCTAAGCAAAACTTTTGTGGTAGAGAGCATTGTCGCAACCAACTACAAAAATATTGATGTGGTTATCTCCTGAGGAAACAGCACTTGGCGCTGCGATCGCAATATCATCTCCTATGCTTTTCCAGGGACTCCAAGTCAAGCCATTCCAAAATTTTCGATGCAAAGTATTATCAGTTCCTACAGCAAATAAATCTAGATGATTTTCACTTGAGGAAGTTACGGTTGGGGAATGCAACCACAGACCACCTAAATTTTGCCAATTACTGCTCCAAGTGGAACCATTCCAAGATTTTTGATAAATACTATGGTCGTGACCTCGAACAAATACATCAATACGATTTTGTGCAGTTGCAACTGCTGTAGGTGCTCCCAAACAAAAGCCCCCTAAAGATTGCCATTTACTCCAAGTGTCACCGTTCCAATACTTGTACCATAGGGCATTGTCAGCAGCAACTGTAAATATGTCAAGGCGTTCGCAACCCCAAGCACTAACAGCTACACCGTTTTTACACAAACCACCTAAATCTTCCCATTCTCCCCATTTACAACCATTCCATTTCTTATGGAGTAACTGACGTTTTTGACCAATTACAAATAAATTAAGATTATTTTCTTCAGGAGCAATAACTGCAGGTGCCCTCAAACTAAAGCCATCTACTTTTAACCAATCACTCCAGGTTTTACCATCCCAATATTTATGATGCACTGAACTATCAGCAGACAGGACAAATGTATCGAGACGGTTTGTCCCCCAAGAAGCTGCACCTGCTGCAGAAAAACATGTACCACCCAATCTGACGGGTTTAGAGCATTTCGGTTGTTCGGGTAAAATCTTTTCTAAAGCTACTAGGGGTTGGATTACTCCAGCACCAGAATGCTGATCAAAACCGGCTTCACCAATATTTTTAGCGGTACTCTTAAATGCATCTTTGATTTGTGCTTGGGTTAAGGAAGGTTTTGCTTGCTTGAGCAGAGCTACTGCACCTGCAGCGATTGGTGTTGCTGCAGAAGTACCGTTATCACAATCAAAATAGCCTTGGAAATGAGTAATGGAGCAAAAATCAGGTTTATTTTCATCTAATGCTGCAGGTCCCTGACTGCTATAACCAACAAATTCTTCATATTTATTTACAGCACCAACTGTGATAACTCTGGGATGTCCATTTGCACCCCAAATACTTTTACCCGAACCAAAGTCTTGACCGCAGCGATCGCTCGGACAACTACCACCACAGTTACCCGCAGCAAATAGTACTAAAATACCTTCTTCAATAGCCTCTACAACTTTGCGAGTAAAAGGATGATCCGGATTAGTTGCATAAAACTCATCCCAATTTTTTTGATAAATTCCCCAACTGTTGGTCAGGATTTGGGGTGTACCATCAGTTTTGTGCTGCTTAATTGCCCATTCAAATACTCTTAAAGCATTGGATATAGCATCACCACCAGCGAGGCGACAATCATAAAGTTTGGCTTCTGGAGCCATACCCAATACATCTGTGGCACACATATTACCGTGCTCTCCCCAAGAACGGGCTTTGGTACCCCAGTCAGAATCGGGACCACCAATTACATTCGGGATGCGACGCTCGGTTTCTCCATGTCCAACTGATCGACCTTCTGCTGTAATCCCACCATCAACAATTCCTACAACAATACCTTCACCTTTATATCCGCGAGCCCAAATTTTATCGATCCCCAAATATTTTGCAACATCAGCGATCGTTCCTTTGGCTTGGGTCACCGCACAATCACAGGTTCCAATTGGGCAGTTATTTGTATTACTAACTGGTTCAACTAAATCTCGAGCAGGTTTTTTTACTAATGTACTAGTAGGGTCAAAGGGAGCAATTGGTGTATCTTTATAGACTTTAACAACATTTGGCTGTGCCTCCAGTTCTCGTATCTGATGCTCATCTATTGCACCCCGGACAAGAATGGTTTCTTCATCTTCCGAACCAATATTTGCAGCGAATCTATTACTGGGATTAACTGGTATTGGCTCATAATTGAGATCTAGTTGGAAACTTGTAACACTTCCTGCTACAGCACTAGAAAGAGTTTGCAAATTCCTTTGAGAGTTGGATGTGCGTAATTCAACTAGAACGTGAAGTTTTGAATCCTCTAACTGACTAGAACTCATCTCACCATTGGGCATTTCACCTCTACAATATGGTGAATTCATATCAACAGATGGCATCTTGTCAGCATTCAGATTATTGTTGCTGCTCCCATTATTTGTCTTTAAAGACATAGATCCGTCACCCTGGATGATTTGATATTTTTATGCTTCGTAATTACTCTGTGCCGTAATTACAGCCTTTCAGGATAATTACTCAAGTAGATGTTGTTTCCAAACGCTAGCTCTCCGTAGAAAAGCTATACATTAGTCCCTTTGCTCGACAATAAGTCGCTTTGAAAGCAATTATGTGTATTTATTGATTCTATGTAAATTAGTATAAATACTGAAAGATTATTTAGCGATTTGCATTGTAATTCAGTATAAATAAGGTAATCATTTAATCTTGCATGTGATAAAACAAGATTCTTTCCGGAAAATAACAACAAAATAATATTTCTCGATCCATGACAGCAGTAATAGATGAGTGAAAAATATTACCAAGCAATATAATGGATAGAGCCTTTGTACTATAAATGTAAAATATCTTTATCTCGTACAACTCGATCGCACAGCAACGAAACAATAGATCACCGTATGTAAACTTTTGAGATTGTAATGATGAATTTATTAACAGAACAAAATACTGCTAAATTTTGAGTTATTTAATTTACTATTTTTATTTGTTACCGGCAGTACTTTTTTGTAGCATTGCTAAACAAAATTGACTTATGATGAACAGTAAGAATCTCTACACGAACAATTATCAAAGCTGCCCAATTTAGCATGAATAATAAATACCAAGATTTTCTTTATAGTTTCTTTAGACTTTTAATTTCAAAAGTTAAATTAGCTTCTTGAGTTTTTTAACTACTAATAACTTGACAGCTTATAGCTCTTTTTTATTAATCAATTTCTACTTAATCCACTTGTAATATCCGCTTCCAAGTAGACGCTGAATAAGGTTTTAAGTTAAAGTGGTAATGAGTTTGTTTAGGCAAAATAATATCAATCAAAGCATTTAATTATGTTGTTTTGTAATTTTTGCAATAAAGGAGGACGCAAGTAATGAATTAACCAAGCACCTTTGAATAGAGCATAGCTATCGGTGGTACATCAAAGAACAGTCTTAAAAAAAATCCAATTATTAACAAACTAAAATATGTCAGAATCAGCAATAACTTCAAAACCTATTCGTTCTCTAGAAGATGCTTTAGAACGTTGTCAAACACTTGGGATGCGAGTTAGCCGTCAGCGTCGCTTTATTCTAGAGTTATTATGGCAAGCTGAAGAGCATTTATCAGCTCGTGAAATTTATGATCGCCTCAACCAAGAGGGTAAGGAAATTGGTCACACATCCGTGTATCAGAATTTAGAAGCCTTGTCTTCTCAAAATATTATCGAATGCATAGAGCATTCTGATGGACGTTTGTATGGTAATATAACAGATCCTCACAGTCATGTTAACTGTTTAGATACTCAACAAATTTTAGATGTCCACGTCCAACTACCAAAAGAACTAATTCAGGAAGTGGAAAAGCAAACAGGGGTTAAAATTACTGAATACAGCATCAACTTTTTTGGATACCGCCAAGATTCGCAAGAGTAAGTCAAAATCTGGAATTAGCAGCCAAGTTACCATAGCCAGCCAGATGGAATATATTTTCAAGCATGGGGTCGGAATTTATATCACTCAATCTTTAACTAACTACGATCCCATCAAATAAAACTTTTTTATTAACGCTAAATCAACCTAATTTTTAGTGTGTTGTTTAAATTTAGGTTTGGTTACAGTTCAGTTTTCAGTGCTACCTTAGCTTTATTTTAGATCTTCACGCCATAACTCAAATGTTACTGGATTGATATATTAAAATTTCTGTGAACCCATATAATAAACACATATAATTATTAACTTTACTAAACAGCAAGCTAAGCAAAAGCGAAGATATAAATATCTATGATCGTAGAATCCAAAATCTGCAATTGCAACACTTGACTTGGGGCTCTACAACCATATTTAACAAATCACGAATTAGCATTAGCACTACGTGCAATTAATTAGCGCAAGCGCGCAAGCGTACCGAGTTGGACGCGTCTAAAGATTACTGCGTAAAGTTTTAGGGCGTCTACGACAAACAGCACTCATAGATGTCATAACCTAATTATTTAGGCTTATATAACAATTACAGCAAGCAAGAAATTTTCAGCCCAGCACCATCAATATGGGTAAGGATACACCAAATTTAAACAAAAATCACCATAAATCAGAATATCTAGTTATTTTTACTCAGGCATAAAAGCATTTCATATTCATCATTATCTGAGGTTTTTAATCGCTACTGTTGTTTAGTATCCTGAAATAGAAGCTTCATTATTCTATCTCGCTCGCATTGGGTCAATGGTGGCATTGCTCTCACCAAAATCGAGAGATTTAATTTAATACTTCGTGCTTTAACACTTATTTATATTGAGGTGGGAAAATAGGAAATTTTATTGCTTAACTACGTATTGTTAACTAATCTGTAATTTGTTGTAAATTTTGCTGTTAAGTCACACAAAGTAACAAATTTATATGATTTCAAACTATTTTCTAATATTTGTCCAAAAATAACATTGATTGATACTTTTTCTAGAATAGGCGTGCAAAAATGCATAATATTGATTTTGAAATCTATATATCGAATAATATTTGGATGCGATTCCTGGCTCTTAACCATCTGTAAAATTCATAAATTCTGAATTTCAATATAATATTCTGCTAAGCGGTACCTAAGAATTGAGTCGATTTTAATTAAAAATTCAATAGTTTCCTAAACAAATTATGTTCTGTTTCCCAGTTTATGTGAACAGACCGAAATAAGAAAAAACCGGCTTATTTATGGAACTACGACCGAAATTACGACCACAAAAAATCTAAACAGTGGCGGTGTTGTTAAAAAAAAATTATGAGCGATCGCCCTTTAAACTTATTGTTAATAGATCCAGACCCTATTTTTCGACTAGGGTTGCGGATCGCACTAGAACAAGAGCCTAATTTGCAAGTAATATCAGAAGCCCAAACAGATATTATTGCTTTGCAAATCTTAGCAGAACTTGCTCTTAAAGACCCTAACCAAGTAAATCTAGTTATTTTAGAACTGGGTAATGGTCGCTCGGATGAAAGTCAGCAGTTGGGTTTACAACTATGTAGACAGATCAAAGCCCTATATCCTAACTTACCATTGCTGCTAGTTACTTCCTGTCAGGATGAGGGATTACTCCTTGGAGCAAAAGCACTTGGGGTAGATGGTTATTGTCCCAAAGGTACCCCATTAAATCAGATTGTTTCTGCAATTGAAATTATCGCTTCAGGTCAGAATTATTGGTTTGGTTCCACCAATAACGAAGAATGTCTGGAAAATATAGAAAAACAACAGGAAAAGCAAGTAGAAACAGAGTCAGCATCTTCAACGCAAAACTTGACATTTCCAGAACAAATAGAAGTTACAGAAGAATTTGGAAATACACAGGATAAAATCAAAGCTTTATCAAATCGTTTAATTAAACTGCGCAGTTATCTTTATTCGTCAGGGAGTAGTTATATCAATAAATCCTTGACAGAAGTGAGAACACAATTACAAGTTCCAGGGATTCCAATATTAGATCGAGCGATTCTTACCGGGAGACAACGAGAATTATTTGCAGCTCGTTGGTTACTCCAACATTTGGTAGCTCCATCTTCACCCACCCAAGAAGCACAAAGAGCGAATAATCTCTTTAGAACAAAATTATCTACAGAATCTTTTGCAGATAGTGCAATCGCTACCTATTCCGAACCTAAACCTCTATCAACACCCTCTTTACTTAGCCCCAGAGCTTTACAATCAATTTTATTTTCTGCTTGCATTAATAAACTACAATTTAGCTTACAAAATGTTACAGATACTCCCTTAGAAATTGATATTTTTCGTGAAACAAAAAAAAGAGAATTAATTTATTTAATTTTGCAGAAATTTGCGAATATTCTTGATGATTTGAGATTTGCTAAAATTGCTATTACTCGCCTACCAGAATTAAGAAGTAAAATATTACGAGATTTATGGCAAGAAACAATTACAGAATTTTATGGCAAGTTTTCTTTAATTAATGTGGATAAACGTCCAGTAGAAATTATTGATGTATTACTCAAAAGTGTTGAGATTATAGAAGAAGAAATTTTAGAAAAAATTCCTCTAGTTCCAGAGTTACTCGCTTATCTTCTATTTCAAACAGATTTATACATCAATAATAATTCTTATCCAGCAGGTAGTGCGGAGGCAAATGAACATGGTTCAATAGTCCTAGAGAATTTATTGATCCAGGTTGGGAATGCTGCAGTACAACCCCTATTGAATTCCTTGGGAGATTTGGAAGTAATTAAACAAACTTACTACGAACCAAAATTATTTTCTACCAGAGAGATAGAAAGTTTCAGAAATAATTTATCTTGGAAATATCGTCTCCAAAACTATGTTGGCGAACCAAAAGCAATTTTTGAAAGTCGTTACGAACTATTTGTTTTTGGACCGAGAGGTTTAGCTAAAATCTCAATTTATGCACCGCGTGGTGAAGAGCTAAATCAACTTGGTGGTGTTCCGCTGATTGTTACTTTAATGCTTGAGTTTAGTGATGCAGTTAAACCAAGATTACAAGCTGTTTTCTCTTTATTTGGTAGTGGTGTTGTTTTCGTACTTACCAAGGTTGTTGGTCGTAGTTTAGGATTAATTGGTCGCGGTATTATTCAAGGTATTGGTAGTGTTTCTTTGACGGAAAGGAAGAAATAAGATATTAGGTATTGGGTATCGGCGACAAGCGATTGGGAAGATAGAGTTGCGCTAAAAAAATGTACTGCACTAACGTCAATAAATCCCTAATCCCCAGTCCCCAATCCTCAACCTGCTAAATTTTCCAAGAACGACGGAAGTGGAAGAAATTTTCGAGAAAGTCCTTTAGACCCATATTGCGATTGAGTTTTTCCCGTTCCCACATTTGGGCTGTTTGTACCAATATTTCGGAGTAACTTGGATAGATTGCAGATAAAGATGATAGTTCTTTAATTTTGATTTTTTTGGCGATCGCTAAAGCAATAATATTAATTACTTCTCCTGCATTTTTACCTAAAATCGAAGCACCTAATATTTCCCCATTAGGACGGATTATTAATTTACAAATACCAGTGATTTCATCTTGGACTTGGGCTTTAGCTAGTGTTTTAAAATATTGTTTTAAAATTATAATTTTTTTTGGACTATATCGACGTTTAGCTTGTGGTTCTGTTAAACCGACTTGTGCAATTGCTGGTTGGGAAGACATTCCCCAAGGAATACTACGATAATTAACTTTAGACAGGGGAAAGAATAAAGCATTTTTGAGTGCAACTCTTGCTTCATAATTAGCAATGTTGGTAAAACTATAACCTCCCATTACATCCCCACAAGCATAAATTTTATGGTTGGTTGTTTGTAATTTTTTATTTACTACAAGGCGATTTTGATACCATTTGACCCCTACTGCAGCCAAATTAAGATATTCAATATTTGGTTGTTGTGCAGTTGCTACTACAATTTCGTCGGTTTCAATTGCTTTATCTCCTGCTTGAAGCCATTTTTTCCCATCAATCTGTCGTACTTGGGTAACTACAGTTTCTTGAAGTATTCGTACTCCCTCAGCTTCTAATTCAGCAAGAATGAGTAAAGCAATCTCTGGATCCAACTGGGGAAAAATATAAGGATGCTCCAATATCAAGGTGACTTGACAATTTAAGCGTACTAAAATTTGTGCTATTTCAATGCTTTGAGGTAAACCACCAACAATAGTCCAGTTTTTTGGTGGTGTAGACTGCGATAATCGCGCAAACAAATCCCAAATATTCAAGGGAGTCACATAACCTACAGATTCCAACCCTTCTATATCCGGAATTGCTGGGATAGCACCTGTTGCGAGTAAATAACTACGACTGCGCAGGGAGCGATCCTTTACAACAAAGCTCAAATTTGGTGATGTTTGAAATTGACCTTGTTCGGTAACAACATCTACCCCTTGTGCTGCTAACATTGTTGGCGAAAGTTGTTGATGAGTATTAGCAACAATGCCATTAGCGTATAACATTGCCCGATCCCAATTCCAAAGGATTTGACATTGTTCTTTTGTCTCAGATTTGCTCCCAGAACACAAAGCATCAATACCAAAACCGGGTAGGTTACTTAATTTCTGTAAAAATTTACTCGTTTGAGTAAAAGTATAATTTTTAATCGAGTTTTTAATCGGCTCTTGGCTAACATTCGGTTCAACTAAAGCAACTCTAGCTTTAAACTGGGTTGCGCTCCAAGCAGCATAACGTCCTGCTAAAGTACCACCAATAATTACGACATCGTAGTCAATAGTCATTCTTTGATGTTAGACAAAAGTCTTATGAAATAGGAATTCTACTCATATAGTTTAGCTCGAAGGCACAAACCTCGCGCTCATAACTTGTTGAGTTGAGATATTGCGCTACGCGCAAGTAAAAAGATGCAGATGGACTAGTTTTGGATTTAAGAGATGGTTGGGGTGGAGCAGATCCAGATTATCTTCATATATTTACTGGTGAAAGCCCGAGTATTACTTTCATTAGACGCGATCGCAAGCCTGTAAATAGTAATTTTCAATGGAAAAAACCAGTAGTTTTATTGGTGAATAAAGGTAGTAGAAGCGGTAAGGAAATTTTAGCATTTGGTTTCAAACAGCATAAAATTGGTCCAATAGTTGGCTCTCAAACTGCTGGAGCTGTGGTTGGAGGTAGTCCTTTTATTATGAAAGATGGTAGTGTTATTTACCTTGCTGTAGCAGATGTTTTGATTAACAATAAATACCGTTTGGAGGGAAATGGGGTAAAACCTGATATCAGCGTTCCTTTCTCTTTGGAATACTCCCAAGGGGTAGATCCCCAAAAAGAAAGAGCGATCAAAGTTGCTTTGGAAGCTGTAATAGGAATTAGGGATTAGTGACTGGGGAAAAGGAGAAAAAATTTTATTGCGGTGCGTCTACCCTGAGGGGTGAAGGACATCTGCACTATTGAGCACTTTGAAGAATAAAATAAAAGCGCCAGTAAATACGGTGCCTTAACCTGGCGCTTGTGTTGATTGTTGTTGAGGCTTCATTTTAGGAAAAGTATCTGAGAACCGCTATGGGGCTAAGACCTGCATGGGTGTCACCCCTCACAGGTAACATATTTGCCTAAAAATATTCTGCAAATAGATAAATACTCGAGTTTTAATTCCGGCCAAGGATAAAAATAACCCCAAAGGGTGATTTTATTATTACCATTTTTAAACTAAATTTATGATAATACAGTACGCATTTTTTGACTCTCCATCAGTAGCTTTCTCGTGAAGAATACTGGAAGCTGCTGATTTTTCATATCATATTTTTCACATAATAATTGTTCGAACAAAATCAGGATCAAATTTTTATATTTTAAAAATGTTTGCGATCGCAAAATTTATTTTTTGAACAACACATATAATGTGGTGTAGTTTAGTATGAATTATTTTGTGTTACACTTGCTTCAAAGTTGAATAATGAGAAAATCACCCCCATTGGGTGTTAGTTAATGAATAGTACTCGCTTAATAAAAGTTAGTAAATATCTTAGTAGACATCTACGCCATCAACCAGAAAAAATAGGAATTACTTTGAAAAAAGGTGGTTGGGTGGAAGTTGATAAGCTTTTGAGGGCTTGTAAGAAAAATGGATTTCCTATAAGTCGTTGGGAGTTAGATGAAGTTGTTGCTAACAACGACAAAAAACGTTTTTCTTTTGATGAAACAGGTAATCTGATTCGTGCAAATCAAGGGCATAGTGTAAAAATTGACTTGCAATTAGTAAGTCAAATTCCCCCTGATATCTTGTATCACGGGACAGGACATAAAAGTATAGAATCAATATTGACTAATGGTTTGTCGAAGATGTCACGTCATCACGTACATTTGTCTGCGGATATTACAACGGCACAAAAAGTTGGTGCGAGACATGGTAAACCAATAGTATTACTAGTTCATGCGATGGCAATGCATAAAAACGGTTATCTGTTTTATTGTTCTGATAATGGTGTTTGGCTAGTAGATAATGTACCGCCCAAATACCTACAAATACAAGAAACTTAGCTTGGAAAATTTGTGTTTGGTGGAATGAAAATTTCAACCTATTGCAATTACTGCATAGTCGAATGTAGAAACTTCAAAGTATATTCTGGTCATTCTAATATTCTGGTCATTCTACAACTCATCAAAATCTAAAATTACTCCATCTTTAGCCCGCATATATAAGACCGGTGTCGCAAAATCGCGATCTAATCCAACATCCTGAGAAATAGCATTGCGGGTTTTTTGGATCGCTGTATCTACAGGATTACCTTGTGCTAAGTAACTATAAAATTCATCTGCAAATAGCTTAGCGGTGCGATCGAGTATGGTGTATTGCATAGCAATTACTGCGGCTATTCCCTTCTGTACTAGGTTTGGTGCTGTACCTGCAAATGTTTTATTCGTAGATACTGTCGCACCTTTACAGCAGTTTAGTAGTACGAGTCCTATTTTGTAATCGCCTAAAAAGAAACTTGCAAATCTTTCGTCATCTAATAATTTAGATTTACCATTTTCATCCACAAGGGCAATTTGACCTTTATTATCTTTAAAGACACCGTGACCGATGAAGTGAAATACATTGTAAGCTTTTTCATCAAGCTTGCGTCTGATGTTGCGTGTGGTAGCTTCTGTTACTAGATCTAACTCGATTAGACCTGCTTCTATGTGTTTTTTCAGTGCTTCTTGAATCAGATTTGCTTCACCAGTTGCGTCTAAGCTGGCTAAGTCACTTGGAGTAGAGATGACTAAAAGAATTTTGAGGGGTAGACTAGCAGCTTTGATATCGCGTTTTTGCAGGGGAACATCAATATAACGAGAGACTACGGTTTGTTTGTTGTTTGCTAAAAAAGTATTAGTTCCTTCATCATAAAGAAATTCCCAAGGTAAAGCGGCTAATTCGGGAGATTCAAATATTAAGCGTAAGCGGGCGGGCGCTGTATTCATTCCCTTGTATATTCGCCATCGTGGCGTGAAATCTAGCATTGATTTGGTTGGGGAATAGTGCTTGATAAAGTTCATTACCTAAGTCTTCCAGTAATTCCTTATCTATCTCCTCACGTTTAATCAGATTTAAAATCGGTTTAATTATTCTCATATTCAAGCGTAATTGACCCGAAACTTCACCACCTGCATCTGAGGAAGCGCGAATATTATTATTTTTATCGACCATTATTTGAAAATCTTGGTAATTTGTGGTGGTTTGACTTTGATTAAAGGATTTCTCTCTTTCATTTTCTAAGTCCCGTTGTAATGGTGTAGTTGGAACTTGAGATTCCCGAACTTTTGACTGAGGTGATAACTTTATGGTTGCGTCTGTGGGGTTCAAAGGTAGGTGAAGGTATTTACTGGACACCAAAAATAGAAATTGCAGATCGAGGACTATTGGAAATTGGCGATCGCGTCCGCGTGACCCATTTTTATCAATCCACACCCTGCTTAGAATTTCTCGGACGAACTCAAGAAATTAGCGACCTAGTGGGGGAAAAATTAAAAAACTTTACGTTAAAAAATATGACTTTTGGTCGCATTATGCTAATACCAGATCGTCAATTTTAAATGCTTATTAGAGAACAAAGTTTAAAAAAAATTTATACTTATCAACAAATTAGAATTTGTTGTTTATGATGAGGATAACTTAGATTTATTAATCTTCCTAGAAAGGGAAAACAGTAAATTTAGCTACTATGATTACTGTAGTCAATACGGAAAAAATCATAAGCACCTTGGGATAACCATTGCAAGCTGATAAACTAAGGTAACTATAAATTATTTCATTCGTACACTTTGAACAGAAAAATCTTATCACTGTCTTATTTTTAACACTTACGCTCGACAAAAAACATACAATAACTACTTAGATAGAAGCTAGTTTTATCTATCGATGTTGATTTTGTTGTTATTTTGTCTGTAGGTTAATTGGAAAATTATCCAAATCATTCCAACAAATCTTCCCAAGACACGACTGAGAAGGTTTGTGAAGAAATTTCTATTGAAAATTCTTAAAATGTCGCTAAAAAAAGCGTAAGTTCCAAACTCATGAATTTTTGTTGGTGGTATTTGAGAATATCACCAACAAATAACAATGATTCTTAGCAAATAACAGTAAGGTATTGTGAGGGCAAAATCAGTATCCCAACAGCAACTTTACAAACCGGAAAAACTCCAAAGGTTAACCAATCTTTTTAACGAGCGATTAACTGACTCAACCGGTTTATTTGGACTAATGGTAAGTGAAATTGGCAAAGTTATTGACGGTGCTCAATTTTGTTTTATTTGTTTGTATAGTGATAAAGCAGATAGTTTGGATTGGGCTGCAAGTTTTGGTATTAGTTTGGAACAGTTCCAACTTTTTCAGCAAGTGCATCATGAAACATGTCTGTTGAAAAAAGTTTTTGTAACTGGTGTTCCTTTTATATTTCAAGTAGATGATCGTAAAGATGGAGTAATTGTAGCAGATTCAGGACAAATTGCGACAAATAATTATAAGGATATAAATTATTTATCTTCTGGGGATATACTTCCTCGTAATATTTATGCTTTGACAATAGATTCAGCCCAAACAGGACCTTTGGGGGTGCTGGGTATTGGTAGCAGAGAAAAGTCTATTATTTTAGATCGCAAACAGCAAAACTTGCTTACAGGGATTAGTGAAGTGGTAGCGATCGCAATTAATAATGCTAGAACTATCGAATCTCTAGTTAAACGAGAAAAAAGTTTAGCCCAAGAAAATGAGTTATTAAAAAAGCGAAATCAAGATTTAGAAAAAAACAGACATCATATACAGTTGCAGAATCTTGAACTTTTAGAAGTTACCCAGCAAAAATATCAATTTTTGGCTACAACATCCCATGAATTGCTGACTCCCTTAAATGTAATATTAGGTTTAGCACAAGTTTTATTACGCCAACGTAGCTATAGTTTATCGAAACAACAGCTAGAAATGGTGCAAAGGATTTTGAATAATGGCAATCATCTACTGACAGTAATTGATGATATGCTTTGCTTTGCTAAAGTGGAAACTGGTAACTTATCTTTTCATCTTGAAGAGTTTAACTTGACAAATTTGATTGTTACCCTGATTTCAGAACATCGTCCTTTAGCGTTACGAAAAAATTTAAACTTAAATTTTCAAATTGAACTTATAAATCCCATCGTATTCAATGACAAAGTTCGCTTAAAACAACTTTTAGTTAAACTTTTATTGAACGCAATTAAATTTACTGAAGCTGGTAGTATCAGAATTAAAGCTTGGGAGATTAACCAAGAAGAAATTGCGATCGCAATAGAAGATACGGGTATCGGTATTTCTGAAACGGATTTAAAGTATATTTTTGAACTATTTCGCCAAGTAGATCAAACAACCACCCGCAAATATGGTGGTACGGGTTTGGGTCTAGCTATTAGCAAATCCTTGGTGGATATCATGGAAGGTAAGATTTATGTTCAAAGCGAACCAGGTCAAGGCTCTAGTTTTTGCGTTGAGCTACCTAGAAAAATTCAGTATTGATGAGCGCTCAAATTGCAAATTAAGTTAAGTAGAACAAAAAGTAAACCTTTAAATAAAAGCAAAATATCTATCTCTATATAATCATAATTTTTTTAAGAGCCAGTAGATTGCATCGAGTATTGGCAGAAAGAGATATATTTTACAACCAAATAATAATAAAAAAACTATTGGATTATGCTATTATTAGCTATTTAATAGCAGTATAGATATGAAGTTAGCGAATCCAATATCTGTCATCATGGCAGTTGTTCTACAGACACCTTAGCAAGACTGCTTAGGCGACACAAAACTATTAGGTGACACAACAAAGTTAAAGCTCCCACGGGGAAAGAATTAGGAATTGAAACAAATAGCAGAAAAGAATTTGCATTAGTAGTGCAAGGAGCAAAAGATTTTTTAGATATATAGATATGGTCAAAAACAGCAATCCTAAAAAAGTCGCATTACTGATTGGGGTAAGTGAATATGAATCTGGGTTCACTTCTCTTCCTGGAGCAATAAAAGATGTGAAAGCAATGCAGCGAGTTTTACAGGATTCAAAAATAGGTGGATTTAATGAAGTCAAAATCCTTGTAAATCCTGATGTTCAATCTATGAGGGAGGAAATAGAAACTTTTTTTTCCGGTCTTAATAAGGAAGATTTGCTGCTGTTGTATTTTTCTGGACATGGAATCAAAGATGATAATGGTAGATTGTATTTCTCAACTAGAATTACTCGTAAAAATCCAAATAATCAACTAATCAAATCAACTGCAGTTGCTGCAAGTTTTGTTCACGATCAGATAAATAACAGTCGTTCTAAGCGACAGGTAATAATCCTTGATTGTTGTTTTAGTGGAGCATTTGACCCTTCATTATTAACGAAAGATGATGGATCTGTAGATTTACAAAGTCAACTGGGTGCTGAAGGTCGAGTTGTTCTTACATCCTCAAGTTCGACTCAATATTCCTTTGAACAACAAGTAGGAGGTGTTTCAGTATACACACATCACTTGGTAGAAGGAATAGAAACTGGAACTGGTGATTTAAATAGAGATGGTAAAATTACAGCACGCGAACTACATGAATATGCTTGCAATAAACTTGAAGAAAATGCTTTGAGTATGAAGCCTAAAATCATTGTATTGAAGGATAAAGGCTTTGATATTTTTATTGCTCAAACAAATAATTTGACAACAGAACAACAACATAAAGAAATTCAAAGCATGAACTTAACAGAAGTAAGCTTAGGAATAGCAAAACCATCAGGAAATCTGTATAGTCTAGCATCAAAAACATTTCAGTTGCATAACTTTCTAGAACCATATGAAGAATTAATCAGAAAACTAATCCGACAACTTACAGATTTAAGAAGTAGTGATTTTAATATTAATGGAAATTCAGAACAATATATTTTAAATATAATTAGACAAACTTCCGAGGCAGACTTTGTTTTTATTCTAGGTATTGACAATCAAGATAAATGGTATTTTAAATCCCACAGCAATCTTGCGAATAACATAGAAAATGATTTCTATCACAATACTTTAAACTCAGATATCTTACCTAATATTTCGCGATTATCAATCTTTAATCCTGCCTATCACGGTATCTACAGATTGCATGAAGATAAAAATGGGATTGTCAAAGCATTTGTGATGGTGCCTTTGAAAGTTTTACCACAGGCAGAGGTAATAGTGATTTGTGGTATACCTAAAAATTCTTATCTTTTAGGAGATGTATACGGAAGAATTTTATCAAGTTTTTATCATGCTTGCCAAAAATTATCACTTAATCCCGTACTAGTCGAAGCAGCTATCATTGATGATTTGAAAAGAGATTTTGGATTTGTTGCAGCCCGTTTATATAACCGGAGATTCAAATTATTTCGCGATCGCCTTCAAGAAATGATTGTTCATTTTGAGCCAATTCTTAATCTAGACCCTAACAAACTATTTATCAGTAGTTGGGAGGCTTTAGCTAGGAATCCTGAAACTTTAACAGTTCCTATTGATTTATTTCAGGCTGCTGAAATGTGGGGAGCAAGGTTTACCATTGAGCTAGATAGTTATTTTTTAAAGACTGCTGTTCTAAGTTATCGAGATGCAAGAAAAAAGGCAAAAGAAAATAGAGCGAAAGATATAGCACCACTATCAGTTAACGTATACCCAGAATCCTTAATTAGCAGTTCCTATTTCAAAACCGTCCGTCAGATCATCAGAGATAATTTTATAACCGCTAGCGACCTAATTTTGGAAATATCAGAAAAAACACAATTACCACAGTACAGTGATGGAATTAGTTTGAAAGACCCCTTAGCTTTTTTTAAAAAAAAATTACTAGCATATGTGAGACAGTTAAAAATTAAGTTTGCAATTGATGATTTTGGTGTTGGTTATTCTTCAATATCTCGTTTCGCTGGATTGAAACCATCTCATTTAAAAATTGATAGAAATATTTTATATCATGATAAGAGCGATCTTCTTATCCGTTCTATTGTTGAATTAGTAACGGGAAATGATTTAAACCCACCTAGTGTAATTATCGAAGGTGTAGATGAAACGACACCGATTAGCTTATATCGTCTGAAAGAAATTGGTGTTAACTCAATTCAGGGATATATTGTTGGTAAACCTAGACCAGAAATTTATCGCTTAAGTCAAGAGAAGTATGAGAATTTGAGAAAAAATATTTTAGAAAACATGAATTAGAATAGATTATTTATTCATTACTGAATTCAGATTTCTTCTCAGAATTTTCACTTATTTAGTATAATTTTATCCCTCGATTCTTTCGGCAATTCTTAATTTAGCCGAACGCGAACGAGAATTTATTTTAATTTCCTCTTCTGATGCAATAATTGGTTTTTTGGTCAAAACTTTGAGAAGTGGTGAATCCCGAAAACGATGCTTGACTATACGATCTTCCAAACTATGAAAACTAATAATTGCGATTCTCCCACCGGGGACTAGAGAATGTGGCGCTTTTTCAATAAAAGTTTCTAAAGACTTCAATTCCTCATTAACTGCAATTCGCAGAGCTTGGAAAACCCGAGTAGCTGGATGAATTCTTCCATGACGATATTTTGCACTGACCCCAGAAGCTATTACTTGAGCTAATTGGGTAGTGGTTTGAAATGGACGTTGTTCGACTATCCTCCTCGCAAGACGTCGCGATAATCTTTCTTCACCGTATTCAAAGAAAATATTAGCTAGAGTCTTTTCATCCCAATGATTGATTATTTCCGCTGCTGTTAGAGATTGACGCCGATCCATACGCATATCTAACTCACCTTCATAACGAAAGCTAAAACCCCGTTCCGGCGAATCTAAATGATAAGAACTCACTCCAAGATCGGCGATAATACCATTGAATTTACCTATAGGAAACTGGTAACTGGCAAAATTGCTAGAAATAAACGTTATCCTTTGAGCGTATTCTGCTAAAACTTTTTTGGCTGCTGCAAGAGCATCTTCATCTTGGTCAATCGCAGTTACCCTTACATCTGGTGCTGCTTCTAAAATTAAACGACTATGACCACCACCACCCACAGTTGCATCTAAATAATGTCCTCCTTGACAGATCTCTAAACCGCTAATTACTTCTCGACTTAAAACCGAAATGTGAGAAAATTCATTGGTCATTGGTCAATTGTCACTTGTGATTATTTGTTGTTTATTGTTTACTCATCGGTGTTCGGGACTTGCTGGTCGCTGCTCATCTAAAAAATGATAAAGGACAAATGACAAAGACAATTAAAAAGTTATGCATCAATATAATTAGAGTTAGTCAATCAAACTTAAACCCCTAAATTCTGCAGAACTCATCTGTTGAATTTGGTGATTATGTAACAAAAATATCAACATTACTTTGTTACTAAAAATCCGAGCTTAAAGCAAATTAAGACCTAGGGGTGAGTGAAAAACCGTTCATTTAGGGGAGAGAACTCTTTTAATGGCAAGAATTGAAACCAGAACAGAACCGATGGTGCTGAACATGGGACCGCACCATCCCTCAATGCACGGGGTTCTAAGACTGATTGTCACCCTCGATGGCGAGGATGTAGTTGATTGCGAACCGGTGCTGGGCTATTTGCACCGGGGAATGGAGAAAATTGCTGAAAGTCGGACAAATGTCCAGTATGTTCCCTATGTAAGTCGTTGGGACTACGCAGCAGGGATGTTTAATGAAGCTGTGACTGTAAACGCTCCAGAAAAGTTAGCAAATGTTTCTGTTCCTAAGCGTGCTAGCTACATCCGCGTCATCATGCTGGAATTAAACCGGATTGCGAACCACTTGCTGTGGTTTGGACCCTTCCTGGCTGATGTTGGCGCTCAAACCCCTTTCTTCTATCAATTCCGCGAACGGGAAATGATTTATGACCTGTGGGAAGCTGCTACAGGTTATCGCATGGTAAATAACAACTACTTTCGCATTGGTGGTGTGGCTGCTGATTTACCATATGGTTGGATCGACAAATGTATAGATTTCTGTGATTATTTCCTACCTAAGGTAGATGAATATGAAAAATTAGTCACTAACAATCCTATTTTCCGTCGTCGGATTGAAGGTATAGGTGTAATTACCCGTGAAGAAGCTATTAACTGGGGACTCTCAGGTCCAATGCTACGGGCTTCTGGGGTGAAGTGGGATTTACGTAAAGTCGATCACTATGAATGTTATGACGACTTTGATTGGGATGTACAGTGGGAAACAAGCGGTGACTGCTTAGCCCGTTACATGGTACGGATGCGTGAGATGCGTGAATCCGTTAAGATTATCCGTCAAGCAATTAAAGGTCTTCCTGGTGGTCCTTACGAGAACTTGGAAGCAAAGCGGATGATGGAAGGTAAAAAGTCTGAGTGGAATGGTCCAGACTATCAGTACATCAGTAAAAAAGTTGCACCTACTTTCAAGATTCCCAACGGCGAAATATACTCTCGCGTAGAAAGTGGTAAAGGTGAAGTCGGAATTTATTTAGTAGGTGACAACAATGTCTTCCCTTGGCGCTGGAAGATTCGTGCAGCAGACTTCAACAATCTCCAGATTTTGCCTCATCTACTGAAAGGTGTAAAAGTGGCTGATATCGTTGTGATTCTCGGTAGTATTGACGTAATTATGGGTTCTGTAGACCGATAAATTAATGGCTGAGTGGATTTAACTCCACTCAGTTATTCATGACAATAAGAAAATAGTACTGTCGTAAAATTTACGATTATTTGGATTTATTTATTTGAATTCATTAGTGATGATTCATTATCATCAATTCATAATTTAAAATTAATCTTCACTAAAACTAATATTTACTAACACTAATACTCACACAAATAATAATTCATAAAAAAACTGTAAAAAATACAACTACTGAGGATATATATTGGTATTTTTATAAAAGTTAAAAGTTAAAAGTTAAAAGTTATAAACTTGATAGTCATTTATGCTTGATAGTCCTTTGTGGTTGATAGTTTTTTGTGTTTGATATTTCTTTGTAAGTCCAGAACGAATAATTCACTATTCATCTCAAACAATATTTTAGCGGTGAAATACTTGTGTCACAATCTGAATGTTCTCAATTCAAATATAGTGCGAACATAACTCGTCAAGCTTTACCTACCTAATATGATATCGATCTAATACGATGGAAAATCTTAATCAACCCGAAGACAATAGGTATATAGATGTGGGTTTAGAAAGGATTCTTAATCAAGTCAACCAAAGAATAGAAAGAGATGAATTAATTATCAAAACAATCAAAAACCTTCGAGAGTTACTTCAAGTTGATAGAGTCGTTTTATACTACTTCTATGCTCAATGGCAAGGTCAAGTAATTTTTGAATCTTTAAGTAAAGACAAGTATTCAATCCTTGGTTCCATAGGTCCAGATGAATGCTTCAATAATGAATATGCTGAGATGTATTTGCAAGGTAGAGTGCGAGCAATAAATGATATTGAAACTGAATCCATTCATGAATGTCACCGTGAATTTCTTCAGGGCTTAAAAGTTCGTGCAAACTTAGTAGTACCTGTTTTAACTTTCAAAAAAGGTTTGTGGGGATTATTAGTTGCTCATCATTGTCAAGCAGTTCGCTGTTGGTCATCTTCAGATACTCAAGGTATGAAGAGGGGAGCAGAAGTTTTAGCTACATCTCCCTATGTTTCAGGAAATTGATTATAGTTCAGAAAATCGATTCATTAGGTATTTTATTGATTGATATTTAACCTCAGGACTTACGCAATTGTCACAATCGGTGGTTGGTGCGTGACGTTATAAGTCTTATTGCTACGCTCAAATATTTTCGCATCTCACGCACCCTAAGCCAAAAAATATGCCAGTTGCGTAAGTCCTAAACCTATTAGATATTCAAGTAATTGGATTGTTAATAAATTATAACGCTGACAAATTATAACGCTGACAAATTAGATAAAAGTATCTTTAATTTGTTGATATTTATAAACTTCTAATGCTTGCCAAAACATATAAATTGAAAGAGATACTAACAATATTCTGAAATAAATACTAATAACTTTATCGGAAAATTTTGGTAGGAATCTGGTACTAATTTGGGCTCCTAGTAGTCCACCAAAACCAAGAATTAAACCCTGAGAAAATAAAATATTACCACTCATCCCATGACCGATACTAGCAGAAATGGCTGTAATAACGATGACACCCAAACTATTTTGAATCGCTATTTTAATCGTTTCTTCGAGTAACAGCATTTGTAGGGGTACCATGATTACCCCACCACCAATTCCAAATAATCCTGCGAGGGTACCAGCTAAACCTCCTGTAATCAATCTCGCAACTGCAGGATTAGTTTTTAACTTTACACCTTTTGACCTTCTTGCTTCTGAGCTTATAGTTTGTGAATTTATTGCTTCTATTTGTGTTATTTCTGACTGTGAATTTTCTGGATATCTTATTTGTGAGTGTGTAACTTTAACTTCTTGTTTTATATTTTTACTATTTGCTTTTTTAAGGCGTTTGCGTAGTTGCACTAAATAAATATTAGCGAGTAACAACAAGCCAAAGCAAATCAACAAAACAAATTCTGGAATTATGTTTGCTAGAAATACTCCTAATTGAGCAGTAAATAGCGCCGGTAAACCTAAATAAAGTACCTGTTTTAATGAAATAAAACCCATGCGCCAATTTTGAATGCTACCAGAAGTTGCTGTAATTACAATTGCAAGACTGCTAGTTGCAACCGCTTCAATAGTAGTAAATCCTAACGCTTTTTGGAGTGGTACCAGGATCGTACCACCACCAATTCCCAGAAAACCAGCTAAAATACCTGACAATAATCCACCACCAAGCAAAATTAACCAACTTTTCAATAACAATAAACTCATTACAGTCATTGGTACTTATAAATTCACAAACTATAAATTCACAAACTATAAATTCACAAACTATAAATTCACAAACTATAAATTCACAAACTATAAATTAATAACCCATAAATTTACACACTATAAATTCACACACTATAAATTAATAATCCATAAATTCACACACTATAAATTCACAAACTATAAGCTCATAAACTATAAGCTCATAAACTATAAATTAATAACCCATAAATTCATCAAATATCAATTGAACATTTAGGATTTAGGTTAAATCAAGAAAATTCTCAGGAATCATTGATTTTGCTAACATCCCATGTACTCCTTTGTTAGGACTATTAACAACCTGAGTGATATGAAAATTAACAGCTATACTGCACAGAACATAAGCATCTTCAGGGGATAGATTAGCAAAACATGTGAGAAATTCGATTGTATTTTGCAAAGCCAATTTGAATGCTTCATCTAAAGTTTCACCAAAACCCATTGTGATGATATGTTCTGTGGTTTCAGCGAGTGGTGTTGTTAAATGGAAATCTTTATGAAGCTTAAGCTCAATGGTACCTTTCATAGAAGTTTCAATTGCGGTAACGTTCACCTCTCCGTCACCTTGTGCTGAATGTCCGTCACCAATGGAAAATAACCCACCTTCAACAAACACAGGTAGAAATATTCGCGAACCTGCTTGCAGATGTCGATTATCTATGTTTCCCCCATAATTACCGGGAGGAATGGAATTGCGGTCGCTTTGGGGAGTCGCAACACCAAGGATACCGAAAAATGGCTTTAAAGGAATTTTAATTCCGCTATTTTGGGGAAATTCAGCAATTCTATTATCTAAGTCTAGGGGAATAAATCTTAAATTTGGTTGTCCAAACTGTTGTGGTAAAGCACCACATCCTTTGCGAATTGCATTAAAACCAATCGGTAAACTTGGCTCAATTGCTTCTAGCTTTACTTCTAAAACATCACCTGGTTGTGCATCTTGAATATAAATTGGTCCAGTCAGTAAGTGGGGACCTCCTGCAACTTTGCGTTCCGGAGTTAAATTTTTACAGATTTCTGTAAATTCTGGCGTAATAAAATCAGCAGGAGCTTTATCATGAATATAGTAGCCAGTGTAAGTTTCCACATCAATCTTATCGCCTGATTCTACTGTCAAAGCTGGTTTTAAAAGATGAGAAAAACCACCTAGATGTACTGTTTCTTTAGTTGCTTTGAGGCTATGATGATTCATAGAGGTTTGATGACTATTACAGTTAAAGATTAATTGTGACTATTGCTTAGAATAGCTGATAAGGCTAATTTATGAAGCCAAAAATAACTGTATTAGCTGTTTTATAACCTCTTTGCTAATTTTTTAAACGCAAGTAAGTAGGGAAGTTGGGACAGATAAATAGAAAAATATCTTAATAATGAGTCAGTGTTAGGATAATTGCGGTCAAAAAACACAACTACCTCTGTTCTGCAAGTCTCTCAGGTATTAAGTAATCCATTGTATAAATTTCTGACAATAATTACGATTTACAATGGAATTTTGTTATTAAATTACTATGTTATTCAAGTATTACTTGAATTAGTGATTAGCAAAGACTATCAGAGATGAATTGAACTACCTGTGAGAGTCCATCTTGAGTTTTTAAGTTAGTAAATACAAAAGGTTTGTTACCCCGCATCTTTAGTGTATCCGTCTCCATTACCTTGAGATCTGCACCCACATAAGGAGCTAAATCAGTTTTATTGATAACCAACAAATCTGACTTGGTAATTCCTGGACCACCTTTACGGGGGATTTTATCCCCAGCAGCAACATCAATCACGTAAATTGTTAAATCTACTAATTCTGGACTGAAAGTTGCAGCTAAATTATCGCCACCACTTTCCAAAAACACTAAATCGAGATCGGTAAAGCGTACTTCTAAATCTTCAATGGCTGCTAAATTCATTGAAGCATCTTCACGGATAGCTGTATGGGGACAACCACCGGTTTCCACTCCCAATATGCGTTCCCGATCTAAAGCTTGAGAACGAACTAGAAATTGTGCGTCTTCTTGAGTGTAAATATCGTTGGTTACGACAGCCAAATTATGGGACTGACGCATTGCTTTGCATAAAGCATCAACTAGGGCTGTTTTCCCAGAACCAACGGGTCCAGCGACTCCAACTCGAAATGCATTCATTGTCAGTTGTCAGTTGTCAGTTATCAGTTCAAAGGTAACAGGGAACGGGGAACAGGGAACAGGGAACGGTGAAAGTTACTTGCTCATTACCAATTACCAATTACCAATTACCAATTACCTATTACCTATTACTATTAACTCCTAAACAGCCTACTATACTGCGTTTCATGCGTCATGCTTGCTAAAGATAAGCCCAAGCTGCAACAAGAAAGTTCGTCATCTTCTAACTCTAGAACTGTTTTAATTGTTTCTATTAATAAGGGTTGAAATTCCACTAACAACTGCTGTCCGGTTGTTTGTCCTAGGGGGATCAGTTTAATTCCAGCCGCGATCAAATTAGTTAACCAACTTTGAAGGTAACCCAACAAGACCGCTTGTATTTGAATTTTCCAAAATGCTGCTGCGACACCAAAGGCGATCGCATAATTACAAGATTCTCCCACAGCTTCAATCAGCGGTGTTACTTGGGGTTGAAGTTTACTCATAAGTTGAGAAAGACTTCGTCCCATTTGCCAACTAGAATTACGTAATTCTTCAGTTTCTCTTGCTGCTGATAGCCATACATTCCAATCATATAATGCTTGGCAATCTCCTGCGATCGCACATTTATAACTTCTGAAAACAATAGCTGTTTCCAAACGAATTGCACCGTATTTTAATTCTGCAGTCAACCACTGTTTAAGACTATCGCGATCGTAAATTGTGTTAACTTCAACTAAAGTTTCCAAACCTTCAGAATAACTGTATGCTCCGACGGGTAAAGTTGGGCTAGCTAACTGTAAAAGATGTAATAAATTATTATTATTAAATGTATACTCATCCTCAGTGCGCATGCCATACTTGGTGTTCATAAGCACCTTTTTGTGGTTGAAATGGGACGGTTTCTTTTTTGATTTTCAAGTTAAATGATTCCAGCATTTTACGCAATACTGGGTCCGGTGACAATCTCAAATAATTTGTAGTAATTTCTAAAGGAACGTGACGATTGCCTAAATGGTAAGCAGCTTTGATTAAATCAATGTTTCTATCGGCATATACAGTTATAACTTCTTCTGGTTTTGCAATAATTTTGGCTAAATAATTTTTAGTTTCATCTAAGAGAATATCACTATCTTGCAATACAGTTCCTCTAGGTAAACGCAAACATACAATTTCTCCTTCTTCAGTAGCGAAACGATGACGGGAGCGAGTACGTTCTTCTGCGGAGAGGCTTAATGTAAAGTTAATAACTGCTTCTGAATTAGATTGCTGAATTTGGTTAAAGGTTAACATTTTCTTGAGTACGGCAAACTCCAATATTCAACTTAAGTATCTGCCCGTTAAAATTGCAATTAGAAGAGCAAGTTAATAGAAGATAGACCATAGAAGATAAACTAAGGAGTTCCGGAATGCAAGAAATTACTTATAACCGTGATAAGCGTCGATTGTTATCTTGTTTGTGTCATGCAGCAATCTTTTTTAGCACGGCGTTTTTGTCGATCGCAGTTCCATTTACAATCAGCATCATTTCCGATGACCCGGTTGTTCAAAGTAACGCCAAAGAATCGATGAATTTTCACCTCAATGTTTGGTTTTGGGCGACTGTAATTGGCGTACCGGTAGGTATTATATCTTGGCTTACTTTTGGGTTAGGTGGAATTTTATTTTTCCCCTTAGTAGCTTTCGGTTTTTTACTTCACTGGGGATTAACAATTTGGGCTTTGTTAAGCTGTTTGGGTAATCCTGACGAACCTTTCCGCTATCCGTTTATTTTCCGTATATTTTAAGTTTTGTATCGTCACATGCTAAGGGGAATTCCAAATAGGAGAATATCCCATCGTAGCGCTACGCGCAAGTCAAAAGTCAAAAGTCAAAAGTTAAAAGTTAAAATATGACTTTTGGTCACGCGATGCGAACAAAATTTTATTAATCATAGGTTTTAGAGTTCATTAATTAATGTTCCAGTTCCAACCTAATTACGTAGCGCTATATTTTTAGGGTATAAATTGGTCTTATATATTTTTCTGACTTTTCCCGTTAAGTCTCTTTTGCAAGCTGCCAACCCTCACAGAGGTCATGCAATTTTAACCAACCTCGCCAGAGAACCTGGATACCAATAGGTGTTTTGCTTCGATGTTCAAGGTAGCCACCAAGACGAGCTACAGCTTCAACAGCCCAGCTAACAGTTAGCACTTTGGGGAGTTTGGGAGACTTAGCTTTTAAAATCTTGAGTTCAAGGGGATTGAGAATTTCAATTGCAGGGGCTAAGGGCTGAGTACGGTGTAGATAAGTTAACTGCAATAGTTCTACCGCAATCACACTCAAAAAACCAATCAAGGTTTTCATACCCATGGAAGACGCGCGGCTGCGCCACGAACCGCAGCAAGTCTGTATCGTTCCACCTGACATCCAGATTTAAAAATTTTATGATACTCTTCAACCCGCCAACGATAAGAATACCAGCGTAAAATCATAGAAGCTGTGTGGATATCTGCAACAACTTCCGTAGTTAATAACATCCACTCTATGGGCGTTTCACCATCTGGACAATCAATTTCTGTGGCATAAACAGCATATACTAATATTGGGTTACGGTCGTCAAAACGGTAGGGAGTACGGAGATTCACAGGACAAAACCTTACAGCTAACTTGGCTTTACGGGCAGAACGTTTGCTGGTTGAAGGTAGTTCAATTTCTTGTTCAAAACGGATAGGTTGTGCTTCCAGCTTTGACCAGAGCCGCTCACTATCAGAATCTAAACTACGGTTATGAGCGGCACGTACTAAAACTCCCGTGTGCTGGAGTTGACGAACTTTGTGGAAAACTTCTGTGATATCACCTTCTCTATCAAAGACATGAATTACACGGGTAGACTTACTAACTTCATTTTCCACAGTGGTCAGCGCCTCTACCCACCTGTAAGATTCTTTTTGTTCAAAAGGGCGTTTTCGTGCTGCTTTACGGGATGCTGCTTGCCGTTTTTTCTTCTGGGCCAGTGTTTCATCTTTTGGTGGTTTCTGTTTTGGTTCTCGATTCCACAGTTTTTGCCACAACAGACCCATTGATTGACCATTACCTGGCTCAATTGCTAAAGCGCTGTGTAATATTAAACCATTACCTCCCTTACCAATGGGACCATAACCTTCCCTTTTAGCTACAATCTTGTCATAATCCAGAAAGGTAGTGTCTCCCACACATAGCACTGCATCATATTCAGCAACAGTTTCCCCCGTCATTTGACAGTGGGGTCCAATTATCTTACAAAATTCCACTTTTGGGTTGGCAAAAACTCAGTCCTCTCTCTTTAGTAACCTTCTGCAGTTGAAAATTTCCGACAGCCCTTTGCCAAAACCTTCACTCAAAGTCTTACCTATCAACATCCCACGCTCATTCAGTCGGCGGTCACCCAACTCACAAGTCGCAAAATTTTTCTCCCACCAGTCCAACATCAATTTTTACCTTTTGCACCCAATTTTCATTACTATACTCTACATACCGTAATTGCTCCAGAATCTCAAGCTGGGTAAGCTTTTCCAGAGTTAACGGGAAAAGTCAGATATATTTTTGGGCGCACGTCGGTGTGCCCCTACAGCTAAAAATTATGGTATGAATTATTGTTTGGAAATCCCTAATTATTTTTCTAATTGCTTAATTATCTAATGCTTGAAACAGATGTATTTATAAATCAAAAATAAAATAATTGTAGGGTGCTGTTAGGTGCAAAAATAAATATTGGATTTACGAGATAATCCCCAATTGCACCGTAATGCACCGTTGTGATTAAAAGTCATATACAAGGATTCATATACGCAAGAGAATTTTTTTTGGTCACCTTTCTCGCTGCGCAGTAATGCATCTTTATATTGCAATTAAATAATACATAATTTAATTTCTTTGTCTATTTTAGTGAACTTGTAGAAATAGGCATATCGGCAAAGTGGTCGAGTAGTAAACGGTGAATGAAGCGATAGCTACCACCTACTTTTTGGATTATACGACGTTCTGCAGCACGATCGAGAAATTTGGCATAGTTCCAGGGAATATAACCATTGTGCCAAAGAACTAAGCGGAGGGAAAAGTGTTGAATACAGGCTAGTCCACCACTAGGACTAAAAGCTATAAGTATTATAAACAATTGTAAAAGTATTAGAATTATCGTTAATTTAATATTATGAAAAAATAAAAACCAAAGTATTCCCAAAATAAAAGGCAAACTAAATAAAATCACGATTGTAATCATATTTTTAAATGAAGCCCAAATACCTTGATTAGGAACTAATTTACTGATGGTTTTACTTTCAATTTTTACAACACCTCCGGAAATAAAAGCATAAATTATTGCTATGATGAGTCCTGATATCAGTCCAAGTATTGCTCCAAAGACTAGTCCATAAATCAGTCCATAAATAGGTTCAAGATAAACAATACTTACAATTAAGCCTGAAATAATTCCAGAAATTAGACCTACAATTAAAGTCATCATTAACCTATTTTTGAGCTCTAATATTAAGCTTGCAAAAAAAATTTAAGTTTGGTTGGTGTGAAAGAAAATTGAATTGCTTCTACTGTTTTAATATTATCTAGACCAGAAATAAGTGCATAAGTTATTCCGACGATAAAGCCTATAATCAGTCCAAAAATAAGCCCAGGAGTCATAAACCCAAAAATACAACCATAAATGAACCCTAAAAATCCATAGACTAACGATATTATCAGCCCAAAAACTAGCTTAAAATTTAACGTTTGCCTACTATTTAGTAGCCAATTAGGCTGAATATTCTCAATTAAAAATTCTGTCTGTGTTATTCGAAGTTTATTTGCTAAAAACTTCAAAAACTGCATTATTTTTCTACGCTATGGCTCCTCTTTATTTGCAGGATTAACCTCAAACCTACGCTCAATATAAGCATCAAATAATTCTTCCTTAGTTTGTATTGCTTGTCCTTGATAAGCAACCACCATAATTGACAGTAACAAAGGAGTTTTTGCTAACTCCAAAAACTCAGGATTATTTTCTATACTTTGCCATAAATCCCCTCGATCAAATACTTCTAAATAATTTTGAATTTGTTTATTGCTTAACGGTTGCAAACACACAGCACTATGCAACTCCGAAAGTTGTTCATCCCCTGCAATATATTCTTCCTCTCGACAGCAAACTACCAAATTCCGCTTCGCATCTTTTGCTAAATATTCATTAATTGCTCGAATACATTTTCTCTGTTTTTCTAAACCCAATTCATCCAAACCATCCAATAATGGTAAAACTTCACCCCGTTCCAACCAAAATCGACTTATCCCTGGTGCAAGGTTATATTCCTGCTTGAGTTGAATAATTAACCAATCTAAAATATCTATACTGTCATCGCGCCAAGCTGAAAGTTCAAAAATTATCGGTATAGGTTTGCTATCATTATTGTTTGCTCGCTCGAGTAATTCTTCAGCTAAATCCAGTAAGGTTGTGGTTTTTCCACTTCCTGGTTTTCCTAAAATTAATAAACGTCCACCAATATCATCCCGTCGCAATACATCTATTATTTTGTCTAGTACCTTCGGCTGACTAGTGGTGTTGTTAACCGATACTGTATACAAAAAGTCTGAAGCGGTTTTCGACCAACTTGCTGCGGTTGTTCTTCCCGTCTCAAATCGAGCATTAGCGAGTGATGTAAAGAATCATGCAGTCTTTGTTTGACTTTTGTACCTTCTGCTTCGAGTAATCTGGGACGAATTGTGGGGTCAATATCTGCAGATGCATCTTCTGGTTTTTGCTGTGATTGTTGATATGCAACTAAAGCAGTCAATATAGTGAAGATAAATACAGCAGCAAACAGTATTTCGGTTTTGTGAGGGAAATTAGGAATGTTAGGTAATTGATTGATTAAATAGCCAATGACCGTAGCTGCAATCGCACCAAATATGAATAAAAATAAGGGATTTATAAGCAGCTTTTTCATAGAGGAGACTCAAGGATAAGACTTAGTGCGAATTAATTGCTAGCACATTGATGTGTTAATAGTCCATAAATTAAGCATTTTTCAGTAAATCCCAAAAATGTAGAGACGTAGCATGCTACGTCTCTACAAAGGATTGTTGGTTAACGCCTAATATCAATTTCAAGTTTGTTTTAGTTTGTCATATGCTGACTTTAATAACTGTTCCGCTTCTTTATAAGCAGTAGTTCCCGCACTGATCGTTTTCAATTGATTGATTACACCTTGAATTTGAGCCTTAAATTGTTGAGGATTTGAGCCAGGATTTGCAATTAAATTTTGAATTTGTCTGTGAGCTTGCTGTAATTTTTGTTGAGCTTCAATTTCCAACTTTTGGCGAGTTTTAATCGTACCTAAATTTGTCTGGTATGTTGCTAGTAAATTTTGTGCTTCACTGTAACTTGGTTCCCTAACTTGAATTTTTTCCAGTTTTTCAATTGCTTTTTGCCATAACTTAGCGATTTCTCCCCAAGTTTCAGCCCTATGAGGTGGGTTTTGTGATGCTTTAGCCGCTGCGATCGCAAATCCTTTTGCTGCTTTAATATAATTACCACCATTAGAATTAGCAAGTGTTTTTGTTTTTACTTGGTAAATCGCTGACAGTTTTTGTGCTTCTAAATATCGGGGATTATCTGTAGGTACTTTATTCAAATGCGTGACAGCTTGTTTTAATAACTCTGCTGCAACTTGAGGTTGTGTAGCTGTAATTTTTTCCGCTTCGGTATTAAATTCCTCAGCAGCACTGATAAAGGAAGAAACCACAGCATTTTGAAAATCTTGTTGATAGACTTTGAGCTTAGCTTTTGCTGTTTTTCCTGCAAGGGTTTGTTGAGGTATTAAATTTAACTGATTAATTGATATTTGCCATTTAGCGATCGCTTTTTCTCGATCTGAAATATTTTTTGCTTGTTGATATTGTTTTTTTGCTTCTTTAATACTTTCTTCTACTGCTTTGAGTGGTTTTAAAGCGTTTGTATCTTGAAATGCGATCGCTTCTAACCGTGCTGCGCGTTCTCGCGCAACTTTAAACTCATCAAAAGTAAATTTCCAAACACAGCCAAACATGGTGCAATATGTCTGGGGATAGTATCCCAAAAACCAGACAGGAAGATTATTTAAATGCTTTTGTGCTTGCTTAACTTTCTTAGAACCTCTTTCAATGTCAGCGGTGCTGGTAGATTTATTTAATAATTGTTCTGCTTGTTTTAGAGAATTAATTGCACCGCGATAACTGCGATCCATAGTCCAAAAGCTGGGAAAAAGTAAAATGGGTGCTTTTTGAGCTACAGGTTTACGAATCATTGGGTAGGGTAAATTGATAACCCATAATATTCCTGCTGGAATCGAGATTAATGCAGCGATCCAAATAGTTTGATTGATGAATTTATTGAACCCATTTGGGGGTTGATTTAATGCAGCAGCTTGCTTGAGTACCTTTTCGCTAAATTGGGGATATACATCAAATATGGTGTCGCGTAGTTCGTCTAATTTTGCTGGTTCACCTTTCTGGAGGCGCATTTTTGTTAAACGCTTGACGACAATTTGTTTTTCAGTTTTACCAATTTCGTCTTTTGCAGCGCATCTTTGAACTTCTTCTATGAGGATATTATAGGCTTGTTTATTAAGGCGGTACATTTGAACACCTGGTATCTTATATTTTAAGTTTTCCCAGGAGTCAGGAGTGAGAAGTAAGAAGTAAAAAGTAAAAAGTAAAAAGTAAGAAATAAGGAGTAAATACTCCCGGTTCGCCCATTTTTTTTGGAGTTAGAGAAATCGCCAAAAAATAGAAAAATCTATTTACTGTAAGGATTTGAACGATTTATAATAATTCTTCTCAAACAATCACCCAACTCTAAAAACTCTATTTTTATCCAATCTCATAATTAAGGTGGAGTAGTGGATCTTTGTTATAGCCAAAAACCCTGATTTAATCGTTGAGCTTTTTTCTAACTCGATTTTAAATGAGCAAACCGTGAGTAAATAGTTAAGAGTTAGGGGTTAAAAAGCTTTTTTCTTTTCCCTGTTCCCTGTTCCCTTTTCCCTTGTGAGACAAAATTTGTTTTACTTGCTCCCAATTATTTAACCAATCTATTAATTCTTTATCTTTAATTGAACGCTTTTGAGAATTTTGAGAATACCGAGAATAAACCTGTAAAATTTTACTTAGCTGAGTGTCAGAAGTTCCTGTATGATTTCGCCAAGCTTTCAGTAACTCTTCACGATCTATTTGAGGATTTCCATCACTACGACTGGTAACTAATCCCAACTTTTTTTGTAACTGAATTAATTCTTCTTTACCGACCATTTCTACAACAAAATTAGCAGATTCGGCTTTTTGTAGTACTCCTGCTAAAGCTTCGATATAAGCTTCGTTATTATCAACAACAGGTTTATCTAAAAAAATAGCTTTTCCTAGCCGACGGTTCTGAGCAAATACCAATACTAAAAGTAAAACTCCTGCTTGGATAGATATGGGAAAAACTGGTGTATTTGCTAAATATTCCCATATTTGAGCAGCACCGCTGTTTTTCTTAGTTTCATTTTGTTTACTATCTCTATAACCGTGAATATATTCATCTACAAATAGCTGATGACCTTGTTGATTTACCAATTCAGCTAAATATTGATAATTACTTTGATAATCCTGATAAGCATTAGCTGCTAAATAAGGAGTAGTTGAATAAATAATTTTTCCTTTACCAAATTTCTGTTCCCAAACTATAGCCCCAAAGCGATCGCCTAAAGATATTTGTACTTGTTCCTTGGGTTTCGTACTGGTCGATTTTCTTCCCTCAGCTTGATAGCGTCTGGTAGTTTCGATTTTGATCTCACCCTGGGAAGATTTCTGTAAAGTAGAAAAATTTGCACCGGTTGGAGGTTGATTAACGCCAAGCACAATTAAAGTATTACCAGCTTTAACCCATTTTCGTTCCAAGTCATTGGGTTCTGATGGTACCAAAGCACCATAAATTTGTAATAAAGTAGTTGGATTTTCTTTTAATGTTAGACTTTCTGAATTTAAATCTTCTGAATTTAAATCTTCTGACTTTAAATTTTCTGACTTCAAACTTTCTGACTTTAAACTTTTTTGCTTTGCTTGATTTACTTTATTTTGCTTTAATTGTGCAAAAGGTTTTTGCCAGCGTTGAATATTAATTCCTTGCTGTTGCATATAAGCATACCAAGCACCATAACCATCGGGAGAGCGACTGTAGGTAGAACCTTGACGGATTTTGTTCGCTGAAGGAGCGCTAAACAAAGTCAAAATAACGATCGCAAGAATGACAATTCCTCCAAACCAAGCAAGGCGATTTGAACGTTTCATTAGTCTTCAATTTCCCGATATGCTTGCTGACATTGTTGGTAATTTTCCGCTTGAATTTCTGCATTATTGAAACATAATTGCTCGTGAGTCGTAATCAAAGTTTCATAGGGTTGCATTGGAGTAACAGATAATTGAAGTAACTGTAAATATTCTCCATCGGTGCGACTGGATTTATGACGTAAAATTTTCTTTTCGTGTAATTTTTGCAGCATCGCAACATACAAACAGCGACAAGCTTCTGAGTAATTTCCCTGACGATACAAACTTTGCGATCGCGAAATTAATGATTCTACAGATAAATCCGGGGTAGATTTTTCTCCATTTTGTTCGGGTGAAAAACGCTCATCAGCTAACCAAGCATAAATATAAGGGCTAAACTCTCGCCATAAACGCCAAATGACCCAAATGAAAAATAAGCCCAAAATAATCCAATATAAAATACCGAGAAAATCTACAAAGTTTTTACTAATCGACCAATTAGGTGACCAGTCAGGTAAAGTGCGATCGAAGCGCTGTAACTGATACTGAATCCATTCTCCTATTTGTTTTTGCCACTGCGACAGAACCCAGCCCCAATTACTTTTTTCATAGCCACTTATTTCATAATTGCTTGCAAGCATACGACATTAGAGGATATTTACTATGAAGACTCCTCAGTCCATAGTATGGTAATTGCTTTTCTTTACCTATTACCAATGACTTATTACCCATTATCAAATATCTGAAGTTTGATATAAATTATTACATCTTTACAAAAATTATCTATTATTATATTTAATAACTAAAATGTTAATAGATTGAAAAGTAACTGCTTAACTGGTGGTTTTTGCGATAAGAAAAAATAGATGTACGATAGCGGTGATAATGTAAAAATCTTTATATTTAAAATCTTGAATCTACAACCTTGAATTTACAACCTTGAATCTACAACCTTGAACTTAAAACCCTTAATTTTTATCTTCCGAAACTTTGCGACTGTCTGCAAAATCTTAGAAATCGATTCATAAAAAACACATTTTACATGACTATTTATTTTTACAAAGTTTGGCAACCTTACGGCTGTTTTTCCAATTTTTCGAAGCATGGAATCTTCATTCAAGGTGCTTACTGGTCAACGGTTGAACACTACTACCAAGCACAAAAATTTGTTGACACTGAGTATGAAGCTGTAATACCAATAATTCACAAAGTAAGTACCCCAGAAGAAGCAGCTAGTTTAGGACGTTGTTCGACACGGAAACCACATCCGGAGTGGGATATACGCAAAATTGAAGTGATGCGAAAAGCTGTCTTGACCAAATTTATTACCCACGCCGATATCAGGGATATATTGTTAGGTACTGGGGATAGATTATTAGTGGAAGATTCTGCTAGGGATTATTTTTGGGGATGTGGTGCGGATAGAAGCGGACAAAATCATCTTGGTAAAATCCTGATGAGTGTTAGGGAAGAAATTCGTAATTTACTACCTTTGTCTACAGCAGTCAGAAATATATCCCATAAAACCTAGTTATAAAGCAACAGAAAATTTAGGTAGGTAGTGAGTGGATTGCTTTGAAGCGAGAGAATAAGGAACACAACTATACAAGCAAAAGAAGATTAGCGGGAGGAATTATTTCTTCTATTATTTTTATTATGTAGGAGTCTCTGAACAACTTTAAAGCTTGGAATTTTTTTTATCTTTGTTAACTCCCGTGTCTGATTTCTAAAATTCCATATGTTAGGTGTTGTCCAAATAAGTATTGCTACAAAGGAGCCGAATAGTAAACTGTAGAAAATAGATAAGAAAAAGGGATGAATATAGGATGAAGTTAGTAGGGGTAATTTCTCTTCACCTATTAGATCGTAACTAGATGCAAAAATTTCTCCAGCAGCAATACCACTACCTATGGCTAGGATTGTGATTTGCTGTTTATACTGGCTTTTTGCTTCACGTTTTTGTCGCTGAATTTCTAGTTCTGTTTGTTCAATTGCAATTTGACCTCTGACTGATGCGATCGCATTATCTGTTAGTGTAGAACTGTGTTCAAAATACCTACTTTTTGCAATAGTTTTTTCTAGAAAAGTTCTACAATTTGTTTCCGTAAATTTTATGAAATAGTCAATGTCTTTTTCGCTAAAAATATTTGTGGTATCTTCTAAATCTATCAGTTTATGATTATAAAGTAACAAGTTATCTTCAACTACTGTTCTAGACTGCAAATCATACATTGCGCCAATTTTTTTGCCGTATTCTATTGCCATTTTTGGAAGCTTAGTAAGCTTATCTTTTAAAAAGAATAACTCTTCTTCCGTTGGGTTTTTATTATTTTTGCGAGAATGTAAACTATCTATCTGATCGTTAATTTCTTTAAGGTCTTTTGCTATTAAGTTTTCTTGACGACGAATCTCTTTAAAAGCACTTATTATTCTAGATCTGTATAAAAACAAGTCTAAAAAATCATTATAATTTTTATAAAATTTTTCTCTTTCTTGCCTATCATAGAAGAACCAAATTAAAATATGTTGATAACGTCCTAAGCTTTTACGCCTAAGACTACCGTATTCAAAAATTGGACTATTAAATAACTGACCTTGTCTGTTAAAAGTATAGTGTTTATTGGGAAAGATAGCTTTAATACATTGTTTAGCTAAATTTCTAAGTTCTTTATTTGTTTTATTATTATCTTGTTCTAAAAGCTGAGCAGTAACTATTAAGGTTTGACCTACAAATTGACAACTTTCATTTCTTTCATTTTCTAGAGTTAAAACATTATTTGGATTTAAAAATCTTAATTGATTAACTTCAACCCCCTGAGTTACTATTCTTGGATGATTGAAATTGAAATTAATACATAATCCATAATTATCATCAACTTGTACGGCATAAATACTACTATTACTAGTATGTTGTAAAATTAAATCTTCATCTTTGTTAAATTTATCAGTAATTATATTAGTATTTTCATCAAAAAAAATCGGTTGGTAAGCATCCTCGTCTTGAAATTTTTTGATTAAATTTGTATTATTTGTATCCAGATTAATGTGCTCGAATATATCAAAATTTTGACTTAGAGTTGCTTTAGAAATAATTTCATTGCATTTATCCCAAAACCAATTTTTATTCTTATTATTTTCTGTATTTTCTTTATTAGAAAAAGCAAACAAATGTATTCTAGGTTCATAAATATATAAACTCATACTAGAACTCCTAAATATAATTTTTATTTCAATAAGAAGATAAAAGTTGTTATTAAAAGGAAATACTAACCTATTATGATGCTATTTAATTTATAAGTATAAATAACTATATTACTAGCCATTTAAATTCCGGAAATAGTTACATTTAATGTTATTAACTGCTCGCATAATCAATCAAGTAACAGTTATTTAACACGCTTTCGCAGGTGTATCAAGTATGTATTGTTACTATTGTTAGTATTTGTTTTTTGTATATAAATCTACTTTATCTTTCAAACAGCTTTCTAGATTCTCTACAAGCTGCGATCAAGCACTTTAACCAATATTTTCGATAGTAATACCCGGATTACTACTTGATTACTCGTGAAGACATCTAAAATTTATACTTCACGCCCGAACAACGGTAACAGAGCGCCCATTCTCACTGGTCACAACCTCAGTACTCAAACGCTCCTCTATGGGTAAAGCCTTCCCACGCAAATCAAAAATCACCAACCAACCAAAATTTACTCCCAACCGCGCCAAATAGGAATCTAACTGTTCCAGACCCGATTCTAACGGATCTCCTTTTTTATCTCGCCAAGTCTTGAGTTCTATTCCCAAAGTTACATTTCCATATTTCAAACATAAATCCATGCGATCGCGCCCAATTGCGTATTCCCGCTCCAAGGTTCCACCCCCATTCACAACGCGATGCAAAAATGCCATTAATACTAAATGTGGGGCAATCTCATGGTAAGCAGCACTACCAAGCAACGGTTCGCCATGTTGTCGCCAAAATGCTATAAATGCCTTGAGTAAAGCATCTGTATCTAATTCCCCTGATGGAGTTAACCAACTCGGACTGATGTGAGGTAATGTATCTTGAGTTCCTTGTACTAACACGCGGGGAATAACTTCTCGGTAAATCGGATTTGCAATTATCAATCCTCCCGCAGGATCTCTTCTTAACAAACCCAAATCCAGCAAATATTGTCGATCGTCCGATGAGGTCACCCCCAATGTTTGTCCTGATAATATCGGTTCAATAATTGTTTTTACCCTTGGTTCTCGTAATTTCTCTGCAAGGGAGTCGAGATGAGTATCTTGTCTTTTAATTAAAATTTCCTTGGCTTTATGAATATGCTCTGATGTAATGGCGACATTCGTATCTGTTACCATCTCTTCAACAACTTCCTTAGCCAAAGCATTTACTAACCAAGGCTGTCCCTGAGTCAAATGAAAGGCTGTTTCGATTGCCGACTCTGTGAAAACTTGTCCGGTATCATCAGTGTGTTGTTGGTATAGTTCCCCAACTTCTGTAGCAGTAAAATTCCTCAGGGTTAGGGAGCGGACTTTTATATTAAATGGACTTGCAGTATTTAATCTGTTACTACCCCCACTCGCGACCTTGTAATCTCTGACATCACGTAAACCTACTAAACCAAGTGATATGGGAAAATTGTTAGGACGGAGGCGATAACCATCGCGTAATTGTCGTAAAACTGAAATTAGAGCTTCATCTCGTAAGGAATCAATTTCATCAACAAATAATACTAGAGGCTTTGATAAGGCTTGTGACCAAGACTGTAAAGCAGCTTGTATTCTTCTTCCTGGCTCTGCATTCTTCCATTTTAAAGGAAGTTGTAAATCTTGAGCTAAATCTAACTGAGTGCTTGACACCCAAGCATCAAGAATCGCAACTTCAGCTTCACCTGGGTCATTACTAAAAGGTGCACCAACTTCTGCAGAAACCATAACAGCTATATATTTACAACTTTCTGTTAGTTGTTTTGCTAGCGCCAACATCGCGGTAGTTTTACCAGTTTGGCGAGGTGCATGAATGACAAAATAACTTTGTTGGTCAATTAACCGCTCTAAATTGGGTAACCGAAGCGTCGGCGGTAACATGTAGTGGATATCAGCTTTACAAGGACCAGCAGTATTGAACCAACGAGTCATAATAGGAATTTCACAACCAAGGGAGATGCATTCAGTTTAGCAATTAGAGAAATACCTGGATCTAAACAAATAACAATTAAAATAGCGATAAGCACATTCACCGCAGGTGCGGCTCAGTGCATAGGCGTTTTAACGCGCCAAGCCGAACGCTTAAAGCGCCTCGAAGCGATCGCCTTTCACTCCCGAAAAGCAACCGCTTAGTTTTGAACATCGGAATTAACTTAGTGTTCCTACTCTCTTCTCTCTTAATCTTTAACCTGCGTCTGGAACATTTTTTCTAAGCTTATGTTTTGACGCTTATATTTTGAAGCTTATTTTTTCTGGTTTCACTGTTGTAAATTAAAATTCAGCGAATAACACAGGTACAAGTAATAAACTAGTACAGGTTGGTGGAAATGAACCAACCATTTAGAAAACTTCAAAGCTAAAGAACACAATACTTATGTCCTACGGACACCCTATGCTAATGATTTTTTACTTTTTACTTTTTACTTTTTACTTTTTACTTCCGCGCAGCAGTACCAGGATTGCAAACGGGTTAATCTAAAGTCCCCAAAACAGAAGACATTTCAGCTTTAGCAAGTTCCTGCGTCAAAAATCCTTTCTCGTAAATATTAGGATTTGTTTCAGCAACTAAGGTATAAGATTCACGGACTTGAGTATTGATAGCGACTGTTTTGACGTCATACATCTGCATGACAAACTTAGGATAAAATCCAATACCAACAATCAGTACCAAGAAGCAGGCTGCAATAAACACTTCACGGGTACTAGCATCGCGATAAACAGACTCAGTAGGTAAGAGACAATCTGTACCAAAACATACTGTTCCTTCATCTTCCTTGTTTTCGAGCAAGGCATTAGTAATGTCACAGGTCATTTTACCTGTACCATAAAATACTTCTCTGAGCATTGAGAGAAGATAAATCGGTGTCAGAATAATTCCTACTGCTGCCAGAAAAACAGTTACGGTACAGAATGTTGAACTATAGATATCACTACTTGTCAAGCCTATAAAGACAGAAAGTTCGCCAACAAAACCACTCATACCGGGAAGGGCTAAAGACCCCATTGCACCTATAGTAAATAGAGCAAATACTTTTGGCATTGCTAACGCCAGACCACCCATTTCTTTCATTGCCATTGTATGGGTACGGTCGTAGGTCACACCAGCTAAGAAGAATAGCACTCCAGCAATCAAACCATGGGAAATCATCTGCAACATTGCCCCATTGATTCCCAAGTCAGTGAAGGATGCAATACCTAGTAGGACGAAACCCATATGGGAAACGGAGGAATATGCTAAACGACGCTTCATATTTGTCTGAGCAAAAGAATTCAACGCGCCGTAGATAATGTTGACTACACCAAGAATTGCTAAAACAGGTGCGAAGTAAATATGTGCGTCGGAAAGAAGTTCTAAATTAAGGCGAATTAATCCATATCCACCCATTTTGAGGAGTACGCCTGCCAAAATCATTGACACTGGAGTAGAAGCTTCGCCATGAGCATCTGGTAACCATGTATGCAATGGGAAGATAGCCAGTTTAACGCCAAAAGCAATTAATAAACCTGCATACAGAAGTAATTCCAGAGCTAGTGGAAAATCCTTCATCTTCAAAGCAGCCATATCAAAGGTCACATCACCGCCACCATAAAATGCCATTGCGATCGCTGCGACTAAAATAAATATGGAAGCTGCTGCTGTATAAATAATAAACTTAGTTGCTGCATAACGACGTCTAGCACCACCCCAAATACATACCAGTAGGTACACAGGAACTAGTTCTACTTCCCACATGATGAAAAATAGCAACAAGTCTTGAGCTACAAAAACCCCAATTTGTGCCGCATATAGCACTAACATTAGGAAGTAAAATAAACGGGGTCTACGGTCAACCTGCCAAGCTGAAAACATGGAAAGGGTTGTGACAAAACCTGCTAAAAGCACTAAGGGAACAGATAGACCATCAACCGAAACAGCCCAGTCTATTCCTAATTGAGGAACCCAAGCATAATTTTCTGTTAGTTGGAAAGTTGCACTACTGGAATCATAATTTTGCCAAAAGGCAACACACATTAAGACAAAATCTGCTATACCTACGCCTAAGGCGTACCAACGTACATATTTACCATTCTTATCAGGCAGCAAGGGAATGAGGAGAGCTGCAAGGAGTGGTAACAAGATAATCGCGGTAAGCCAAGGAAATTGTTCCGCTGTCATGTGAATAAGAATAAATACTCATTTTGCTTATGATCTCATCATACTAAAATTTGTAACAATTTATGTATAGATATTTGTCATGGATAATTATAGATATGTTTGGGAGCAATCTATAAGCTATGAGCTACAAGGCTTTGATAGGTTACTTGTATTGTGAGTTTACAAATTAATAGGCTGTAAAAAAGTTTAAATACTTATAAATTAGGTAAATTCTGTTTATATTTCACAAAATCTATTCGAGAGAAGTTCGAGATATGTAATTTCAATCTCAATATTTTAAAACTAAGGAATATATTGTTCTATCTCTACAGCGTTGATTTATTGCTTCACGTCGTCGCTGTCTTATGCTGCTAATATTTGAATCGAGTTGAAGCTCGTTACCAAGATTGCCCAAACTGTAAATCATTGGCAATCGCAGTAGATAACGCCAATGTCGATATGTAGCATTGAGAAAGGCATTGTTAACTGTTAGTAAATCATTTTCACACTTATCGGTTAACCAGAAAGCATCATTATGCTTTTCTACAGCCCAGCGATTGATAGAGTGGATGGCATAATTGATATCATCTGGACGGGGATGGGGACGAACAAGGAAATAAGCTGCACCAAATGTAGCTTTACCAAATTCATTCAGAATATTATGTCCGCGTTCGATTGCCATCAAAGGTGCAATTAAAATCCAAGCTTCCGTGCTGGGGAATTTACTTACAAGTCCGCGCTGTATGCTTTGTCCACTACCACACCAGTCAGTTTCAAATTGGTCATCGTCGCATACCAAACGCATCACCTGTTCGCGCCATTCCGGACGGATTTTCTCTAAATGTTCCTGTGCTAATTTTGCTTGTTCGTAACTACTTACAAGTAATAAAATTCGCTGACGATGTTTCGGTAGTTTCGTGCGTTCTTCTTCTAATTTACTCGGTCCTCCCAAGCCACCCTGCTGCGCTAATTGATTGAGCAATTCCTTTAAAGCCATATCGCGTTCGTTATTCTTGCTTCCCGATACTCTAATTGGAAGTTGTTGCAAATCGTCATAAAAATAAGGCTCAAAACGAAATTTACTTTTTTCTATTGCTTTTAACTCTTCTTCTGGGGAACGCAACACTCCAGCCACGGGAACTTGAATGTGATATCCTGGCGATTTACCAGCCCAACTCGTACCTGAAAGTAACAATACATTCGGTCCAATAATACCTTCACCAGCATAAAGTTCGTGGAGATGAAGTAATAACCAGCGTCCCACACCCAAACATTTGAAAAAACGTAAGTCCCCAGGTGCGTCTTCAGTAGACTGTACATATTGAAATGCCAGTATATTACCCATAGGTGCTGTCGGTACTACTGGTTCATAATCTCTGGGTGGAGTCTGAAACAGTAGGGAACTTCCACCTTCTAATTTATATACTTCTTCCGCCAACTTCCAATCCCGCAGCATCGAATTAAACCGTTGTTGAAGTACCGCTACTAACAGGGCAAATTCCATCTTCACAACAGTATTATCTAACACCTTTTCACTCAGACCACTAGACTCTTGATGATTGAGAATCCATTCTCGTAAATTCTGTCGAGCCAAATCTTTATCTGTTGTTAATAGAAGTTTGTGGCTAATTTCAGCGAGAGGATGGTTGCTGTGATCGCCAAGGGGGTCATTAAGATAGCTACCAAATAAGTCTACTAGTCTTTCACTAACCTGATCGTCGTTTCCACTACTTGTAATTTTTCCGCATAAAGAATTTGCAATTTCTGATAAAATCAACCAGTAAGTAAAATAATCGCCACGTTCGCTCCATTTTTTCAAAGCTGGAGGATTCTTTAGTAACAAATTATAAATCCGGTCAACTGCAATTTGTGCGGTTGCATGAGCTTGCGACCAATTATCTGTATCATCGTCTGCAAGTTGTACTCGTCCTTTAAAATTCAACTGTTCCACTACAGGTTGCTGAACTTTGCTAAACCAGCCATCTCCTCCAGCACCGAATAACTTTTGATTGGGACAAAAAATATTGTCGAGTTGCACCTGTACCTGGTCAACTTCATCAATAATTACTAAATCGCTACGAAGATAAACCAACTCTAAAAATCGAATACTCTCGCGATTTATCTGCGAAGCTACACGAGTATATACCAAACTTGCCGGTGTTGCAATCCATACTTGTGCTTTGACTAAATCCCGTTGTGCTTTATGAAATGGACAAGCACTATAAATCGGACAAGCATATTCATCCTCAGTATCTTCAGCCTCTTTTTCTCTTTCTTCATCGTTGCTTAAAGTCGTTAATCCAATACAGGGTTGCTCTCTCATCTTAAAAGGACGAGGTGCATCTCTACGTAATTCGCTTAGAGGACAAGAGGTACTCAACCATTGAAATCCGGGATGTGCTAAGTTTAAAGGCTGCTTCGAATTTTGTGAATGCCATGCTCTATGTAAACGATTAGCATGTCTATCCCGATTTGAAGCCCCTAACACAGGAGCAACTGAAATACCCAATTTATGAAATATTTTTGCTTGTTCTAAAACACTAATTACATCTCCAAGAACAATACTTGTATAAAGTCCACGTCTTGCCAATAGCACGGACAATACTATCATCAGTGTAGATTTACCATATGAAACCATACCGATGAGATTTATCAATCCCTCTATAGTTAGATTCTCTGAAAGTAAGAGACTTTTAGCGTCTTCACTAACAAGCTCTAAAATAACTCTGGATATCCGATATTTCCAGGTTAGTTTTTGTTTCGATTCATCTCCAGATTGAATATGATTGATAACCAAAAATTTTATGCAGAAGTCGGTAGTAGTATTCGGCAAGCGAGAAAAAACATAGGATTGAGTCAAGAAGCACTTGCTTCCCTTGTTTCGATTACTAGAACATCGGTGACAAATATTGAAAAATTTTGGTTCACACCTTAATGGATCTAGCTGTAGCATTGCAGGTTGAGCCTGTTGATTTGCTTCCTAACTATCGCGCAAAATTTGAAGTCGAACTTAAGATTTATTGAAAAATCGTCCCCCAGAAGAACAAGACTGGATTAAAGCTGCAGTCACGTCTATAGAGGAAAAAGAAAATTAGTGCCAGTTAGACGTAAGTATATAAGCTCTACTGCAGAGAAACTTCTCAATGAATATAATATTAAAGCACCCCCAGTGATTGTAGAAGAATTGGTAGGCGCTTTAGGGATAGCAATACAATATGAACCCGCAGATGATAAACTATCTGGGTTTTTGCTTTGAGATTTAAAAAAACACCGTGCTGTTATTGGTGTAAATAGTTCTCACCCTCTAAATAGACGAAGATTTACAATCACCCATGAGATAGGACATTTTCTACTAACGATTAAATAATTTACATTTAGTTTTATATTTTTACTTTTCTTAACGATCTGAGATAAGTTAGATAGTGGAGGTTTTTCCCTGACTAGACTCGTTAAGATAATTTAGAATTTCTATGTCTTCACCAAATACTGTTGTCCATGACTCAGACCAAAACTTGAATCAGTCTTCATCATCATGGGAAATTAAGCTACTTTACGACGGTAATTGTCCCCTGTGCGTGCGTGAAGTTAACTTTTTACAGAAACGCGATGCTGGGAGAAATTTAGTCGCATTTGTAGATATTGCAGATGATGATTACAACCCAGAGGAAAATGGTGGAGTTGATTTTGAAGCTGCAATGGGACGGATTCATGCAGTCTTACCCGACGGTACAGTAATTAAAAATGTGGAAGTCTTTCGCCGCGTTTATGAAGCTTTGGGAATGGGTTGGGTTTATGCAATCACCAAATTACCTATAATTGGCGTGATCGCAAATTTCATTTATGGTATTTGGGCTGAATGGCGACTTGCTCTAACCGGAAGACCGAATTTAGAAACTATTATTCGAGAACGTCAGCAGCGACTTGAGTGTAGCATTGACACTGAGGGACGCTGTCGAACTGATTAATTAACTATTACTCAATCTCCCAAACTAAAACTTTCCCAAAAAAATTTTTTTCCAAAATGCTTTGAAATTATCCCACAATCTTTCTAGAAATGATTTCTTTCGGTAACGTACAGCTTCCCTCCAGGTCGAGTTTAAATCTGGACTAGAGTCTCTCGTTCGGTTAAATTGAAAATTTTCTTCGATCCTAGCAGCTTGATTTAAATCGGCATTAGCTCTATGTTTGTATCCCAACTTATGACAAACAAAAGCACGATATTTATATGCTTCAACATAATGAGCATTGAGGTGAATTGCTCTACTAAAATCTGCGATCGCCTCTTCGTATCTGCCCTCATTAGCCTTGTCTACCCCTGACTGATAAAAGGTTTGGGCGTTAGAACGATAAACATATACTTTAGTTGTTTTTTTCTCTGTTTGAGGTTCACTTTCTTCTTTACTCGATTGAGTTGTATCTGCTTGGGGTTTATTTGTTCGAGGTTTATATGTACCAGGTTTATTTGTTTGCTGCTTAGAAGAAAATTTGGGTTGATTGGATGAGTCCGCTTGATAAGATTTGAGTAACTCGTAAGCCTCATTAATAGTTTTAATTTTTTGCTCTGCTTGTTGTTTTTTATCGAGGTCAGAAAAACAGTCAGGATGCCAAATCTTTACTAACTGACGGTAAGCTTGCTTAACCTGGGCGAAAGATGCACCTGGTTCCAATCCCAAGATATAGTAAGCACTTTTTATATCCAGGTGCTTTTTCATATAGGGAAAATAATAATAATCAATCTTGTTAATCTTTTTCTATGATAGTTCCTTCTACAACTTCCTTATTGTCAATTCAAACACCTCATAGTGGTTATCATTGGGACGGTAGTGCTCGCCGGTTCTTTGAAGGTTGGTATTACCGCGTCACTTTACCTGCTCAGAAGCAAACTTTTGCTTTTATGTACTCTATCGAAGATCCTGTTGGCGAGCGAGAGCATAGTGGTGGTGGAGCACAAATACTTGGACCCAATGACGAATATTTGGTAAGAACATTTCCTAATGTGAATCAATTTTGGGCTAGTCCTGATGTATTAGCCTTAGGTCACTGGGGGAAAACAGATTTTTACTCGAAAAATACAGATTCTAGAACTATAGGCTCAACAAATATTGGTTCAGGAAATATTGGTTCAGGAAATATTACTTCAAAACCCTGTTATCTTTCCCCTGAAAAATTTAAGACTCATATCAAAGAAGGGTATCAAGCAACAGCAACTTTAAACCAAGGTTTAATTCGCGATCGGGGTACAAATAAGTATTGTTATTGGGAATATGAAATCAAACCAATTTACGGCTGGGGTAACCAAGGAAACATTCAACAATCAACAGCTGGGTGGGTATCATTTTTACAAATATTTGAACCTGGTTGGCAGATTTTGATGGCTCATGGTTTAGCTAGTGGTGTAATAGACTGGAATGGTAAAATTTATGAATTTACTAACGCTCCAGCCTACGGCGAAAAAAATTGGGGCGGTGCTTTTCCTCAAAAATGGTTTTGGCTAAATTGTAATAGTTTTGACAACGAATCTGACTTAGCATTAACAGCAGGTGGTGGAAAACGTGGTGTTTTGTGGTGGATGGAATCTGTCGCCATGATTGGCTTACATTACCAAGGTAAATTCTACGAATTTGTTCCTTGGAGTTCTCATGTAACTTGGGATATTCAACCTTGGGGTAAATGGGAAATGAGTGCTAGAAACGACAACTACGAGATAAAGTTAATTGGAACGACTGATTTACCCGGAACTCCACTACGCGCACCTACGCAAGATGGCTTGATATTTTGCTGTCGCGATACCATGCAAGGAAAATTAGAATTAGAATTGCGAGAAATAAATAGTAAAAAAATAAAAACTATCCTGACGGCACGTAGTTCCTTGTGTGGATTAGAAATAGGCGGCGGCTCTTGGAATGACCCATGGTCATCTTTATCTTAAGTGCTATCATATTAAGCGTGATAGTAATTAAGTGTGATAGTAATTGGGGCTGTAGCTCAGCTGGATAGAGCAACCGCCTCCTAAGCGGTAGGTCGCCGGTTCGAATCTGGCCAGTCCCGTAGTTCATAAAAATCAAATAAAGTAGTTTTCCAAACTTCATCATGATTCCAATTGTCGATACAATTGGGTATCTGATTTGTGTATTTATTTTGATAATTGTTTGGCGCTCAATTTGATTTAAATTGAATCTTGTAGGGTGCAGTTGTTGAAAATCGTTTGAACTTGTGAAATACTCTTGGCAGTTGATATTAGGTAAACTTGAGCTTTTCATTTAAGGCTGAACTTACCGTAATTTTACTGTTCAATAATGAAGTTAATAACGCTACTGGATATTTAATACTTCCAGTCAGTCTCTATTTTCTTAGTTTCTATTTTATATAAATCAATTATTGTCAGGGGTTAAACACCTTAGTCAATTAGGCTCATATTTTAATATACTTAAAACTATTTGCCGAGCTTTGCTCATTATCTAAGATTACTATTTCCTCAAAAACCTTGTATAGGCTGAAGTTATAGAACCTTGAATAAAAAACTTCCCAACGTTTTTTCTTTCCAACTTCCCTTAATTTTCCTCATGTTGTTATCACTATGGGGATATAAAGAGATTCGTAATAACTTGACTCAACCCCAAGCAATTTTAGTATTAGGTGGTTCAACTAAAAGACTAGAACGCGAAAAATTTACCGCTGGTTTTGCTCGTAAATACCCCAATTTACCAATTTTAATTTCTGGTGGAAGTCCCAACGGAGCTACAAAGAAAATATTTGCTAAAGCTGGAGTTGATGTAAAACGTCTCTATCTGGATCATGAAGCAGTGGATACGGTTAGTAACTTTACAACATTGGTTGATGATCTAGAAAGGCGCGGGATAAGAAGTGTTTATTTAATTACCTCTAAATACCATATGGGACGGGCTAAAGTCATCGGTGAGATTATATTGGGTAGCAGAGGAATTAATTTTAAAGCGGTACCGGTTCCTTCCCGAAAACAGTCCGAACCTGTAGCGACATCAATTCGTGACGGTGCAAGAGCTTTACTGTGGGTTACAACAGGTTACACTGTGACCAAAAAGTCTCTCAAAATCAAATAACGTTAATTACCTTCGGAGTAGGTATCTATAGCTGTTAATTAACTTTTGCTCAGATCCAAAGGATGTATTGTCCGAAAGATTAATGGTCAGTCAAAATCTATGTAATGCACAAATTCTCTACACT
>NZ_JASJDK010000152.1 GCF_030065675.1 Mastigocoleus sp. MO_188.B34 | reverse complement strand
ACCAAACTGTATTTGCTGCAGCTTCTTTAACCAAACCTTTATTCGCCTATGCAGTTTTAAAAATGGTTGAAAGGGGACAATTAGATTTAGATACACCTTTAACAAAATATACAGAAAAACCTTACGTTTCCGATCCCAGAATAGAGCGTGTTACAGTTCGTAGAGTTTTGTCCCACACTACAGGTTTTCCTAATTGGAGTGGAAGTAAACCTGTCTGGTTCAAAACTCAACCAGGAAAAAAATTTGGTTATTCTGGAGAAGGTTTTCTTTATTTGCAAAAAGTAGTAGAAAAAATTACTAAACAACCATTAGAAAAATATTTGCAACAAGAAATACTAACTCCTTTAGGGATGAATAGCAGTAGCTTGGTTTGGAATTCAGCTTATGCAATAACAGCTTCCGACGGACACAACCGTAAAGGTAAACCTAAAGCTATGGGAAAACCTAAAGCTGCGAGTTCTGCCGGAAGTTTGCGTACCACAGCTACTGACTATGCCCAATTCCTGATTGCTATGATGAATCCTGGAAGTGTTGATAGTCCAAACCTAACGGAAGCAAGTTTAGAGCAAATGTTAACTCCCCAGATCAAAATTAGTCACTCTATTGATTGGGGATTGGGTTGGGGTTTAGAAACAACTAGTAGCGGGAGATTTTTTTGGCATGGGGGTGATTTGGGTACGTTTAAAAGTTTTACTTTAAGTAGCCGAGAGTCAAATACTGGAATTGTAATATTAACCAATAGTCAGAATGGTTTAAGAATATCTGAAAAAATCGTTAGTAAAGTGTTAGCAGGAAAACATCCACTTTTTAAGTTTTGGATGATAGATTATTAAACAAAACTCTTCGTGAGTAATATCAGCACCTAGCATATCCACAAGAAGCGCAACTATAGTGAGCACACTGTAATGAGCAATGATTTAGAAATTTATGGTAAGCATGCTGCAGTATTAGAGGCGTTAGCCTTGTACACTCACCTAAGTTTTGCTCTGATTATTTTCTCTGATGCAAAAATAGCCCAAAAATCACATTTTTTGGGCTAAAAATCTAAAAATAAGTATTCAGATTTTATTTTGTATTAATTACGCTCGACTAACTCCTGAGACTTTTTATTGGTGTTTTTTGTCTTTGCCAACATCAAATTAGACTGATTAGCACCAAATTTATAACCAATCCCAAAATTTAAGGGTTTAATGTTTCTATTTCCTTTATAAGCCTTGCGTAAATCCGATTGATAGCGATTACGAAATAAGCCAATAGGGCGCGTGTAAGCACCATAGAAAGTTAAATCCCATTGTGATTTATCAAATGATTTGAGAGGCATTCCAGAATCATCCTGAAGGATATGACTACTATTAGCCAAAATAGTATTTTTAATATTTGAAAAACTGCTGTTGTACATTAAGTAAGAAGCTGCTTTAAGATAAGTAACTGGATTCTCTAAATTAGTTACAAACTTTGTTAATTCTGGACGTCTTGTCAGTCCACTATTAGATAAATCTGTAGAAAAATAGTACAGGTTTCGTGGTTCCGACTCTCCTTCAGGAATAAAGGCTATTTTTACCCCTGGAACCATTCCTTTTTGGAATTGTTGAATATTAGCATCTTTGTCTAAACCAACATACTGTAAGTCAAGAATTCGGTTGCCAGTACGAACCATAAAAATATACAAAATTGGTAGAACTCCTTGCTTTTGCAAGTCCACCTTCATATCATTAGTTCGAAAAAAACTAAATTGTAAAATTTCAGATAAAGAACTTCTAGATTGTCTTAACTTATAATTAATTTGGTTATTGTTGAGCTTAGTAAAGTCAGGTACAGTTCCAACAGGTTCTAAACCTACTAGAACATATTCTTTTGCTTTTGGAAATAAAGAATAGGCATATAAGAAATCAGGTCCACTAAAAGGATAAAAAACAGACGGAGAAGCAGCATTAATTTGTTTTAATTCTTCCGCACCCCATTTTCTAACTTTAGTCAATTGTTGCTGCTCTAACTTTGACCAAGCATTTTTAAAGAAATTTTGATGGTTGCGCCAACCATTAGTTTTTTGGACTCCAGCGAAAGGACTATTAGCGTCTAAACTCATACCTGCAAATAACTTGGCAGTATCAGTTAATTTCTCTGACTTTGCCTTATCAAACTTTGCTAAAGGGTCTGTTTGAATCTGAGAAGTAGGTTCAACTTTAGCTATTGTTGGTTGTTTGGAATTACTATGATCTGCATTTGTAGTGATACTGTTGACACTATTGCAAGCCTGAAGAAAAAATAGTAGCCCCACACCTGCACTTAAAATTGATAAAGTTTTTCGATTGCTCATAATTCTGATTTTGATGAGATGGTGAGAATTCTGTATATTTAGTATTCTGGGATACTTAACTTGTTTTAAGAGAAGAAATTAACAGTATGTAATTTAATTCAATTGATAGCCTATAAATACAAAACAAATTTCACTTTATATCTAAATACAGTAGGTATATAAACTGTTAATTAACAGCTGAAAGATGCTAGCTAGCTATTAACTTTAAATTTGTTATTTGCTCCTAAATAATAAATAATTAATCCAATAGCTAAGGTTCCAATACCAGCAAAAGACTCCATTGGCTTACTCAATAATAAAAATATCAGCGTCCATAAACTAATAAGCAAAAATACTATTGGTGTTATCGGATAGCCCCAAGTTTTATAAGGACGAGGTAATTTAGGATCTCGCAGTCGATAAATAAAAACCCCTAAAACTGTCATAAAGGAAGACAAAGTTAAGGTAAAACCTAAATAAGTAATAATTGCCTCAAAACTCGAAGTAATGAGCAAAATTGTCACAATAAAAAGTTGTAACAGAAGTGCATACAAAGGAATACCACTTGTACTTTTTTTTGCAAGTATATTGAATATAGGAATATCCTCACCAATTACCTGAGTAACTCTAGGTCCAGCAAAAACCATCGAACTAATTGAAGAAATCAGTCCAAAGGAGATTAATAAACCCATTATTTTTGCACCCTGGGAACCAAAAATTTGATTAGCAGCGATATAACCAACATCCAATTCTCCTGCTAATTTTCCAATAGGTGTGCTGTGCAGAAAAATAAAATTTAGGAGCAAATATAAAGCTGTAACAATTAGAGTTCCAATAATTAAGGAACGCGGGATATTTTTCTCTGGCTCTTCTACTTCACTGGCTAAATAAATAGCTGCGTTCCAACCAGAATAAGAATAAGTCACATAGACAAGAGAAATTGCAAAAGGAGAACTAAAAATTAAGGATAAATCTGTTGTTGATGGCAAGAATTCTAGATTTTGTGGCTCTGCAAAAACTAAACCACAAGCAATCAAAACAATAATTGAAATTACTTTAACAACAGTAAATATTTGTTGAAAATAACTACCTAACACCATATTTTTAGCATGTATTAGGGAAACACCAAATACAACAAATAAAGCAATCACGAGAGGCGGTAACAACGGTAAAACACTAGAGAAGTAGGCTCCCAAAGCCATTGCAGATGCTGCTATTGGTGCAGCAAACCCCACTGTCACTGATACCCATCCAGATAAAAAACCCACCACAGGATGATAAATACGAGAAAGATAACAATACTCACCACCAGAACGAGGCATTGCTGCTCCTAATTCGCCATAAACTAAAGCTCCACACACAGCGAATACCCCACCCATGACCCATAAGAACAACAAAGTAAAGCCGGACTGAATATCTGTTACCTGAAAGCCTAAACTCGTAAAAACACCAGTACCAATCATATTCGCAATTACTATACAGGTGGCAGTGAGTAGGCTCACTGTCTTCCGTTCAGAGGTATGTGAAGACATAACAAACTACATCTGCAAAAATACTTGCAGGGAAAATATATAAATAACAAAATAATGTTTTATCGTATCTTTTGAAACTTGTGCGTCCTTGTAATCACTTATGTTTTATGTCGCCACAAATTTGAGATCGTAGCTGCAACCGTTAAAATACCGACTATATCCTAATCTTCACAATTCTAAATTGACAATAAAGGAGCAACGGAAGAAATATAACAACGGGCATATACAAATTGCTGATTCTTGCTTCTTCCTTCCCAATCCCAATATCTTTTTTAATTACTTGGGATTATTTTTTCTTCCCCTAGGAATTCTTTTTTCTCAACTTTTATTCGGAATAGATGACGCTTTATCTTTCCAAAGATTAAACTGTTAATATTGATAGAATAGTGTTTTTTATTACAGGCAAGACATAATATATTTTGGCTTCATTGACAGTGTTAAATATTCCTAAAACAAATCCTATATCAAAAACCCATTATGTCAGTACATCAATATAAATTACGCGATAATACTGATAAAGTCATAAATAATAGAAATGAAAAACACAGGTTCCCACTTAATGAAACTACCCCTGTGGGAACCCTTGCCAAAAAGCAAGGAACTATTTCTAGTTTTCTTGCTCCCTTGACTCAAGACACCTTTAAGCAAGTTGTCAATGAGGTTCAGGACAAATTGAAGGTTGTCAATCAAACCCTATCCATGTTGGATTCCCAGGGGTTTGAGGCAATTTTGCAAGAAATGCTGCATTCAATCACCCTCAAAACTGGAGAATTATTGGGAGCAGATCGAACAACTATTTTTCTACTGGATGAAGAAAAACAAGAGTTATGGTCAATAGTAGCGGAAGGAGATGGTAACAGTTCTTTAGAAATTCGTATCCCAGCAAACAAAGGTATTGCAGGTGAAGTTGCTACTTTTAAGAAGGTTATTAATATTCCCTACGATTTCTATGACGATCCGCGTTCGGTATTTGCCAAAAAACAAGAAAAGAAAACTGGGTATCGGACATATACCATGTTAGCTTTGCCCTTGTTAAACGAAGAAGGGAAATTAGTTGCAGTCGTCCAGCTTTTGAATAAGTTATTACCAAATCACCAAAGAGATGCGGCTTTATCAAAAAGAATCGATCTTCAAGGTTTTACCAGTTCTGATGAGCAATTGTTTCAAGAATTTGCTCCTTCTATTGGATTAATCTTGGAATCTTCTCGTTCTTTCTATATTGCGACCCAGAAGCAAAGGGCTGCAGCCGCACTTATGAAAGCGGTGAAGTCCTTATCTCAAAGTAATTTAGACTTAGAAGATACTCTCAAACGAGTGATGGACGAGGCAAAAGAATTAATGAATGCCGACCGTTCTACCTTGTGGTTAATAGATCGCGATCGCCAAGAATTATGGACAAAAATTACTCAAGATGACGGTTCTACCAAAGAGTTGCGTATACCTATAGGTATTGGCTTTGCAGGACAAGTTGCAGTATCTGGCGAAATATTGAATATTCCCTTTGATTTGTATGAACATCCAGGTTCCGATACAGCCAGAAAAATGGATCCACAAAATGGTTATCGGACTTGCAGCCTATTATGTATGCCAGTGTTTAATGCCGATCGGGAATTAATTGGTGTTACCCAGTTAGTTAATAAAAAGAAATCTGGTGATTTTCCACCATATAATCCTGAAAATTGGCCAGAACCACCTGAATGTTTCCAAGCAAGCTTTGACCGTGATGATGAACAATTTATGGAAGCTTTTAACATTCAAGCTGGGGTTGCTTTACAAAATGCTCAGTTATTCGCCACAGTCAAACAGCAAGAGCAAATGCAAAGGGATATTCTTCGCAGTTTATCCAATGGGGTAATTTCCACCAATCAATGCGGTGAAATAGTTGCGGCAAATGAAAGTGCAAAACAATTATTGGGATTGGGAGTAGAAGAAGTTATCGAAGGGAAATTAATTACGGATATCATCAATATCAAGGAAGGTGATTTCAGTACATGGTGCACAGATGCTTTAAATTCTGCCCAAGCTAAATATTCCCAGCAATATTATCCAGATCGTACTTTAATTTCTAATGCTGAGGAAGAACACAGTATTAATTTATCTATTAATACAATTGCCGATGTAAATGATCGCCAAGAAATTCGGGGTGCATTAGTAGTAATAGATGACATTAGCGATGAAAAACGCCTAAAGAGCACGATGTACCGTTACATGACTCAAGAATTAGCAGAGGAGTTACTAAAACTTGATGATGCTAAACTTGGAGGCGATCGCAAAGAAGTTTCAATTTTATTTTCCGATATTCGTGGTTACACCACTTTAACCGAAAACCTGGAAGCAGAAGAGGTGGTGAGTATGCTCAATGAATATTTTGAATCTATGGTTGAAGCCGTATTCAAATATAAAGGCACCCTAGATAAATACATCGGTGATGCCATTATGGCTGTTTATGGTTCCCCCTTACCTCTAGAAGAACATGCTTGGATGGCGGTGCAAACGTCTTTAGAAATGCGGAATCGCCTTTATGAGTTTAATCAACGTCGTCGCGCTGCTAATAAACCAATTATTAATATCGGTATTGGTATTAATTCTGATATAGTTATTAGTGGCAATATTGGCTCCAGCAAGCGAATGGAATTTACTGCTATTGGTGATGGAGTTAATCTTGGTTCCAGACTAGAAAGCGTAAGTAAACAGTACGGCTGCGATATTATCCTTAGCGATAACACTTATAAGCCTTGTCAGGAACAAATATGGGCTAGGGAACTAGATTATATTCGCGTTAAAGGTAGAAATGAGCCAGTAGCAATCTATGAATTAATTGGTTTGCGTAATGAACCCATAGATTCTAAAAAAATAGAAAAAATCGAACATTATCATCAGGGGCGCAAATATTATGTAAATCGCCAGTTCAATCTTGCCAAAAAAGAATTTGAAAATGTTTTACAAATAGATAGAAATGACCTAGCTGCAAAAATGCATAAGGAGCGTTGTGAATATTGGTTAGGCTCTGCACCAACAGATATTGATAATAAATGGGATGATGGTGTGTGGACTTTTAAAGATAAGTAGTCAATGGATAACTGGTAATTGGTAGTTGGTAGTTGGTAATTGGTAATTGATAATTGGTAATTGGTAATTAGTTTTTGGCAAATGATTTGTATTACCCATTCACTTACTAGCTGATTTACTAACTAATAGAGGATAAGATCGCAAACCAAAACCGTCACCGTAGAAGTGAAATCTACCAAATCCTAAAAACTGACCGTGGGGATTGTCTCCACGAGGAAATGCCGTGACTCCAAACAAATAGATACCTTCCGTCCCAGGATTTCTGTTTGGCTTAAGAGCTATAGTAACAGTTTCTCCGGGAGAAACTGGTGGATTAAATTTTAAAGATACAGTTTTTAATTTGCGATCGCTAGTTACATCTAGGGATAATTTCTCCCCCCTATTTGATGTATTACCAATAAAAGCAAAACTATCATCGAGATCAAAATTAATCCGATCTAAACCTTCATGCTGATTAATCTTTACTTTCTGTAGAGGCTCACCTGCATTAGGAGGTAATTTAATTGTGAAATAGTAAGTCGCACCCCACACATTCACATTCTTAAAGGTCGTCACAGCCCTCAATAAACGCGGTGGCTGTTTAAAGTATACTTTTCCATCCCTTAACTGTACGGCAGAAGTAACTTTGGCACCTAATATTTCTACAGCACCGAAAAAAGTCAGTGCCATACTTAATATCAAAGCAAAACGCATTGTTTTAAAAATTTTATTACTACTCAAAACTTTGAAGTTTCGCCTTACAAAGTTTCAGAATTACGTCTATGATGTTATATCTTAAACTAGTAAATAAGTATTGTTATTTTGATTTTATTTTTCGATAATGCGAGTTAATTTGCATTACTTCTACATTACTATTTTTTTTATATCGTGCTAATTAAATTATATTTTTTTAATATTTAGTAAATAAAATTAACTATTTAGGTTTTATTTGTCGGAAGCATCATGTAGAAACATGAACTGTTTATGTTTCTTTGTTTTGGGATTTGTAAAAGATGATTGAGAATAGTGGTCAAAAGAAATTGTTAAGTTAGATACTGAAAGTAGATTAGCGAAATTATTCATATGAACATCATTTCTAGGGTTGGATACAAGCATCCAGCCTGGCAAACACTCATAATTTTCACCTTGGGATTTTGGCTAAGTGCTAGCATATTTTTAGACTGGGTAATTATGCCAAGTCTTTACGTGTCGGGCATGATGAGTCAGAGTAATTTTGCCTCAGCAGGCTATCTAATGTTTTGGAATTTCAATCGGATTGAGTTACTTTGTGCTGCGCTAGTTGTAACGGGATTTTTTGTTCTCCAAAAAGTTCAAGTAGGTGCTGAGTCTAATTACACCTCGAACACTTGGCTTAGTCGTAGTGCAATAGTGTTGGCAATTATTCTGATGACTGTATCTTTAGTAGATACTTACCTTCTAACACCACAGATGTCTGCAATTGGTATACAACTCAATTTATTTGAGGCTTCAAGTGAGCTTCCCAGTGGAATGGGTTTAATGCACAGTATTTACTGGCTGTTAGATGGAGTAAAACTATTAGTAGGTGGTTTGCTCATTAGTATTTGCTTGCGAAGATAAAGCAAAATTCATTCGCTTAGTTAATTTTTATTCGATTAATTCAGGTAAACTTTTGTAAGTAATCCTCCCTGAATTAATTATCTTTTTAAGCAAATAATTTGACTATTGTTTGTCAGCGATTATTTCTGTGGCTTCGATATCAGAAGAATCTTCATCTTCGTCTTCTCCAAACAACAAACGTAAAGCTAAAATTGCAAATCCAATAGCTGCGACTATCTTTAGTAATCGTGTCGGTAGAAATTCCGCTACTGCTCCTCCTGCGATCGCACCCAAAAGGCTAGTAAGCAATAAAGCGCCAGCTGTTCCAAAAAAAACTGCACGTGGAGATTTTGAACGACCGGAAAGTGCGATCGCAGCTAACTGACTTTTATCGCCAAGTTCGGATAAAAAAACTGTAATAAAGCTTAAACTTAAAAGATGCCAATTCATACGCTTCTATCTAAATTATTTAACCTTACACAAAAAATTAGTCTCTAGATCTTTGTTTACTCGCTGACAAGGCTCACTAGCCAAAAATTACGTCCCCAAACAACATAAGTGAGACCAGCATTAGCGTTACCCCAGCAGCTTTCTCCACAGTCTTGGGGGATAATTTGCTGGATACCCAACTACCTAACGCTACACCCAAGAGGCTAGTTGAAATTAATGCAACTCCAGCACCAAGGAAAACGACCCAAGGCTGATGAGACTGTGCACTCATCATAAGTGTGGAAATTTGCGTTTTATCACCTATTTCTGCTAAAAATATAGTGACAAAGGTAGTTCCGAAAATCGCTAATGGTTGGCGTCCTGAAGATTCTGAATCTTTTGATAACTCTTTTTTATTATCAGAGTCGTCAGTCAAATGATTTTCGACAACTGTAGTAGGAATAAGCTTTTCACCCTGTGGCTGCTGAATAATTTTTTCATCAGCATTGGAAGAACTATTGCTGGAGTTGAAAGGTACTGAGTCAATTTTCACGATTTATAATCTTGCTATACATTTATTCATATTTCTATCATTTTGTCAGATTTTTGTTAAAAATTGCAACTTGTCTGACATACATATAGTATTAGTTCTTTTTGCTTGAAGGATCGCCGCAGTTAAATTAGGATTTCTTCCTGTTTGAATTCCTGAATTATAGTAAAAACACTTAATTAAATTCAAAATCAAATCATTTCCTGTATTTTATTTCTGAATTTAAATAACTTATTCAAAGGTTCTATCGGTGATGATGCAGATAATTTTGACTTCGAGGACTACGTGAAATTTGTTGGTACTGCTTCGGAAAAGTCAAGTGAGCACATTTAGTAGTGATAATGATGACGATGGAAGTGGACAGTTTAAGACTCTTGCAATTCTCAATAAAATTAATTCCAATCAATTGAGTGAAGATAAATTCATTCTTTAAGTTTTTGCTGATTAAGTACAGTAGACATTGAATTGTCTATCTGCGTACGTTCTACTGTAGAGATGTTGCATGTAATGCAACATCTCTATATAAGTTTTTAGCTGGTAATATTTCATATCTCAGAAGTGTTTTCCATGTCTTAAGTTTGTAACTATTTTGTATCTACATTGTCACTTTTATACCGTATAGTCCGATCTATCGAATTAAATAAGACTATGACATAAATCTAACTTATATACTTATGAAAAATTCTAAGACATGTGATTTAATAACATTTTTTTGATGCTTATACTATTTTTAAATATATGTTTATATGAAAGACATTTACGTTCAATTCATGATTACGTATAGGAAAAAGTATCAAAGTATACCTTTGTTGCTGCAACGAGTATTCATAAACACTTTTACAGTGTAAGTAGATAGGGATTAGGGAAATTTAAGTAACCGTATTTTAAATAATTAAAAGTTTAGTTGGAATGCTGTAATTTTAGATTCATGATTATTTTAATTAACTAAATCTAAAATCTGAAATTGACTTTATTTAAGCATTTTTGTGCTTTGTGTTCTATCTATCACTATAAATTTAAATTACTTAAATGATTAAAAAATACTATTTATTTAAGTTAGATTTTGCTGAATATAATTTAATTTAAAAATTGCCAATTATTCATATATTTTTTGCAAACAATTAGGGGAAATAGTCAATGAAAACTCGGTAACTCTTGGTTAATTTCTAAATATTTATAGTAAATATTTTTAGTGTGTATATTTTGGCGTGTAATTTATTCTTTTCATTCTTTTTGACTCGGCTCACACACCATCGTATTGTGTGCTGTCCTGTGTTTGCTAGATAACTTAAAACATCAATACAAGAAATAAAATCATGGAACCTGAAATTCGACAAACTAACGAAGAATTATTGAATACTACAAATGTAGAAGATTCTGCTGTAAGCAAACCACTATCTTTCAAAAAGATAGATGGAGCTACAGGTCCAAATCAGACTACAGGTGTTTTTCGTGCTGAGCTTTCAGATATTGGCTTTGATATTAACTCGATTCAGATAGCTGATAGTAATAGCGGACAGGGAGGTGCTACGGGAAAATTTAGTGGCTTCGACCTTGATGGAATTAAAATTAGCAATGTCAAAATTGACAATGCACAAGAGATTAATAACATCCCTGCTTTGGACGTGTTTGACTTTAGTCCAGAGAAAACTATTTTTACCCCAGGAACACAAAGACCGGGAGAATTTCAGGATGAAAATCTCCAAGGAAGTCTCAATGGTGAACTTAATAATACTTTTGCAACTTTAGAAAGTTTTGATTCTGACGGAACCACATCAAGTTCTCATGTCAGTTTGGGTGATGGTGGAAAGATAGGTTTTGACCTCAAAAAAGCTATTGAACAAGGGGAAACACTCTATCTCTACATCGGAGAAGCAGCAAATAATGGCGAAACTCCAGAAGGTCTAATTACAGTCTCCAACCAAAGTCTCACAGGTGGAAACAATGGTGGACAGACTGGTGGTGAGAATAGCGGTGGTGAGAATAATGGTGGTGAAAACAATGGTGGACAGACTGGTGGCGAGAATAATGGTGAATTAACCCCCAATAACCAGGGTTTAGAGAAGGTTGAGTTAACATCCAATAATTCCGTCTTTATCCCTGGTGATGGTTCCAGAACGACACTTAAATTTAATCTTACTGAAAGTAATACTAAATCCGTTAATGAGTTGGGAGTTTTTATTACTGATAATGAAAATGGTGATATTAACGGTATCTCTCCAGGAGAAGATGGTTATACCCAAGCAGCACTCCAACGTGGACAAGTAGTCTTTTCAGCCCTAGCTGATAATGGTTTATCTAATCTGAGAGAACCCAGGGAAATCAGTTTTGATGGTGGTAAGAATTTAGGATTTTATTTCATCAAAGATGGTACCACCGATCAGGCATTAACAGATTTGAGTGCTGGCAAAGCAGCAAATAACATCTTTTTTGACGCTAATGTTGCTAACCCCGACCGATTGGATCGTTTACAAATTTCTGAACGAGAAGATGGTCAATTACGTCTAGCTTGGAAAGAAAATCCTGAAGGTGACAATGGTGATTTTGATGATATGGTAGTTGACTTTGAGGTCAGCGATGAATCACCGGCTTTAGGTAGCAATTTACAAGGTGGTTTCCAAAAAGAAATAATTGATTTGACAGGTCAAGAAGGTAGGGAAATAGAAGCCTCATTTGAAGTAGAAAGTCAAGCCGCTTTCAATAATATTGCCGGTTTGTATCGGATTGCAGATGAAAATGGAACGGTAGTCGATCCCTTAAGTGGAGAAACATTTTCTCCTGGTGATTCTGGTTATACTCAAGCAGCACTTCGCAACAGTGTAGTAGAATTTGACCGAAATGGAACTGAAGAAGCAGTAACCCTGGAAGGTGGAGCATTATATGCGCCATACTTACTAGCTGATGGTAGTAAAGATAATGCTTACTTCGTCCAGTTAGAAGCAAATTTAGATGGTTTAGATCATGTTCGCTTATTTGGAGATAATACCTTTGGCTTTGAAGATTTAGCTGGTATTGGTGATGGCGATTTTAATGATATGGTCTTTTCTGTTGATTTAACAGTTAAATAACTTCATTATTCTTGTTGCAAACATACGCGACAAAAATTTCACAATATAAATTTGCTATGGAGACGCGATGCATCGCGTCTCTAGATGACAGTGTTTATATCCTAATTTCTATTTTTCGTGTGGGATCCGTACTTGTCCATCCTCCTCAAATATCGCTTGATTGAAGCGTATCATTTCCAGACTCCGTAAGCCGTATACACCTTCTATTTGCTGATTACAGCACTCTATGGCAAAATCATTTAAGTCCTGCGCTTCAATACCATACATATCAACAAATACTTCCGCTTCTACGCGGCAAAAACGCGGTCGATTTTGATAAATTTTACATTCTCTAAGTTCGCGATCGTAGTTAATGCACCATCCTCCCTCACCTACCATACTTAGATAAAGCTCTAACTCCTCAGGAGACAAGTACTCTTCCAATTCTGGACGGTCTGTGGGGTCGAGATGACAGCAAGCTCCACATTGCTTAACACATTGCCAAGTTGCCATTATTCCAACCTAATAGTAAATATCCTGATTTTAGTGTTTTATTGTTTTTCTTTTCATTTTGTTAAGTTAATTAAACTAAGGAGGCGATAGCCGGATATGATCGAAATCAAATACAACACTTGAAATTATTTAACTTTTTTAAGATCGGAGGGAGGAAAATGGAAGCTTTAGCAAACATCAATTGGGAAGTTATTTTTCAGTTGACATTTGTTGCACTTATTATGCTTGCAGGTCCTGCGGTAATTTTTGTACTCGCATTTCGTAATGGTAATATGTAAGACTTAAACTGAATTTCAGATTATTGAATTTCAGATTATTGAATTTCAAATTATTGAACTTCAAAAAAGAACTCCAAAAAAATTAGAGACGTAAAATACTACGTCTCTAAAATTTTATTTGCAAATATTTGCAGATTTACGCAATCATGAGTTTTAAATAAAACAAGTTAAAAAATATAACTTGAAGGCTTACAAAGCTTAATTTAGTAGTCTGCAAAAGTTATGAGCTTACCAATCTCAAATCAAGAAGCGATTAGGAAAAGACCAACAATTATCATCCCTCCACCCAGAATAAATGACCAGAAGCGATGGTAACTATTAACAACAGTACCATTTTCACTTTGCAAACTAATTAAGTCCATCCAAGGTGCAATACCTCTACGGAACCAACCAACACTTTTAACTTTCATCCCAATCAAGCTTTTAACTCGTTTCATCCCAAATAAGAAATTACCGATCGGACCAAAACGAGAAGAATAACGTAGGAATAGCATACCACTACGGTCTTGAATTTTTAGGTCAGAACCAAATTGATAACCCGCATCACCACGTCCAATAAGTTCGCCTTTTATCTTCGCAGGACGACCGCGTAAAGGACTAGCATAAGGGTCAGACATCAAGGTCAAAACATCGGTTTCTACTGCTTTGTTATAGCTGGGATACATCACAAAAGCTTTGATTAAGGTTCCTATTCCCCAACCAATTATTGGGTAAGCTATCAGCGCAGTTAAAGTTTCAGCAATACCCACTCCAAGTATTAGTCCAGCAAATAAACCTATTGTTTGGGAACTGTAAATAACAATATCTAAGAAGAAATTACCGTAAAGCTTTTGTTTGTTTAAATGTTTACCTTCACCAATAACTCGTCCCATGTCAAATTCAGTGGGTAAACCTAGCTGTTCGGCGTAGTTACTCAAAGCACGCACTCGCTTACCGGTGAGGGGGTGAGTAGAATTTAACTCCATCCACCAACCCCAAGGGTTGAACATATCCCATAGAAAAACCCTACCAATTTTTTCTGGTTCGGAAGCGATACGATATGCGGTTCCAGTACTTCCTGCGGCTTTATGATCGTAGATACCCAGAGCGCGAGTTCCTTCAATTAAGCGACTTGGTTCTTTGGAACGGGATCCTTCTTCAAGAATACCGTAAGCAATTTTCACTAAAGCACGGGATAGTCCATTGGGGTTACCTGTGGTTTCAGCTGCGAAGCGATCGGCAAAATATTCGCGCGTCCGGGAGAGATACAAAAGTAAATAAGTACCAACCAAATAAAATATATAAGCAACCAGGGCTACATTTTGAGCTGCATCTTTAGCCTTGCTACTACCACCTCGTCCTAGTCTTTTAGCCGTAACATAAATTAAATAACAGATTTGTACTAGAGTAGAAGCTACTGTCATCACAGCGAAGTCCCAATGGACTATGTGACCTAGTTCGTGAGCATAGACAGTTGCAATCTCATCATCATCTAAATAAGTAAAAAGCCCTTGACTGACGACCAAGCGAGCGCTGTTGGGTAAGGAACCGTAGGTAAAAGCTGTGGGATTCTGGTCATCAATAATTCCCAAACGGGGAGTTTTGAGCTTTTTTTGTTCGCAGACGCGCCGAATAACACTCGCAGTTTCCGGTGAAAGATTTTCTACTTCACTGATATCTACCCAACGAGTTTGATACAACCAACGCTGACTTAAATCCATCAAAAATGGTGAGAGGAAGAAAGCAGCAGTATTAAAAACAAGGGTAAAAGCGATCGCAAACCCCAAACCAGATATGGGATCTTCACTACCTAAAATAAAAATTATGCTCAACCCCAAAGCCAACACCATACCAAAGAGTAAAGTGATGGTAACCCCAGAAGCTAAGGTTAAATTACCGCCAATACCTGCCATTGCTAATTTAACACCCGCACTGGCACGACTTGCTTTTTGGATTGTATTAGCTTTCGTTTGAGAGCTATGCTCAGATATAGTTCTTGAAGAACCAGTCAGTTGTTGATGCATTTGCTGTGCAAAGCTATTCACCTGAGAGTTTTCACTTTGCATTAATCTTTGACACAGAATCAAAGCTTTTTCATTTTGTCCTGCACCTTGATAGGATCTTGCAAGCCACATCTGCGCTGTTAAAAATTCTGAAGAATTGGTATCGTTACAATTACGACAAAATTGCTCCAGTCTTTGAATCGCTTCTTGATAGCGTCCTTTTTTAGCAGCTTCTAATCCAGATTGCAGTGACATTATTCAATTCCAAATTAATAAAAAATAATTTCATAACGATCTATATTTCACTAATAAATTCAGTCTCTGTCACCGGTATTTCGCAAAATTTTATCTAAATATCAGACCTAAGGAATACTTTAAGTAAAATTGCGCAAGTATATTAACTAAAAATATAAATCTATCTCTAATTTAGCAAAGGCTTAAACAATAGCAGTTTTCAAGACACTTTGGAAACAAAAATTATGAAAACAAAAATACTCTCTCGGAGCACATACTTCTTCTCCTCAAGAGCAAAATAACTGTTTTCTTTTAAGTTTCAATATGCATCCTCTACCTCTAGTTGAGCAACAGTCACAGCATTAAAAGCAAAAGCCGCAACTATTGGTAATGGACACCGAAAAACATAGGCAACTAAGGCTGCAATCATTGTTGCACCGACTGCAAAAATTGACCAGAAACGCTCTTCGCAGGTTAATCCATGCTTTGCTTTAATTCCTCTAAGAACCTGAACGGGAATTGGTTCTGGTATGACGCCTCCAGGAGGAAAAGCCCAATAGTTATTAGACCGCTCTTCAAATAAATCAGTCCAACCGTTTTCTTGGCACCATTCCTGAACCCATTCGTTACTGTAATGCTTCATAATAACTGTTTGCAAATAGATTCTGTGTCTGTGTGGAAATTTGGAATTTGATAAATTCCTTTTTGTATTTCAAGTGCTCTCAATTTATATGGCAATATTTTTGTGAAAATATTTTGGATTTCGGAATAATATGTTCGGGATACTATACGCGGAATACTATGTGTAGATACTGAATTTATAGACCCTAAATCATAAATTATAAATATTAACTTTCATTAAGGGAATAATACACATGAAGTTTTCAAGAGCAGTAAACATTTATTTTCTATCTAAACATTAACAGCATATCGCTAGGCACTGCATTAAATGAAAATAAACTTATCTCTTTTTGGGAGGGAGACATTTTTCAATATTTTTGCCACGACATACTATTTATTTAGCAAATTTTTCAGGTACTAACAAGTCATATTTTTAAACTAATTTAAGCGCCAACAATCAGCGCAATATTTCTTAACAAATAATGTTTTTTTGTTGAATAAATCTTTGTC
>NZ_JASJDK010000151.1 GCF_030065675.1 Mastigocoleus sp. MO_188.B34 | reverse complement strand
GCGATCGCACTTTCTGGTTTATCTTGGTGGTATCGTCGCTCCTTACCTCGCTGGTTACCATTCGCAGCAACCTTCGCCCTTTTCTTAATAGTTTTTCAGGGCATATTAGGAGGACTTACCGTTACCCAACTGTTACGGTTTGATATTGTCACAGCCCACTTAGCAACAGCATTATTATTTTTTATTACCCTGATAGTAATTGGTGTAGTGCTTACTCCCTATCAAGGTACCGGTACTGTTGCTCGCCTACCTTGGGTAGGTTTAACTGCAGCAATTTTCGTCTATTTGCAAAGTTTACTCGGAGCACTGCTTGGTTCTAGATGGGCTCTACATCAATGTTTCGGCGATTCTCAACTTTGTGCTGTCATGTATAGCCATATAGTCGGCATTCTCCCCCCTACAGCAGCGACTTTAGCAGTAGTATTCATTGCGTGGCGCACGCCTGCTTTACATGCAGTGTTACGAAAATTAGCAAACTTGGCTGGTTCTTTACTAATTTTGCAATTGGTTTTAGGTTTCGCTACTTTCCGTTTGCATTTACAGGTAGAGCCATTGACAGTTTCCCACCAAGCCATAGGAGCAGCTTTATTAGGAACTTTAGTTGCTTTTACAACATTTGCAATTCGCGATCAATATTCCGTTTCTAGTAGCTCTGCTCCTACAAGTGTTACCGAGTCATCTACTACCAGTTAATTAGTAATTGTTGAGCAGTAAGTAAATTAAATCTATCGTAATAATTGATTTGAGATGGGGTAAATAATAGTTAGTTGTGCTAAATTTTGTGGGTATTAGTCAGAGTCTTAGTGTTGGGAGTTGCTAATATTGGGATTTACTGAAGTATATTTCATCCAGAATCACTATATATCCGCCCATTCTGGAAAATATCTATTCTGGAAAATTAATATAATTACCCACAGGAATTTAACCCACAGGGGAGTCTAATTTCCCCATCTCAACCCCATTTCCCAAGTAATTATTTGTTATTGGACGGAAGGTTCAAGTGATTTGATTAAAAATGCTACGGATTAATTAGCTAAAAAACTCTTAACTTAGAATTTATAGCTGTTTGTTGGCGACTGTTGCCAACTTAAAGATGGAAACACTAATGGGAAAAGCAGTAAGATTGAAGCTTTTTCGGGTATCCCGTTGATTATAGATTGCCCCAAGCAGTTCATAGGATGGGGTTTGCTTAAGTCCTGACAGATTCTTATTGAAAAATTCCGAGATTGAATTCCGGTGCAAAATCAGATCGAAAACTAAATCAAACCAACCCAACTCAAAATTTGCTCTAGCAAGTCTCAATCTCGATTTTTGAATAATGAAATTTTCTTGTTTACTCGAACTTGAAAATTACGAAAGGAACAATTTGTAGCAAAAACTTTTCTTGTTGCTATTAGATTTTCTCTCCCTGTCTCACAGGCGCTCAGTATAAGTTGTCAACAAAATAAGGAACTAATTGTCAAGATGATTGAGACAAAAGTCTCTCGCCACCACGAAACCTTTCTCCAGGTAGTCCAAAGCTATTACCAGCTGACAAAACCTCGAATCATTCCATTACTATTGATTACTACTGCTGGAAGTATGTGGATTGCTTCTTCGGGAGAGGTAGATCCATTGCTTTTGTTAGCAACTCTTGCAGGTGGAACCTTTGCTGCTGCTAGCGCCCAAGTAATCAATTGTGTTTATGACCGAGATATCGATTATGATATGGAGCGCACGCGTCACCGTCCCATGCCCTCCGGTAGAATTCAAGGGCGGGATGCGATTATTTTCGCGATCGCTTTAGCCATCATTTCCTTTACCTTATTAACTGTTTGTGCCAATCTATTGGCTGCAATGCTAGCGATGTCTGGCATTGCATTTTACGTGCTAATTTACACTTATTGGCTCAAACGTCATAGCACACAAAATATTGTGATTGGTGGGGCAGCAGGTGCGATCCCCGCATTGGTCGGGTGGGCTGCAGTTACCAATAGCTTAAGCCTCACAGCATGGTTAATATTTGCCATTGTTTTTGTCTGGACGCCACCTCATTTTTGGTCTTTAGCTTTAATGATTAAGGATGATTACGCAAAAGTAGGCGTACCAATGTTACCAGTTGTGGCAGGTAGCGAACCAACTGTTAAGCAAATTTGGTGGTACACCTTAGTTACTGTTGCTGCTAGCTTGTTATTGGTTTATCCCCTCCATGCAAGTGGAATTGTCTATGCTTGTGTTGCTTTGGGATTAGGTAGCATATTTATTCAAAAAGCATGGAGATTGTTAAATAATCCTGAAGACCGTACTTTGGCTCGGGGGATGTTTCTCTATTCCATTTCCTACATGATGTTGTTGTGTTTGAGTATGGTGATTGATAGTCTTCCCATAACTCACGGTGTTATCAACTTTGCAGTGAGTACATTACACTTCATCATTGGTTAAAGATTTTCCTCACTTCAAGTCGGTTAGTATACATTCAGAAAAAATAAATTCAAAAAAACCGAGTTCGTAATAAACTCGGTTTTTTTGTGGCTAGGTATTAGCGATCGTTGTTCGTTCAGTCATCAGGGAACAGTTTTATTAGTTAATGTGCTATGTAAACTCAGATATAAGGCTACGGCTAAGCGCACACGACAGAGGCTGAGCCGTTGGACACACTACGTGAACATTCGCACTTGATACGTTCAAACGCCGACGCAACAGACTCTGTCACGTCTCTACAATCTTGATGTTTACCATAAATGATTTAGGATTTAGGGTTGCTATATGAAGTGTTTTCAAGGACTATTTGGCGTTAATAGTAAAAAAGTTGGATAGTTGATTTTCTGAAAGATACTCAGTGGTTGAGATTTGAGTTTTTTAAACTTATTGCAATAAATTCCTATTTTTTGCTAGTCTAACTAAAAGAAAAGATTCTTATTTAGCTCAAGATTATGGATTGGACTAATAGAATATATGTATTTTCATTGTCATGTTTTGTAATCATAAATACTTCCTAGGCGTCTTATAAAAGTATGAAGATTTTGGTTCAAGGATGAAATACGAGTCAAACTACTGATTTACATTACTAAATACTGGATATTAGTGATTTCTAGTAGGAAACTTCTGCAAATGGTTATTAACATAGATGAAATTAGGTCTCATTTCCTTAATGCGACTGATGCGACAATTTATGCTTAATTTGCAAATGCTTAATTTGCAATAAGTTTGCAATTCATTTAGAAGAACTTATGAACAAGTATGATGGTAATCAGTATTAGAAAAGAAATAATTCGGCTCAACATACTCAGTATTTCTTGGTACAACAGGATGGGAAAGTTCACAAAGCTTGAGAATGATCATATGACTGGGTAAATATCAGTAAGCCTTTCCCTTTAGCAATGAGCGACTCCGTCTGAAGGAAGAAGGAAGAGAGCCTGCGGCGTCGGTGGAGGAGGGAGCCTCTGGAAGAAGGAAGATGTCAAGAAACGCGTTTCCCACAAAAATATTCCTTCCTGTTCAGCTTTGCTGCGTTCAAAGACACAAGGATACAAGCCCTTAGTCGGAGAATGTGGAGAATTAATGATTGTCTCTACAATCAAGAAAGATGATCCTAAAAAACTGAATTTAAAGATGATTTTAAAGGAATTGCAACAGTTTTTTGTCCAACACAAAAAAGTTTCCCTTGCTGATCTACAGTTATACTTTCGCATTGATAAGGATGCTTTAAGGGGAATGTTAAATCGATTGATTCGCAAAGGTCGCATCCGTAAAATGGAAAATAGTAAAAAATGTGGTGGATGTCATAGCTGTGCTGATGAAGCGCTTGAATTTTATGAGTGGGTAAATACCAAATAAACCATTGGTTAAAACTTTGGGCGAATCTTAAATGCTATTTATATATATAATATCTAGTTTTTTTTGATAACTTACATCTGCTGAAAATCATTCATAACTAAATATTTTCGATTGATGATTCAACCAAGTTAAAGTTTTTGAACTTGAGTGATTAATTATAAATTTTGAAAGGGAAATTCTTAATTTTTTAGTAGCTGCACATATTAGAGATTAAGGGTAGAAAATATCTTAACTATATATCTAGAAAATCTAAAAATAATGAATCGTTAATGGTGAATGTAATTACAACAAAATGCTCTACTGATTGTCATAAAATCTATACCAAATAATGGAGAAGTCTTATGTCTGCGAAAAAGACTATAGTTAAACAAGATTCATTTCACCAAGAGATGAAGAGTATAGACTTTTTATCAGAAGGCAATCAAGGGCTAAGTTATTATCAGAAAGTCAAGATTGATTCAATTGTTTTGTCTCAGTTACAAGTCAGGCATTACTTAGACCCTCAAAAGCAGCAAAAACTGGTTCAATCGATCGAAACTCACGGAATTTTAGAAAATTTAATCGTTCGACCAATTGAAGGGACAGAAGAGCTATTTGAATTAGTAGCAGGTGAGAGGCGCTATAAAGCTGCGATAGCTGCAGGTTTAGAAAAAGTACCTGTGAAAATATGTTCTCTTAATGACGAACAAGCTCTCCAAATCTCCTTAATAGAGAACTTACAACGGGAAGATTTAGATCCAGTGGAAGAAACCGAGGCAATCTTACAACTTCTAGCTTCTCGACTTCAAATATCCCAAAGTGCAGTCAGTTCTTTACTGTATCGAATGCAAAACGATATCTTGAGAATGAATGATAAAGTTATCATTCAACCTGATGCTGAGGTAATCGAACAAGTTTTTAACGAATTAGGGTTAATGAATTGGAAATCTTTTGTCAGCAATCGCTTACCTCTATTAAAGCTTCCTGCAGAGATACTAGATGCATTACGCGAAAGAAGTATTGTCTATACCAAAGCTAAAGCGATTGCCAAAGTCAAGAATTTGCAATTCCGAAAAGAATTATTAACAGAAGCCATTGAGAAAAAACTCTCTCTAAGCCAAATTAGAGAAAAGATAAAGGTTTTTCAGCCTAACTACGGTCAGTTATCTCCACAAGCGACCATTGAGTCTACGGTCTATCGTCTTAAAGTAGCGCAATTATGGAAGAAAGATCCTCAAAAATGGAAACAGATTAAAGAATGCTTGCATAATATAGATACTTTACTAAATGAAGAGTAATACGGCATAAAATCATATGCAGTCTGAAATTAATTCTGAAAATCAATACTTCAATTGATATTTTTAGAGTTATGGCTTTTCACTAGCCTGAATATATATATTTATTTGTAATATAAAAATAACTTCTAATTGATGTGAAGCGTAATTGATTAAAAATTACGTTTTTTTATTTTTATGCTTTTCAAATTATGCTTTTCAAATATTTCTGTATTGACTAATACAGATAAAACATATGTTTATTAAATTAATAAAAGTCAATTTAATAAATAATAATAACTGAATATATCCAACTATATTGACATAAATTTAAGTTATTGTTCGTAGTATTACCTATGCATAAATAGCTATATCTATGGTGTTAGATTAATTGGTGTGGAACTGAAAGCCATAGGATTATGGACATTATTAAAAACACAAAATGGTCGCCAGGAAAAGTAATCGAACTGAGTAGTGAGCTAGAAAAACCCAGTCCCTTTTATTTTGGATATGACATTGAAGAAAAGTTTGTTGCACAGTTGGAGAAATATACACCCGACAAAATATTTTTCTTTACCGAACCACATCTATTCGAGCTTTATGGCAAGGATATTTACAAAAAGTTGGAAGAGAAGTTTCCTTGTAATTTAGAATTTGTACCTCCAGGAGAGAAATGTAAATATTTCCCTGTACTGGAAGAAATGTGCGAAAACTTGATTGCTAAAGGTGCTTCTAAAAAATCTATTCTGTTAGCATTTGGTGGTGGTACTGTAGGCAATGTAGTTGGTTTAGCAGCAGGTTTAATTTATCGTGGTATTCGGTTTGTAGAAATACCCACAAATATGACCTCCCAAACTGACAGTACTCTGAGTAATAAACAGGCTGTTAATGGTAAGACAGGGAAAAATCATTTTGGTCTGTACCACGCACCAATATTTATTTGGGCTGATACTAAATATCTTAAGAGCGAACCTGTTTGCTCCCGCCGAAGTGGTATCATTGAAGGGATAAAAAATGGATTTATTTCCGATCCCAGCTTTTTAGATTATCTTGAAGGAGTACTCAATCCTGAGAACCACTTTTCCGATGATGAAATAACGGAATTGGCTTACAGAATTATTCTTTCTAAGTTAGAAATCCTCAAGCGAGATCCAAGCGAAAAACATTACGGAATTGTTCTCGAATACGGTCATACTTTCGGTCATGCTATTGAGTGGCTAGAAGAAGGTAAATTATCCCATGGGGAATCGGTTTCCTTCGGAATGAAAATTGCTGCAGAACTAGCTAGAGAGATGGGATTCATCTCACACGAAGATGTAGAACGACATTATTACCTGATCGAAAACAAACTTGGTTTCAATCGTCTTCTTCCCGAGCATATTACGACTGAAAAACTCATGGATGCAATGATTGCAGACAACAAAAAAACAGGGGAGGATCTAAGATTTGTAATCTTAGAAAGAATCGGTCAATGTTGCGATCCTGAGGGAGATTACTTGATTACAATCGATCCTCAATTGGTCAGGAGAATTATTACTAACTTTATCGAGCGACAAAATAGTAAAAGGAGTAGTCAGACTAGCGAGATGCTTGGATGGAAGACTAAGCAATCTCATTCAGATGTTCAAGTCGTAACTACTCGCAACTAAAATAATCAAATGGCTTATTTTAGGTTGAAATATACCTAAGATAAGCTATCCCCCAATTATATATCTTTTTTGACCTTAAGTTTTAATTGATTTAGTTGAACTTATCCCACTAATATAATTTTTACTCAAAAGCATTAAATATTTTAAGAACTAAAAAGGAAAAATCAAGCTTTTCAGGCAAATTTCACTCAAACAGATAAGCATGTTTAGAATGGTGGGATAGGTTGCTTCTTCCTCTAACATCGACAAAATAAAGGGGTAATTCCCGTGACACTTTCCCAAGCTAAACCCAAAAATGTCAAGAAGAAATCACCGTCTCAACGCTTATGGTTTCTCCATTGGTTAATGACACTTTTCTATCTATTATTGTTTATTGGCGGCAAATATATGGCAGGTTTGCCAGAATCTCTTTCTTACCGAGAAACTATTTTTGACTCCCATAAAACTCTGGGTATGTTAGCTATGAGTTTGCTTTTAGAAAGAATTTCTTTATTGTTATGGATAGTTTTGCGTAAATACCGCCAAAATAAACACAAACAAGGTCGATTGAAAAAAATTGCTCTCCACACAACTTTATACTTGTTTATGCTCTTGGTGCCATTGAGTGGTTATTTTGATTCCAATATTGGCGCTCATGATGTCAGGATCTTCGCTACCAATATCATATTACCTCCCCTCTTCTCTGTAAATGAACAATGGGAAGTCTCTGGGTTTGGTGACAGCATACATTTTTGGCTTTCCTATACTTTTCTTGCTTTTATTATTCTCCATAGCATCGAGCAAAAGAAATATCTTCAAGCACAAATGCGTCGTTTTTCTAAGGCTAGTACGATCGCAATGAACAAGTACTTTCCTAAAACTAAAACATAGTAAACATAACAATTTCTAGATTTTTCTCTGCATTTAGATTTATGAGTACAAGTAGTGGTAGAAAACATCGATCGCCACAAAAAATCTATACTGATCGCAATCTTCAAATTGTTATTGGGATTGCTTTGATGGCTATTTTAGGCTCTGGTAGCATTGGACCAGTTTTACCAACTATGGCTGATGCTCTTGATATCCCGCATGAGCAAATTGGACTGGTGATCACAGCTTTTGTTATACCGATCGCAATTGGAACTCCCATATCTGGAGTGTTAGCCGATCGCTTTGGTAGAAAACAAATTTTGATACCTGCTTTAATCCTATTTGCGATCGCCGGAGCAGCTTGTGTGTTTGCGCCCAATTTTCGCACTTTGTTGGAGTTACGTTTCCTACAAGGGGTAGGTGCGGCTCCTTTGGAATCTTTAGCTCTGACTTTAATTAGCGATTTATATAGCGGAAATATGCTGACCGCAGCGATGGGTTTAAATGCGAGTGTCATCGGCATCAGTTTAGCAGTATACCCCGTAATTAGTGGAGGTTTGACAAGCTTCGGATGGCAATATCCTTTTCTATTACCCTTAGCAGCAATTCCCATTGCATTGTTAGCAATTTTCTCTTTGCAGATACCCAAGTTACCCCAACAAGAGGATTTTAATCTGAAAAGCTATTTGGAAAATATTGGACATAGCATTAATAATCGTCAAGTTATAGGATTACTATGTGCGGTAGTCGCTTTATTTATTCTTTTATTTGGTCCTTATTTTACCTACATTCCTATCGTTGCAAGTGATGATTTAGGTGCTTCTGCTGTAACAATTGGGATTATTCAAGCAGGTATGGCGCTTTCCCTTGCTTTTGTTTCTTCCCAAATTGCCTTATTTCCCGAATATCTTTCTGAGATTACACTAATTAAAGTCTCATTTGTTGTTTACACTCTGGCACTAATAATTACCCCCGTACTTCATAATATCTGGTTGTTATTTATTCCTAGCGCACTGTTTGGAGCAGCCCATGGGATGTCCTTTCCTTCAACTCAAGCTCTTTTGGGTAAACTTGCTCCCGAAGAGTATAGGGCTGGATTTATGGCAGTTAACGCCACTGTTTTATCAATTGCACAAGGATTAGGACCCATATTGGCTGGAGGGGCTTTTGTTGTGTGGGGAATCAATGGAGTATTTGTTGGTGGTGCGAGTTTTGCGGTTGTGACATTCTTATTACTCAGTAGAATTTTTGCTAAAAGACCTGAACCCAAAAGCTCAAATATAGGATAAAGAAAATTACAGTCAATTTTCTAGAGTTATCAAAAGTGAGGTTGATGATGAGAAGAAAAATTGGTGTTTGCACGTGGATCTTTGGGAACATCGAACCGGTTAATCTTGCAGATATGATTCATGAGATGAGGTTTGATGGTGTAGAGCTATATATAGATACAGATTGTTTTTCCCCTCAATATATCAAACAAATTTTTGCCGATCGCGGTTTGGAAATATTCTCTATCACTCCTAGTAACGTAAATTTAGCGAGTAGTAGTACTAACAGCAGAAAAAATGCGATCACCTATTATAAAAAGCTGATTGATTATGGTTCCGAACTCGGTGAACCAATTGTTATTTGTCATGAATATATTCAAAGTCAACTTGGAGCGGTTGATTCTGGCTCGATTGAGGTTTTAGCAGAATCTTGTCAAGAGATTGCTTTATATGCTCTACAAGGTAATCTCAAACTGGGCTTTGAACCCCTGAATCGTTATTTATGCAGCTTTATTCTCACAAGCACCGATGCTCAATATTTACTCGGTCTGATTAACGCTGCAAATATGACTATTGTTTTAGATGCTTTTCACATGAACTTAGAAGAAGACGATCCGGTTCAAGCGATCAGACGATGTGGAGACAAACTCAGCATCTATCAAATAGCTGATTCTAATAGAAAAGGAATCGGGTTAGGACATACCAATTTTACAAGTCATTTAGACGCCCTCGATGCAATTAATTACAATGGTCCACTCATCCTCGAACCTGCTGGTTTGCGACAAAGACCTGGTTCTTCCGAAAATCTGAATTTAGATGAAATTAAATTCCATCTTTACAAGAGTAGAAATTGGTTGCTCGGACGGACTCAAGCCTTAGTTTGAGAGAAAAATTAGTCCAAACAGGATTTAGCTTCATCCACACACTAGCCCAAAAAATTAACCCAAAAAGCATAGTAACCCAAACAGGATAATATTCTTTGAGCTCAGCAATAATCATGAATCCAATTTATCCCGATCTTAAAAACAAACATATTTTAATCACTGGTGGTAGTAATGGTATTGGCGAAGCTTTAACTAGAGCTTTCGCACAGCAAGCTGCTGCAATCACAATTCTCGATAAAGACGATCGCAAGGGTTTAGCTATAGCTGCAGAATGCGAACAATATCCCTGTAAATTTAATGTATATCCAGTAGATCTAACTGATACCGAAGCCCTGACTGCAACCATTGCTCAAATAAGAAAAGAACAACCAGTAGTTAACGTCCTCGTCAATAATGCTGGTTACGACCCCAGATATGAATTACTGGAAATGAGCGAGCAGCAATGGAATGATTTATTTCAACTCAATGTAGTGCATTACTTTATCACCTGTCGCGAACTTTTACCGGATCTTATTAGTGCGGGTGGAGGTAGCATTATTATGACTAGCTCCCATGTAGTATGGATTGCGAAAGCCAATATGATTGCATATAACGCTACTAAAGCCGCCATAGTGGGAATGGTACGCGGTTTAGCTGAGGCTGTAGGGAAACATCATATCAGAGTTAATGCGATCGCGCCGGGTTGGATAATGACCGAAAGACAGTTACAGCAATGGGTAACACCAGAAGCTAAACATAAAACGGTACATGAGTTACAGTGTCTTCCCCTGGAATTAACACCTCAAGAACTTGTAGGGACTTATTTATTTCTTGCTTCCGATACTTCCAGGGCTATAACCCGTCAAACTATAGTAGTTGATGCTGGATATGCTCATAGTTGAATCAAGTCAGGAGTCAGGAGTCAGGAGTTAGAAGTCAGGAGTCAGAAGTCAGAAGTCAGGAGTCAAGAGTTGTAGAGACGTAGCATGCTACGTCTGTCAGAAGTACTGTTTTTTCTTTTTCTAGTTTTGATCTGTTATGAATGGGTGCTTTATTTCGCCACCATCTACAAGTTCATTCACTATTGACGGATAAAACTAGGTGGTTCTTAATAATGTTTTATTACTTTTTATATATATGCAAAATTTGTGCATCACAAAATAATTTTAATGTGATACACTAAATTTAGTTCATAGAAAACATGCCTCGTTGCTCATGCTGCAGCGGGGCTTTTATTTTAGCTCTTATTTTTAAAGCGAACGATTCTACAATTTAGGCATCAGAAGCATTTACGCCTGTATATGCTTTTACTGTCGAATCACCATAATACGTAAAGTTTATAATTTACGTATTACTTTCACTTTAAATATAGCTTACTTCTAATTTAGCACAATAATAAGTCAAAATAATACCGGCGATGTTCTTGCAGGAAATTAATAACACAGTAATCTGTTTGCAGCAGCGCCCTTGAAGCGGAACGCGATCGCATTTCTGTAAATTCAACATTGGGTATTGGGAATTAGATATTGGATATTAGATATTGGATATTAGATATTGGATATTGGAAAATTAATATTCCATAGACGCAACGGAGGCTTAACGCCGACGCCGCAGACTCTGGCGTGTCTCTACAGGGGTTTTGATGAAAAAGCAATATTCAGGATAAACGAAATAAACTAATAGTTGCTAGCCGAATAATCTCAAACACATCCGAAATTACATTCGCTAACATTGGAGATAATACTTGATATCCCTAATTTCCCGGATTTATGCAAGTCCTTCGCTTTGACCTCAAGCCAATTCAGAACAATCACGTAGAGTTACGCTATTTTTTCAAAGATTCAATTCAGTATGAAGAGCGGTATCTTAATTTAGCAGAAATTACCGATTTAGTCGAAATAGCCGAACGGGATTATTACACTCCTTTACCCGAACAACATGATATTACGGGTAAACGTTTATTTCATTGGCTCGATGGAGATGAGCGCTGGTTGAGTCGAGCAATTAGGGAATGTCAGGGGGAAGAGTTAATTTTAGCGTTCAAAGCAGAGCAACGATTAACACATCTTCCTTGGGAAGTACTGCACAATGGTGATGATTTTTTGATTCATCAGGTAAATCCGGTAGTGGTTCCGGTACGCTGGATTGACGGGAATGTTGAAAGCAAAGAATTGGAAACAAGACCTTTACGGGTACTGTTTATGGCAACTTCTCCCTTAAATGTAAAACCAGTACTGGATTTTGAGCAAGAAGAAGCAACTATTTTGAAGGAAACCGAATCCACAGATTCTCCTTTAGAGTTGAGAGTTGAAGAAAGTGGTTCTACTTCCGGATTACAAAAAGTTTGGAGTCGCTACACCGATACTTTTGATATTTTTCACCTCAGCGGACACGCTTCGATAAGTGATGAAGATGCTATACCTTACTTTATTACAGAAACTGAAACGGGGGAACGTCGTAATACTACGGCTGAGGAATTAGCTAAAGTATTACAGTTTCGCTTTCCTAAACTGGTGTTTTTGTCGGGATGTCGTACCGGGGAATCAATCAAGAAGGGAGCTTTACCTTCAATGGCTGAAAGTTTGATTAAAAAAGGTGCGACTGCGGTTTTAGGTTGGGGTCGTCCCGTGACGGATATTGGTGCGACGCTTGCAGCAGCTAAATTATACGGTAAGTTGGCAGATGGATATAGTTTACCTCAAGCTTTAGCTTGTACCTACGAGTTTTTACTAGAATCAAACATCAAAGACTGGAATTTGCTACGCTTGTACGTGCAGGGTGAATGTCCCGGTGCATTGGTAAATCCTTTGGGGGACGAGGTTTGGATACCTGAAGAACCTGTATATGAGCAATTTTTAGACCCAGTGACTCAGCAAGTACGGGTCGCAACTCCTGACCAATTTGTGGGAAGAAGACGGACTTTGCAACGCTGTCTCAAAGAACTTGGTAGATCCAAAAATTTGGGTGTATTAATTCACGGTATGGGAGGTGTGGGTAAAAGTAGTGTGACAGCAAGACTATTGGAGAGGATGACTGGTTATGACCGGATTGTGATTTATCGGGGGTTGGATGAAGCAAAGTTATTAAAAAGTCTTTCCGAACAATGTACTTCGGAAACGGGACATGAGATTTTAAATGGTAAATTACCTTTAATGCAGCGACTGACCAAGTTTTTACAAGCAGGTTTGAATCGCAAGGAACAGCGTTTTACCTTTGTCCTAGATGATTTTGAAGCGAATTTAGAACTGCAAGGTAGGGATTATGTCTTAAAACCCGAAGTTGTATCTGTATTAACAGATCTGTTAAAAGCAATTCAGAAATCCCGACTTCCCCACCGAGTAATTATTACTTCCCGTTACGACTTTAAATTACCGCAACTCGACCGCAATATTTACCGTGAACCTTTAGCAGCACTGCGTAATGCGGATTTAATTAAGAAATATAATCGTTTAGAGTCATTTAATGGCACGGTAGATATAGATCCAGAAATACAATCACGGGCTAAAAAAGCTGCTGACGGTAATCCCCGACTGTTGGAATGGTTGGATAAAATCCTCAGTGATGAAATTACGGATTTAGATATTATCTTAGAAAAGATAGAGAAAACAGAAAAAGAATTCCGTGAGAATATTTTGGCAAAGGAATTGTTAAAACAACAAGATGGGGATTTAAAAAAGCTGTTGGGAAAAGCTTTGGTGTATGAATTACCAGTTCCCAAAGATGCAATTTCTGCAATTTACCAGGATATCTCGAATTTAGACAGTCACATCCAGCGTGGTGCGAGTTTGGGTTTATTGGAAGTTAATTTAACTATTAATAGAGATAATAATACAAATCAACTATATCGCGTTTCCCGGATTCTTGAAACATTATTAGAACCTGAAAATAAAGAAACTTTGTCTGGGGAAGCAGCAAAAATTTTATATCGTTTGTGGTGGGAAAGTGGAGAAACCTCCACAGAAGAACAACAATTAGAAATTCATCGCTTAGCTTTGCTGGGGAAAGAAAAAGAAATCGTTGCTAATGTAGCGTCTAATCTAGCAAATAACTGGTGGCACAAAAGTCGTTACAGAGAAACAGTAGAGTTTTGTAAGTCAACCTTAGAAGTTACAGAAGATTATCGCGTTCTCAAGGAAATGGCTTATTGTCAACAAAACTTGGGTGAAGTTGAACAAGCATTAGAAAATTATCAACAAGCAAAAAAACTTTGTCCGTCGGAAGATGAATACGAAACAGCATCGATTTGTCATTATTTAGGAATGATTTACCAACAACAAGGTAAGGTGGATGATGCGATCGCACTTCACCAACAATCTTTAGACATAAAAGAAAAAATAGGTGACCAACAGGGGAAAGCTGCTTCCTTACACTGTCTTGCAATCATTTACCAACAACAAGGTAAGGTCGATGATGCGATTGCTCTTCACCAACAAGTTTTGGCGTTAGATGGAAAAGTAGGTAACCAACAGGGGAAAGCTGCTTCCTTAAGCTGTCTTGGAAAAATTTACCAACAACAAGGTAAGGTGGATGATGCGATCGCACTTCACCAACAATCTTTGGATATAAAAGAAAAAATAGGTGACCAACAGGGGAAAGCAACTTCCTTACACCAATTTGCAATCATTTACCAACAACAAGGTAAGGTGGATGATGCGATCGCTCTCTTCCAACAATCTTTGCAAATAAATGAAAAAATTGGTGAAGTCCACGGTAAAGCTATGAGTTTGTGGTGGTTGGGACGTATCGCACAAGAGCAAGGAGACAACAGCACCGCACTTGAATATTTACAAGAATCTTTGGAGATTTTACAGCGTATCAAGTCACCCGATGCTCAAAGTGTTAAGGAAATGATTGATGAAATTAGAGGTGAATAATTTCCAATACAGTTTATGCGCTTTTATTTAAAATCATATAGGAATCATTCGTGGGTAAATGATGGCAGAGATTCAAGTAGCAATTGAGGGTGAAGATTCAGTTTCAGCAACAGAAAACCTGTTGTCAATTTCAGGAATTTCGGGAAACTATACTAAATCCGGAGAAACCGAAAAAGAAGGGGTAGTTACCACTATTGCAACTATTGTTGGAATTGTCGGGGGAACAATGGCAATAGCCGAACAAATCCGCAAGTGGTATCTCGAGTACAAGCAAAGCAAGTCCGGTAAAACAATTCCCAAGGTGTTGATTGTTGGGAAGAATGGTGAAAGGTTACTTTTAGAAGGTGCTACAGCCGAACAAATTCAAAAGATTTTGAATAGTTGATTTATTGTTCTGCTTCCCAGGTTCAGTCTGGGAACCAAGATCTGGAGGCTCCGCCTAGGCTGTTGACTCTGTGGGTTTTTGGAAGGTGACATTTCATTCAACATCTGTGACATTACTTGTTCCTTGTCTCTGGCAAGGAATACGGTATTGGAGGCTCCGCCTCCAGTCTGGACAAGAGGCAGAGCCTTTTACTATGGGTTCCCAGGCGGAGCCTTGGAACCAGATAGTCTGGGAACCAAGATTTGGAAGCTCCGCTTCTTGAATGAGCTTGTTTTATGCAATATCTAATAAACTTATGTGGGGGAATTCCACTAGTAAAGCATCCTGGAAGCGATTAATTTTTCAAAAACCTTATATATATGGGCGCACTATATTCCCACCATAATAAAATAGTATCCGAAAAATTACTTATTTGCAATAGGAAACTTCCAAATCTTAAGATTTTCTCTTGACTCTCTAGTTGACTGGAGGGTTTATCATATTTCCAACAAAGTCATTTATTTATTTGCGCTAATATAGCGCTACGTAGTTAGGTTAGGACATCTATGAGTCCTGAAACATATGTACAGTAAGCTTTTGACTTTTGATTTTTTACTTTTGACTTGCGCGTAGCGCTATATTTCATCTAATTACGTTTAACCCAACCAAGATTATGACTTTAACATTGAAAGTTCCTGATATTGCTTGTTCTGCTTGTGTTAGTGCTGTCACGGATGCCATAAAGTCATTTGACTCGAGTGCAACTGTAGAAGCTGACCCCAAAACAAAAATAGTTAATGTTCAAACTCAACAACCGGAAGACAAAATTAAACAAGTTTTGGCTAACGCTGGTTATCCTGCGGCTTAATCCAATACAGTCTATTAATCATAATGGCGGTGCGTTACGGCGCGGTGATGAAGGTGACCTAAAAAAGATATTCTTTTACGCGCCTAACACACCCTACTGGACTTTTATACAGACGCGACATGTCGCGTCTCTACGACTTTTGAATTTTGTACAGACGTGACATGTCACGTCTCTAAGACTTTTGAATTTTGTACAGACGTGACATGTCACGTCTCTAAGACTTTTGACTTTTGACTTGCGCCTAGCGCCTAGCGCCATGGATATTTTGACACTAAAAATAAGGGGAATGAGTTGTGCTTCTTGTAGTAGCACTATAGAAAAAGCTATTAATTCAGTTCCTGGAGTGAGGGAATGTACTGTTAGCTTTGGTGCGCAACAAGCAACTGTTAAATACAATCCCCAAAAAACCGACATCAAACAAATTCAAGATGCTGTAGATGCTGCTGGTTATCAGGCTTATCCCCTCGAAGAACAGGAGATGATGGTGGGGGAAGATGATAAGGAAAAAGCAGTTCGTAAAGCTGAAGAACGGAATCTAATTCGTAAGTTAGTTGTAGGGAGCATTATCAGCATCATCTTAATTGTTGGTGGTCTTCCAATGATGACTGGTTTAGAATTTTCCTTCATTCCTGGATGGTTGCATAATCCTTGGTTGCAGTTGATATTAACGACTCCAGTACAGTTTTGGTGTGG
>NZ_JASJDK010000029.1 GCF_030065675.1 Mastigocoleus sp. MO_188.B34 | reverse complement strand
AATACAATAAATTTGATATTGTGAAATAGTAATTTAATGAATATAGCTCAACTTTTGACAAAGCTTTTAGGAGTAAATTCTTCAACATAAGCTTTCAAATTTCAGTATATATTTGTGATTGAATTACTATCTTATAAGAGTTAAATATTGTGCAGATTCCAATTAGATTTTTGATTTTATTGGTTACTACTAGCTATCATGCGATCGCGACTATGTTTGATAACATAAAATATAAGCCTCCAGGTCAATTAATTGATGTTGGTGGTTATAAACTACATTTATATTCCCAAGGTGTAGGAAATGTTACCGTTGTAATTGAGCATAGTCTTGGTGGACTTGACGGTTATTTTCTTATTGAAAAAATTGCTAAAATCACGCGGGTTTGTATCTACGATCGCGCAGGGTATGGTTGGAGCGAACCCAGCCCCAACAAACGTTGTAGTGAAGAAATTGTCCGAGAATTAGATACTCTTTTGAGTCGAGGAGGGATTGAACCTCCTTACATTTTAGTTGGAGATTCTTTTGGTAGTTATAATGTTCGTCTATATGCCCATTATTTTCCAGAAAAAATAGCAGGAATTGTACTGACAGATGGGCTGTATGAAACAGAAATGCTAAAAATGTCACCCATGCTCATAGGGCTAAAAGTATTTTTCATCTCTGGGTTTTTGATGTCTATTATAGGTTCCATATTAGGCATCATAAGATTACTATCAAATATTGGTTTATTTGAATTAATGAAAAAAGAATTACGTAACTTTAATTATCAAATTTTACGAAAGGTAAAACGCTCTTTTTATAGTTACCAGCACTGGCTCACTATGTATCGAGAAATGTGGAATTTGAATCTAAGTGCACATCAGACCAGTAAAGCAAATAATTTAGGTAATATTCCTATTATTAGTATTAAAGCTGCCACATTTATTCGGCGAACTATCTGGAGTTTTTATATGCCGTTAAAAACAGCCGATCGACTACGAGAAAAAATGCACACTGAGCTTTTACAACTCTCAAATAACTCTATTCAATTGCAAGCAGCAAAAAGTAGTCATTTTGTTTGGGTGGATGAACCAGAAATTATAGTAAGTGCGATTCAACAATTATTACAGCATTAATGAACGGCATTTAGACATGTTTTTGTTAGTTATTGTCTGAACCCCGTTAAGTTACTTACAGGAATTTTTGATTAATAGTAATCTAAAAAATCAATACCAAAAACATATCTTGAGAACATCGGATATTTAATCACCATCTACTGTCACTACAATCATTTTGTCTGGATCAAATAGATTCTTTGCAACTTGATTGACTTCTTCCCAAGTAACTCTTTGGATGTCATTGGGTATTTGACGAATAAATTCAGGTGGATTTCCAGATATGTGGTTGTTAACAATGATGCTTGCTAGCATGTCAGGATCTGTTAAAGACAGTTTATAGGAACTGATTAAACTTTGTTTCGCAGTTTCAACTTCCCCTTTAGTAACACCTTGTTCTTGTAGATTTTCGAGCACCTTCAGAGTACTACTAATGACTTTCTTAGTATATTTTGGCATTGTTTGCATTCTGATAGCCAAAACTCTGCTATTCATTGTGGAGTGAAAATTACTTTGAACCTTGTAAGTTAACCCTTGACGATAGCGAAGTTCACTTCCCAAACGGCTACACAATGGATTTCCAGCAATAATATTATTAAGTATCAATGTTGCGTAGAATTGGGAATCGTTCGAAAGTGTAATGGGATAGCCTATGATAATCAGAGACTGAGTTTGACCGGGAACAACTTTACGCAAATGTAAGGCTTTATCGGGAGGTGAGACAGGAGGTAAATCCGACCTCAGTTTATTGTCACTACTTTGCCAGTATCCTAGTACAGTTTTCAAATGTGTTTTTACTTCTGAAGGGTTAAAATCTCCTACTAGAGCTAATATTGTTCTATCGGGTCGATAGTAAGTTTGGTGAAAATTGACAATATCCTCTTCAGTAATTGCCTTGAGAGTTGCTTCAGTGGGAACATGATGTAATGGATGATTTTCTGGGTAGATTGCTTGTGCAAAGGTTTGTTCGGCTACTAAAGCAGGATCGCGACTGATAGCGTTGAGAATAGTAAGATAAGATTCCCGGTAAAATTCTAAAGGTACTGTTTTAAACGTAGGATATTGCAAAAAATCTGCTAAGTTTTCCATTAGGAAAGGTAGATTCTCTGCGATACTTACACCATGAATTTTTACCCCTTCTCGATCTGGTTGTAATTTGAGTACTATTCCTTTTCTACTCTCAAGCTGTCGTATGCGTGAGATTGATGTGATAGATACCTTCATTGCTGTCAAAGTAGCTAAACCAACTTTTTCTCTGGGTTCAAATTCTTGTCCCGCGCGGATAAAACCACTTAGAGAAACAGATGGACTACTGGAGTCAGGTAACAGCAAAACTTGTAAGCCATTAGGTAAGGTAAGCTGTTCTGGAATTGGTTGTTGATGATTGTTACTTGGAGGTGGGAAAGATGGTAAATATTGAGCTACTTCTGCAAGAGAAAAAGGTTTTTTAGGAAGAAAGTCTTCAGTTGTGCGATCAAAGTTAATATTTTTCGGGTTACTTGCTCGTTTTGTTTTTTGAGTTGGTTTCAAAAATCCTACTGTACGATTGTTTGGATTAAGATATTTATTCACCACTCTTTGTACATCAGCTGTACTTACTCGATCTATTGCTGCTAACATTAAGTCCGGATAGCGATAGTCACCTGTAAGCGCTTGATTGTAGCCCAATAGAGTTCCTTGGCTGTGAATATCTCGGTATTTGAGGATATAGTTACCTTGGATTTGCCTTTTTGCGATGTTGACTTGTTCTGTTGTCACCCCTTCAGTTTGTAAATATGCGATCGCCGATTGAATAACTTTTTCAATTGATTCTAGCTGCCGATCTGAGTTTGTTGTTACCCACAATATATACGATCCTCCATCACTCCAGATAGTTTGATCCCCCATAACATTATCAGCCAAACCTAAACTGATTAAAGCTCTTCTAAGATAGGAATTTTGACCATAAGTTAAGATGTAATCCACCACTAATAATGCAGGTAAGTCGGGATGGTTAGGTTCTGGTAAAGGATAAACAACCCCGACCGAGGGAAATCCCCCAGGTTCTCGGCGAATTATAACTTTGGAAGAATCAGTATTGGCAGTTTTGGGAGCTATCGTACCTGTTATCCTACTTGATTTTTCCCCATTTATCTGTTTAACCGAAGGAATCTTACCAAAGACTTCTTGAATTTTTTTAAGAGTCGGTTCGGTTTTAAAATCCCCAACGATGACTAGAAAAGCGTTGTCTGGTCGGTAGTTTTGGCGGTAAAAATTACGTACTTGCTCAGCAGTAATTTTTTCAATATCAGACTTTGTGGCGCTCATACCATAAGACTGATTGGGAAATCCTGCTTTCATCAGAGAGTTGTATAAGCGGTAGTAAGGATTATTCTCCGTACCTTGGATTTCGGCTATGACAATTTTTTTCTCTTCAGCAAGTTCATTTTCATCAATTATGGAATTCTCCATGCGATCGGCTTCTAAAACCAACAAAGCATCCAGTTTATTCGACTCCACATTAGCAAAGTAAGATGTAAATTCACGAGTAGTAAAGGCATTAAATTCACTACCGAGGGCTGCGAACAAGTTGCTAAATTTAACTGGACGTTTTTTTGTTCCTCTAAACAGCATGTGTTCCAGGAGATGAGCTACCCCCTTTTCTCCAGGTGCTTCATCGCGGGAACCAACTTTATACCAAACTTGCATTGTAACTACTGGTGCGGAATGAACTTCTTTTGTCAGAATGGTCAGTCCATTTTCTAGCACTGTCTTACGGACTTGGGCAGTAAGATGGGATTGTTTTAATGCACGCGATCGCAGGTTTGATGATTTCTGAACCTCATCCCGAGCGGTACGATTTAATTGGGAAGAATTTACCGGATCTGAAAAAGATTCTTTAAGCTTTGTTAATGATTCTGCTTTGACTAGGGCTATAGGTGTTTGTGTTCCTGTCACCACTATTGCTGATAATAATACTGCTGTTATTCCTCGCAACAGACGTTTTTGAATTATTTTATGATTACAAAATAAGATTTTGTTTTGTGTTGTTATTTTCATTAACTTTACCTACCATAATTATTATTTTGAATAGTTTTTCCTTCATGAGTCGCAAGTAAGTTCTATATTTCGATAAAGTAAATTTTGCCAAACCAAAGTTTGACAAACAAAATATTCAATCTAACATTCTGGGGGAGGGGTGAAAGAAACAAATCATTCCTTCTTCCCCTCTGTTATTTATTCTCTCTATAAATTGAGAGTAATTTGGCTGTTGTTCAATGAAAATTTAAAAGTTTAATTTGATAACGAGCAGCTATATACTCGCTATAACCAAAAACTTTCATGTCCAAAGTTTTCTGGAAATATTCACGAGCTTTACCCTTATCACCTACAAGTAAATATTGATGTGCTATATAGAAAAATGCCTCAGATTTATGACATTTGTGTTTGGTTTTGCTAATCAATTCTGATTTAGAAAGTTTACCTAAATGGAAATTCAACAAATGTAATCGCCATGGTTTTTCTGCAAAGATTTTTGCATACTTTTTGAGAACTTTTTCTGCCTCTTCATCCTTACCAATATGCTTAAGAGCAAGATGATAATCTAAAATTGCATATGGATTGGGTGAATCTTCCTGTTCAATATACTTTTGATATTCTGGGATTGCTCGTTCAAATTTATTTTGCAAGAAGTAAGCAAGAGCTAGTGAACTACGTGCTAGCGGAGATGAAGGTTCTTTGTGTAGAGCCTCATTCAATTCTTTAATTCCCTGCTCGTAATCTCCAACATGTAACAATGTGGATCCTAATCTTGCACGGGTGTAGTGGGTATCATATAAATTTACTGCTTCTTTGCTTTCTTGAATTGCTAGGTTATATGCTCCCCGATGGATATACAAATTACTCAACCCTAAATGTGCATAGGGATGATTTGGTGCTAGTATCGTAGCCTCTTTATATGCTTGAATCCCCTGGGTAATCGCCCGATCATCCCAACAATTTTCTGCCCGGTGAATATTATCTTGATGAATATCCCCCAGTAATAAATAGTTATCGGGATCCCGTGGTTCTAGCCTAATAGCTTCTTTGACTTCCAGCAGAGCTAAATCATTCTTATTCTGGTAATAGTAAATTCTTCCCAGAAGTAGATGATAGATTGAGACATCTGGGTGGATACGAATAGCTTTTCTGAGTTCATTTATAGCTTGATTTTCGTATTTTACTTCTTCAGGAGTTCCAGTTTTATCTGCACTGATTCTATAGTAGACAAGAGCTGCTAAAAAAGAAGGATGAGGAATATTTTTTAGTTGTTTTGGTTTCAGAGAACTCTGCGAAATTGCCTGATATTGTTCATTAAGTTCGCTAAATAATGTTACATCTCGCTGTTGTATTGCTTTCTGGCTTAGCAACATATACAGAAGCATATTAGCAGGAAGAAATTCTGATTCGATCTGAACTGCCTTTCTACCCTTCTCAATTGCCAAATCTAAATAACGTATTTCTTTAGTATCACTATATTTATTTGCATATGCTGCTGCTAATCTAAGATTTCCTTCTAGGCTATTGGGTTTATGCTTTAGGAAACGTTCTATTTGCTCAATAGTTTCATTTACGTCCTCAGCAAGAGCTAAATATGAGCTATTGAAAGCAGGAGAAATCAGTAAAATACTAGTTAAAGTATAAATAAATATCTTCGTGAGATTTTTTCTGACATGAGTCCTTGACACGACCTTACCTCCACACTAACTGTCAGGACTAATATCAAGTCCGGTTGAATAATTACCACTGATTACAACCGTGGAGAAGTCAAGATACTGAAATTGGAAATAACTTTATGATTATCGCTCAAACGGATTTGATATAAATAGTTCTCTATACTTAAATTATAAATATGTATTTTCGTTTTGTTCGGTAAATGAAATAGTTCTTAAATACCGATATAGCTTCCTTATCAAAATGTACTGAACTTCTTTACACCTGCTTACAATTCATAGAACTTGACAATAATACTCTTACTTTTTTTCAACAAATAAAATACTAAAATAATTGCAGTAAAAACTTTAAGCAATAATCAATATTTCAGGATTTGTAAAATTATTAATTTGCATAATCTGGAAGTGTTCGGAATTCTTCCTTTAAGATATTAATCCCTAAAGTCTCACCGGTTTGAGTCCCATAAAAAGTTTCCTTACCAAACCAACCTTGATCGATACGGTTAGAGAGTACAACCACCAGGGTATTATTAGAATCGCCATACTTTATAAATATGGCATTTTGCGAATCAGTCGCACCATCATGGGAAATCATTTTGCCATATCCTGGCATTTCTTCGATCGCCCATCCATAACCGTAGTAGCTTTTTCCATCTTCATTTTCTTTGATATGAGGTGCAAACAACTTCTTAGTGGATGTTCGAGAAAGAATCAAATTCTTTTCCAGAGCAATATTCCATAAATAGAGATCCTCTACTGTCGTTAATACACCACCGAAACCAAGTAATCCCCAGTAAGGACCAGGTCGTTTTGCAGCAGAACCAAAATCTTTTCCATTTGCATAACCATTTGCTACTGTCACTTGGGACCATTGAGGATCGTTATAAAAACCCGTATTAAGCATATTAGCGGGCTTAAATAAATTATCTTTTAGATAATCTTGAAAAGACTTACCAGAAACAACTTCAACAATTATTGCAAGTAACCCATAACCAGTATCAGAATATAAATATTTTGTTCCTGGTGAAGTTTTTAATCTAGCTTTGAATACTAGTTTTTGTGCTTTTTGACGGCTAAGTTTAGCAAAATCACTGTTAAATGCATATTCTGGAAGACCAGATGAATGGGTTAAGAGTTGATGCAGAGTAATATTGGCTTTATCTGAAGGAACATCATCAAAAAATTTAGTTAATGTATCTTCAACTTTTAATTTTCCCTGTTCTTCTAGATGTAGAATAGCTGCTGCTGTAAATTGTTTTGAAAGAGAACCTGAATCGAAAACTGTTTTAGATGTAATAGGTATCCTGTTTTTCCGGTCAGCTAAACCATAACCATTTTCCAAAATGATTTTGTCATTTTGACTTACGAGTACTGCACCTGAAAAACCATTTTCTTTAAGTCGTTCCATATACGAACTGATTTGGTATTCCAGTCGTTCTGCAGTAGTTTTTTTTGTCTCAATACTGATAAATTTATTATTGTTTAAGCCAGTCTGATTTTTTGAACTAGTTTGATTCTCAAGCGGATTATTTTCTTGGAAACCACATCCATATAGCGGAGCAAAAAAGCTGAAAAAAATCACGAATACCAACTTAATAAAGTAGGATTTTAATGCCATTTTTATTCCAAAACCTAATTTACTTGGTAGTTATTACTGACAATATCAACGGACCATGCTTTAATCTAAATTCAAATTTATGTATAGTCGAATTTAAATAGTAAGTAAAATATGTATTTACATTATAAATATTTAAATAAATCCTCCTTAAAAGTAGGGTCAACAAGGAGCAAAAATATGAAATAGTTTATTACTCTAATTACTTGATTAAAAGTACTCAAGATGTAAATAGGTAATAATATAATTTTGCTTAAAAAGTTATTTAAAAATAACTAAAAGTATTAAAGCATAAATTTATTGGTTAGTATATTGTCTAAAGTAATGAATAGTTATGACCTTAGTCATACTATAAGCCCTATAAATTTATGCACGATAGCAATTAATAATTTAAGAATCCTGTGTTCTAGGTTTAGCATGATTGATTTAGTAAAAACACCTGACTCTATTCGTCGAACTGTACGCTATATAGAATGGACTTTGATAGTTGTATACTTTTTATTATTCTTACTAAATCGCCGTGATAGCAACTACTATTCCCAAATAATACCCACTTATGCAAATATTATTTATCTAACTTTCTGCTTATTTTTAAGTTTTATATTTCCCATTAATCACCCCAACTGGCAAAGATATATTTATATATTTTTAGAAATAACATTTATTATTTTAGCCAGAGTATTTGGAGCAGACTTTGAAATCTTACTTTATCTTGTATTAGTCAAAAGTTGTTTTCTTGTAAATAGAAAAAAAGTTATTGTTATTGCATTTGTATCAGGCATATTTTGGAATATCGCCCTAGGTTTGAGCTTACCTGATATATTAAAATTTCAGTTCAAAAATATTGACAAAATTCTCAATGAACTCTCTGACACTAATTTTATTATCATCAGGAGTATAATTAACAATACTGGTGTTTATCTAGCTGCGAGTACTTTTGTTATATTATTTAGTTTTGTGATATTAGCAGAACAAAAAAGTCGCCAACAGGCAGAAGAATTAGCAAAAAGAGTTGAGAGTCTGGCTGCAAATTTAGAACGTAACCGTATTGCAAGAGAAATTCACGATTCATTAGGTCATTCTTTAACAACTTTAGACGTACAGCTAGAACTTGCTCAAAGATTATACGAGCAAGATCCAATCAAAGCAGCCAAATCTCTAGATATAGCAAAAGAATTAAGTAGTCAATGTTTAGATGAAGTGCGACGTTCCGTGCAAACTATGCGCCAGTCAAATTTTAATTTGAGCGAAGCACTCAAGACATTAGCGCAAAAAATAGAACGAAATCAATCCTTTGTAGTGCGAGTAAATGTAAAACTACCATACTTACCCGTTCAAATTAGTCATCAACTTTATTGCATTGTTCAAGAAGGATTCACAAACATCCAAAAACACGCTGAAGCTAAGTTAGTTACTCTGAATGCAAATACAGATTCTGATGGAATACTCTTGGAACTAAGAGATGATGGTCGAGGTTTTAATGTTGATGCACATCATACAGGTTTTGGATTGCGAGGAATGCAAGAAAGAGTAAGCATTTTGGGTGGAGAATTGACAATTAAAAGTTATCCCGAACAAGGGACAAAAATTCTGGTTTGGATTCCTGTTTGAGGATTTTAGCAAGGAAGAGTAATATATGTCACCCTTATAATTCCTCAATAACTTTAGAATGGTTCAAAACAAAATAACTCGACTAGAACTTACGTACTTATCAGCAATTTTTAATGTTGGAATTTCTAATATTCGGAAGTTGTGATTTTATGTGCGTAAATTTTCGCTAATTTTACATCTTAATGACTGCAATTACCTTGTATGCAGACAATTTTTGTTAATTACAAAACAAATTCATATTGGCTGTGAGTATAAAGAAATATTCTCATTTTACCTGTACATTCATAAAAAATCTGGAGTATAAATGGGAACTACTAATGATACACAAACATTATTTCAGAAAGTCAAAGTCAAAAGCGATCGCTCACAGAATATATATTTGATGTTCTTCATACAACAAGGTTTCCAGAAAATACAGAAAAATGTATTTGTCAAGGGCTAAAGTTCTAAGGGCTAAAGTTTTGGATCTTTGATTATTTCAAGTTTTAAGTAACAAGGTTTGGGTGTCATCAGAGCCAGGTTTCCCATATTTCCCATAATTGAATTTACATAGGATTTATGAAAATAAAGCAGATTTTTGTCTCTGGGATTCGTAATACTCTTGCTTTGAGCATCGCATCGACCACAATCGGAGGAATAATATTAGGGATTGCAATCTCTTCCTCTGATGCACAAACAGCAGTTCTCACTAGTAAAAATCCTACAAGTCAGATAAATCTTCGTTTAGCACCTAGCACTCAATCCGATGCTGTTGACTATGGTAGATCTGGCGATCAGATAACCATCCGCAATAATACAGAGGGAACGGATGGTTTTATTTGGTACTATGTCAAGTTGCAGGAAACTGGTATCACAGGTTGGGTCAGAGGTGATTTAGTTGCAAAGGGAAAGCGGAATAAAAGTATTCAAAACAGAAGGAATATGATTCCTATCCCACCTGAAAATTACTATGGAATAAATAGACACGAAATAAATGTACAAGCAGCAAATAGTAGCTTTGGTAGAGGAGAAAATACTTCGAGATATACACAACCAACAGTAAGTATTTATAGAAACGAGCAAGATTATCAACAAGCTTACGTTACACCAAAAAGATATACAGCCGAAGAAATCAATTATTTTCTTGAAATTGCACTTGGAGCTGAATTTTCTGCAGGTTCTAACCTGATTAGAAAATGGGATAGGGATTTAAGAATCAAAATCACCGGTTCTCCAACCTCTGAAGACCTTAATACTTTGAGAAGTGTAATTTATGAGCTGAATAATTTAGTATCCGGAATCAAATTGAGCATAGTTGACGATAAACCGAATGTGAAGATCCATTTTGTTCCCGTATCTCAGTTTCAGCGATATGAACCTAATTATCAACCAGGAAACTATGGCTATGCTTGGACTAACTGGAATCAAAATCATACTATAAATAGCGCAAACATTTTGATTGCGAGTGCTGGAGTCAACCAAAAAGAACGTTCCCACTTAATTAGAGAAGAATTGACCCAATCTCTAGGACTTCTGAGAGATTCTTATAAATATAAAAATAGTATTTTTTATCAACCTTGGACTGATACAAATAGATATTCTCAAATTGATAAAAAAGTTATACAAATACTTTATCAACCACAAATTCGTCCTGGGATGAATAAATCACAGGTTATAAACTTTTTTAAAAGAACTTAAGAGTTGACAATAAAAAGAATTTAATAGGACTATTTAGTTGTTGTTATTACACTAATAGTTACTAATATCAATCCTAGCTTCATTAAAGATTTATTGCGAATAGCTTACAGATCGATTCGCACGCAAGGATTTTCGCTGGAAGATGGAGGATCGGGAAAAACAGCCATAGTATTGTATTCTGGCATTCCGTCTCCATAAATTACTCGGAAAGTATATAGTTTTCTTTTACCTCCTCCTTCCGTAATCACAGTTAATAGAGTTTTGGAATCATCAATTCTAGGGGGAAGACCGGGAATATCAAGTTTTGGGATCCGTCGCATGTGAATTACAGTAGCTGCTGAGTTTTCACAATTTCCTGTTTCTTGTCCAGCAATATTTACACACATGGGACCATCAAAGTCTAATGTGACCTGTGAGATGTCATCTATCCAAACTCTTTGGATAACTTCATTCGTAGGAATAAAGCTTAAGTTTGTACCATTTTGGTACCAAACTTTTACAGTGGGTATTGCTCCTCCCAAACCCTGTGCTTGACATGAGAAAATGGAGCGAAGGACAGCATTATTAGCAAATACGCGATTGGTAGTGCACAATCCTACTATTAAAAAAAAGAGAGATGTTAATGGGAGAAAATAAGAACTTTTGACTATATTCCGGCAAAAATTAATGTGTTTTTTCATCGGTGTGATCTAGATTCTACCCTGTATTTTTCTAGTTGTTATTTCCCAAGCATTTAAGTCAGTGAGGTAGGGGATAAATAATGAAAACCATATATCAAAATGTTTAACTCCCTATTCCTAGCTCTTGACTTTTGTTATTACGGCGTGACTGCAGTTCGTATTCTGCTGTGTTTTCTTAATAATTATTTTTTAAGCTAGAATTTTCATTAATTATTAAATCATTCCGTAGGGGCACACCAAAGTGTGCCCTAATTGGCAGCATACTTCTTTGTGTGTAATATCATGTCGGCTTGATTAGCAATAAAAAAATATTTGTTTGTAGTTGCGCTATGTCCTGACGGAAATGCTAGCTTCAATAGCACAAAAATAAAGCTATGAGGCTAAAGCTCAACTACCAACCTTACCGTAAATATTTTACTGGACATGATATGACTCCTTTATTCAGAATTGAACTTCCTTAGAGGATGTTTCAAAAGTCATATTATTTACCTAATATATCTTGGATCCCCCTAAATCCCCCGCTGTATTGGGGGACTTTTGCCCCCTTTTTAAGGGGGTTGGGGGATCTCAACAGTGAAAATTAGTAATAAACAATACTTTTAAAACATCCTCTTAAACAATAAACCCAAATTGCCATAGCACTACAAACTACAACGAAACTTCTTGGTTGACATAAACCTCAACTTCTTTACCTGCTTTGAGAAACCAGATATCACTTTTTCGACTCATGCGCGAAATTGCTTGTTGGTTGCGACGAGTAACTTGGGGAACTAAACTTCTCATCCCACCTTCTAAAATCCCAGCGGTGATGTTGGGATCGTTATTGTTAGTTTCTGAAAAAACAGCACCTTCGTCACGAACAATTCTAGTTTCAGTACGGTTAAATAATTGAGCTGCTCTTCCCAATCCACCCAAACCAAATGTTAGCGCATCCCTTCCAGCAATTGATGAACCCTTGTTGGGATAACTCTTAGCCATTAAAGGTTTACCTTCAGGAGCGCGAATTGTTAGAGCATTTGGTGGTAAGCTTTTTTCAATTAATTCATCTTTATCCTTAACTAACAATTTGGTGACATTAAGTCGCATTAAACCTCTGTCTGATATAGAACTCACTTGAGTGAGAATTTCGCTACCTGCGGGTACTACAACCTCACCATCTCTTGCTTTTAGTGGTTCTTCTAAACGTACAACAAATACATTGCTGTCTGTACTGGAATTATCATTGTTTCTGCTGTTTCTACTTCTTCTGCGGGATTTTGTTGTTTCGCCAAAAATAGCAGTTGCAATTACACCTTCAGCACTACTACCAACCACTGTACGTTTACCACTTCCCGATCTTCTTTGACTTGCAATTGATGTGCTTGGTTTTGGCGTTACATTTGATTTAGGACGACTTACGAGGGGTTCAACTTTTCTTTTTGGTGCAGATGCTGTTTTGACAGTACTTTGCTTGCTAATATCTTGATTTACCATCCCATAACTACCCAACTTCGCCAATTTTTGCCATTTCTGCATTGGATCTGGTGTTGCTTCTGGTTCTGGGGGTGGAGGTTCTGGAAGTGCAGGTTGAGTTTGATTAATTTCAACTGGTCGGGGTTCTCGTATGATTCGGGTAATAACTTCGGGTGGAGAAATATTTTGTGTGGGTTTGGGGGGAGTTGGTGGTGAAGGTTTATTTACAACTTCAGATTTTGGTTTGCTTCTTCTAAGTTGTTGCTGTGCATTTTTGACTGCTTCTGCTTGTTTTGCAAGTGCAAGTTTGGTTTTGAGTGTATCTACTTCTGTTTCCAGTTGTTCAAGACGATTTGGGGTTTTAACTGGAGGTGGTTGAACAGTAACATTTTTTTTAACTTGGTGTTTTCCACCCCCACCCATAATTTGTGATAAAAACCCTCCAGCAAATAGGACAGCAACTAAAGTACTAGCACCAACTAAACCAGCTTTAGCAAAAGGATTTGCAGACAGGGGTTGTTTGGTACGAACTGAGGTTGGATCTGGAGTTTCTTTGCTGACTTCTATTAATTGGTTTTCTGATATCCCTTCTGTTGGGGATATTTCCTTGATTTGGGAACTGGGTGGTGTTACTTCTTCTTCTAACCCAACTAATTTTGCGATACGCGATTCCCATTCAGAAATATCTGTATTTGAAGGAGAATTATCAATATCGTTCACAGCTGAATTTCGGGAAGATATAGAGGTAGAGATTTGATTTTTTTGCTTCATAATGAGTTCTTATTGATTTATTTAATTTCTTATTTGCTTGCTTTATATTTTTTTACTCGTAGAACATTTTTTATCTTTTAGTTCGCAGATGTTATAAATTTCTAGTCTTGCTTCCCGTAAGCCACTAATTGCTAACTTAGCTGGTATCCCTGATTGATCTGCAGCGACTTTAGTTGTTTCTATTGCTCGTACAAAAATTTGTTTATTAAAAGGAATAGAAGTACCTGTTTTTTCTGCACCTTTAAAAGTTAAATGATTTGCATAAATATCGACTTTCCAGTTCCCCTGACTAACTTCTTCTGGTTGGGATATTCTTGCGATCGCTAAAACATTTTCTGTATTTCGCAAATTCCTATCTAACCCATAGTCAAAGCCTATATTATTATTCTTAGAATTTAATTTTTGCCTCAAATCTTTACTTAGTAGTGGAGAAGTTATTTCTTTAATTAAGCTTGGAGGTAAATTATTGGAAGAAGTCAACATTAAAGTCATAGCTTCACCCACAAAGCGACGAATAGTTTGTTGATTGCGTTCTAAGTTACCGGTAGCAGCTACCGCAATTGTTCGACCATCAACTAATTGAACTAAAGTTTCCGGCAAGGTTTTACGTTTTACCTGCTGCAACATTGTGTTATGGAACATTAATATTAGCACCGTTAACAAATGTAAGCTAAAAGTTCCAATTACAAATAAAGGGATAAGATTATTGTTATTTTTTTTAGGATTTAAAGAACGCATCTGATATACTCCTATCGACCCAATTTTTAAGAATTTATAGTAGTAAGTAGTAAGTAGTAAGTATATGGCTAGGAGATTAAATTTTACTGAGAATAGAACAGGAAACAGGGAAAAGGGAACAGAGGTAAGTAAAAATTATCTAGAACAAAAACTTAGTAATAATCTTAATAAGAATAATCATATTAAACAAAATGCTTTGATTTTCAGTGACTCAGATTTAAATAAATAAAACTTCAGTTAAATAAAACTTCAAGTAAAACTTAAACTCAAACCCAGAATCAAAATTTAAATATTGATGGTAAATTTGAAACTAAAATTTCAATTTACAGCGCAACCATCTTTGTTTAGCGGTTTTATCATATTCATCAGTAAGACATAAATCGCGAATTTCATAGATTTCTAAACTATCCGAACGCACGCTATAAATAGCTTGTTGTAAATCCGTAATTTGTTGTGTCAAAGGATGTTTAAAACTATCTATTGATTGCACTATTACATCTTTATTAAAAGGAACTATAACTTGTTTGCGATCGCTACCTTTGGTTTGGATTAAATTTGCAACAATTCCTACTCGCCATTTATCCGGTGCAATTTTTTCTGGAGGATAGATTTGAGTAATATCTAACTTGGCTGACATTTTTCGTTCTGGTCGGTCGGAAAAGACTTCAGGTGGAGTCATCTCAGCAATTTGGCTTAAAAAACCTTTACGAAAATCCTCTGCGAATGCAAAACTAGCTAACCAACTACTAGTCGCAACTCTTTTAACACCTCCAGATGGTGTCTTAATTAAAATTCCCGAGTCAGATTGAGGTCTTGAAACTTGTTCAATGGTTTGGGGAGGTAAATTTCCCGACCAATTAAACATTGATACCATTGTTTTGCTAACAAATTGGCGGATTGCTTCTGGTTCCCTAACCAGAGGGTCGATAGTTTTTATCGGCTTTCCATTGACTAATTGTACGAAAGTAGGCGGTTTTTGTAGACTTAACTGTCGAACAGTCAATCCTTGCGAAATTAAAATAAGTAAAGTCAATAAATGTAAGCTGAACGTTGCGATCGCAAATACAGCCAGAACATTTACTACTTGTTTTTTTTGTTTTAGTAGTTGCACCATTTTGATTTGGAGTTGGGGACTTGGTACTAGGGATTGGGGATTGGAGATTGGGGACTGGAGATTGCTTAGTTCCTTACTTTTAAATGTTGAATGTTGAATGTTGAATTTTGAATGTTGAATTTTGACTTTTTGTTATCACTTGGTGGTAACCTACCTTGGGTATTACTATATTGAATTGCAAATGAGTAACTAATTACCTAATCGCTAATCCCCAATCCCTAAGCTCTAAACTTTCTCACTAACCCAAGAACTTGTATTACTAATTGCGTTAAAAACAGCAAATCCCCCTGACGCTGCAATTAACAAAGATAAAATCGGTGCTAAAACTCCCAGGAAAATCATAAACCACATCAAGTCTATATTGGTATTGGGATTTGAAGATGTTCCATTTACAATCGCACTTGAAGTTAAAATAGCAATAATATTGAAAGAAATTTTGGCAATCCCCATAGCGATAAATCCTGTGATCCATGCAAAGATTGGTTTTCCAGCGACAGGTAATAATGAACCACCCACAGCTAAAGGACCCAATGCTGCTACAAGTAACATTGTAACTTCTATCAAGTTTTGAAAGGCAGACTGTAAAGAAATCAAAAAGCTTTTTATACTTGGTTGAATAGTGGAACCAAGGAGAGAGTTAAAGGCAAATTCTGAAACATTATTGGGATTTAAGATAATTTGATTAACCTGTTCTTCCAACCTCACAATCCAAGGGCGATCGCCATATAAATCCCGGTATTCTTGCCAAAGAGTATCAGTTTTTTCAGTAGCTTTAGCAAAACACTGAACTCTCTGTTCGCCAGATAAAGATTGACAAGGACGCAAAAAAGAAGCTACAACCTCTTCGGCGACGCTCATACTTAATGCTTGTTGATAATATTGATCTGAATCTCCAATTCTTACCACCTGTTGATTAATAGTATTGATGTAATTTCTAACACCTAAGGTTAAGCTAGAAAGAACTGAACCGTTACCAGTATTAGTTAATAATAGAACTACAATAAACGGCCAAATTAAACTCGATATAGGGCGGGAATATTCGCTGTAAATTAAATCTTTAAGCCACTGCATCATAAAAAATAGCAGGGTACCCACCGCAAAAAATACACCAAGATTTGTTAAAGAACCATATAAATTTTCACTGCTATTATTTTGCAATAAATTTAACCATTGTTCGTCCCAAGCCTCAGCGATACTACGTGCAGTTGTTGCACCATCACCAATAATTTCATCAACACCAGTTTGAGCCAATATCTTGATATACATTTTGGGGAATTAGGGTTGAGGACAAGTCAAAAGTCAAAAAAATAATTGACCAATTAACCATTACTCCTTACTTCTTACTTCTTACTCCTTACTTCTTACTCCTTACTTTTTACTTTTTACTTCTTACTCCCTACTCATTCTCTACCAAATAAATCTGATTGGGAACTAGCTCTTAAAAGTCTTGCAACAGATGCAGCTGAGTCCAAGCGACGCGCATTATTTGCTTCTTCTACTTGTTGGGAAATATTTGCCAAGTTTAAATTAGAATACTGTAGATATTGATTTTGTTTAATATTTTGACCTAAAGATTCTGCAATCATTCTTGATTGCTGTCTATTAATTTGTAGCTGTAGATTAGTTTGATTTGAAATTAATCGTCCTAGAAAATTTTGACCGGTTGCTGCTTGACCTAAACCTGCTAATTGATTGAGGATATTCTGATTACTTTCACGGGCTTCATCAGCTTCGCGATTAATATTTTCAATGAGATTTTGAACAGTTTCGAGCTTTATTTGTAATCTTTCTTGTCCTTTTGCACCAAAGTATGATTCTGTTGCAGCACGGGTTAGTTGACGTTCGATTTCATTTCCAATTAATTTACCTTGAACTGCTGGATTATTTTCAAAAATATCAGAAAGTGAATTGTCTGTTATGTCTTGAATGACCTGTTGTCTTACATCAATTGGGTTGGGTAAATTGAGTGCACCTGTAGAATTATTAATTGCGGTAAAACTTCCTTCTCCTGCAGGATTTACAGTTTCGTCAATATTATTTGTTAAGTAATCTTGAAAATCGACAGCGTAGTTTTGAAAATCTGTCCATATATATCCCAATCGCGCCATCGCTGGTAAGCTGACTAAAAATGTAAAACAGATAGTTAAAAAAGTAGTTTTTCGCATAATTTATTAGTATTTATAGTTTGTTAATTTTTAATGGGTAATTGGTAATTGGTAATTGGTAATTGGTTACTCAATTTTTCATTCCTAGTCGCCAATCCCTAATCCCCAGTCGCCAATCCCTAATCCCCAATCCCCAGTCCCTAATCCCTAATCCCTAACCTCCCCGCAAAGATGCAACTAGTTGACGTGCAAAGGTGGAAATCGCTTCATATTTATCTTCATACTTTTGCATACTTTTTTGACGAGCGCTTTGTTCGTCAGGGTTATTTGCTACCACTGCAAGTTGCTCGTAACCTGGATAATACCGACAAAAAGTGTAAATTCCGTTGTCATCAAGTAACCATTGACTGTAAATACCTTCTTTACGGGGAAAAAAGCTTTCTGATGCATTACGTCCAATAATTTGACGGGGATATTTTAAAATATCGACAAAACTATCCACTGCGACTGGTTGAATCCTTCCAATTAACCTAGTAGTTAAGTTTTGCAAAATTTTCGATGCTGCTTTTGATTTTGCGATCGTATCCGGGTCTTGGGCTGATAAAATTACCCTCACACCTGCTTTGGCTCCGTTGGCGCAAATTCTTCCCACTAAGTCAGAAATTTGGTCGAATTCAAATAAAATTGGTGCTTCATCAATAAAAAATATTGAAGCCGGACTGCTAAGGGCGCGGCGTAATGCGGCAGAATAAGCACTTAACGATAGAACTGCTGCATCTTCACTATCCGATAAGTTTCTCAGAGCAAATACCAAAAGCTGAGCATCAGTAGGAAAGCTTGAAGGATAGGAAATAGCTTTACCCACACGACTTGATAACCAAAATCTTAATCTGAGGTGAATTTGACTCAGAGCATCTTCTACTCTTCCACCTAAGGTTTCCATATGTAAATGTTCGGGAGAACAAAATATTAAAAAGTCGTGTAATGTGGGTGTTTTATCCCAAGCATGACTTCCGAAACCACCCTTGATCGCATCTCGGTATCTTTGATTGATTCCCGTATCTTGAAAGAAAGCTGTTAGAGCTAAGTTGAGAACCGAACGTACTGTTTGTGATAGCAGTTGGTCTTGGTTCGATGAACCTAAAACCATGGTCATCAAAGCTGATTCTAAAAAACCAACGTAATCTTGAAAGCGATCGCGTTGTTCCTCAGGACTCAGGAAACGTAAATCTGGTTGTTCAAATAGGTTATTTGATTGCTTTGAGATATCAAAATAAGCTCCCCAACCTGACATAAATTCCGTATAGTCGGTAAAAGTAGATGTACCATCAGGCTTGGGAAAATCTAAGGCGATGACCGGAATATTATGCGCTAGGGCTTGGGTTAAAATTCCCGATACTAATACTGATTTTCCCGCACGGGTAGTAGCAAATAATGCTAAATTTTTATGTTGCTTAAATAAGTCTAAATGTACCGGCGTTCCACCTTCTTCAGCAATCAACTCAAACCCTTGGCGATCGCCCCCGCGAGTATGGACTAGAGGTATTAGTCCCGGTACTTCATTTGTTAAATATAGTTGGCGACGATTAAAGGGTTTTGCTAATAAAACTTCCCAAACTATAGGTAAAGTTTGCAACCATATTTTCCAAGCATATTCTGTTTCCCTTATTACCTGTGCTGGACGTTGAAAGCTGTTCTCAATATATTTTGTTGCTTCGTCTAGCTTTTCTGTACTGTCTCTGTGTACTAAAACCGTAATTCCGGTATAAATAGGCACTGCGCCTTCATAAATTTGTTCTTGTGCTGCTAAGGATTTTTTCAGTTTTAACTGGGCGTTAACATCGATAGTTTTACTTTTCGATTGCGCCATCGTAGCAGTCATATTCGATTGTTTGAGGACACGTTGTAGTGTATTTTTAACCAAGCTCGGATTTGCTGCGCTCAACTGACAAAAAATTTCTGTGTCAACAACCGCTTCCCGGGCGAGTAACTCCCACAAATAACGCAATTGGGATTGTTTATTTTGCCAACCTCCGGGTTTCTCTAGAAAAGTTAATACGCCAATATAACGATTTTTTACATGCACCCAACGGCGATCGGCGCAAGGAATGTGGGATTCCATCAGCAAAGTTGTACTGTGGGGATTATCTATCAGTAACTTGCTGCTAGCTAGATCGGAATAAACCTCTTCGTGCAATCCTTCCTCATTTAAGGTTAGTAATTGGGGAATCTCAATTGCTGATCTATGGTTAAACCGGTACCAAATTTCTTCCCATAGCTCACCTGCATTCATGGCTTTGACATCCAAGCCCATTTTATTGGATAGGATCTGTTCCCAACGGCGAAAACCTTCTTTATAAGCATTAAGGATAACCGTTTCCAAATGCTGGTTTGCTAATACTGTGGCGTCCCCTTTAAACCTCAGCCACCAATCTTCACCCTTTGCAAGTAACCTCTCAATCCAATCATCTGTTTCAGCTGTGTTGGGTTCAACTGTATAGGTCACATAAATTCGTAAAAACTTGGGTTTGCGAATACCATCCCGGGTTAATTCTCTCACCCTGGCACGCTCCGCCATTAAAAGATATTTGATGTCAACTGAAGCCGCATCCTTAACTAGAGATGATAATTCCTCTTGACGCCGAGTTTCCGAGCTAAAGGAGCTTAAATGAAACGTCAGCCTTTCCCCTGCAGGAATATCTTTTAAGCCTGCTTCGATATTATTACAAATCGTATCAACTTGCTCTGGTCTGAGGGTTGTATGAATACCCTGACAATCAAACCCGAAAACAAAGCAAAATCTATCTTTTTGATTACCCTTGGTAAGAACATAAGCTCCCACTTCCCTACCATCCAAACTGACTTGCAGCATGGTAGCAAGATGGAGAGAATCCTCAAAAGGAGTTAATCTAACGTCGCTTCCTGCGAGACCGACGCTTTGTTTTCCGATTTTTTCCTTCATGTTTTACTTCCAGAAAACTTCGATAACGGGCTACACCTCTAGTCCAAGTCGGAACACCAATAAACTTGCTAAGAAACCGCCAACTCCTTCCACCAGTTAAAATCCACCATGTTCCCATACCCCAACCGGTAATTAATGAAGTCCACAGCCATTTTTGAAAATCATCCTCAAAAGCTCCTCCAAAAACTCCATTGACGACAAAATAAGAAGCTAAAGCAATAACCGTCCAAGGAAATACTTGATCTGCGGGTAAGGGTCCTAATGATGGTTGAGTTCCCAATATCCGGTTTACAGGTCGAAAATCCTTATCTCTTTCTTCAGACATTTAGTGTTAATGGGTAATGGGTAATTGGTAACTGTTAACTGTCAACTGTCAACTGGTAACTGATTCCTCAGCTACCACTGGTATCACCAATGATAAAGCCCGTGAGGACGTCAGCGATTGTAACTGCAACAACAACTAGTAAAGGTGTTCTAGCAACAGTTTGCCAATCTTCATCCTTACGAACTGCATTGACCACACCAATTAAAGCAACTGCAATGTATAGCAAGTAAAGGGCTCTTAAAACATTAAACACCAAACTGACTGCGGGTTGCGTGTTTCCTGCATCGGCACCTTGAGTTAAGGTATTTTTAAAAAAGTCTTCTGCCTTACCAAAGAATTGTGCTTGTGCTGGTGCAGCAAAATAATCCAGCCAAAATGCGCTTAAAATAACTGCAACTGCTAAAATTTGACATATTAATAACCATTTTTTGGGTAAATGCACCTGATTTCCAACTTGTCTGATAATGATGACGAGTAAACTTCCCATCAGCAAACAAAACAGCAATATTGGATTTTTAAGACTAACCGCAATTAGAAATACGGCTATCGTTAGTAAAAATGGGATAGATTCTTGCCACCTCATACTTGCCGTTGATTGTATTTTTTATAACTTGGTTTTACGATCTAAATTATTTACTAGTTAAATAATTAATATGTAACTAGGAATTGTCAATTCTTTATATTTAAGAACAGCTTTAGAAATTTTTACCTTCTGTATTTAGATCTTTTTCAATTTAACATTACTGTCAATAAATTTTCGCGTTTCCAGGCGGTATATCGATCTTGGAGTTATCCAAATACACCACCTTGAATTCTCTATCTTCAATGTACTATCAAAAACACGTAAAAATAAATACTTTATATTGAAGGTGTAGTATGTCTAAAATAGTTATTTTTTCAACTGCAAACCGACTACAAAAAATCATCAAAGTATCATTTTTTGCTTGTTCTACCCCTGATTTCAGAAAGTTTATTAATTGAAGATAGAATATCTTTGTATACGGATGGATATTGATGTGAATTAAATATAATTATTTTGGTGAACTTAATTTAATTGTTGTTAACAACCCTAAAGAATTTTATCCTCATATTATCCTCAAAATTAAAGTAGTGGATTTTTTGGTTGTGGATTTACTTTGTTGCACTCATATTTATACTTTGTAGAAAAAATAAATATAGACGGTATTTATGAAACTGCAAGTACCCAAAGCTGAAGCCCAATGAAAAACTGTATCTAACCAACTGTGTGTAACCACACAGGAGAACCAAAATAACTATAATTTATTAATTTATTAATTTATTAATTTATTAAACTATTAAACTTAAAAAACCCACTCCAACAGCTAAAAATAGCCATAATACTTGATGTTGATTATCGCTCCATAATGCAGATAAACGTCCTTTAACTAATAACTAAAGGATGTTTAAACTGATTTGTTTGTAAGTTTTAAGACTACGGCGATAAAATTATCTGGTTCGACTGGTTTGGCGATGTGAGAATGAAACCCGACGGATAAAGCTTGTTTGCGATCCAATTCTCCTGCATATGCAGTCAGGGCGATAGCCGGAATATTTCCTCCTGCTTCGGGTTGTATTTTTCTAATTTCGCTAAGTAACATATATCCATCCATTTCTGGCATTCCGATATCACTAACTAAGATATCTGGTTGTATATTGGGGAATATCTGCAATGCTTCAATCGCAGATGGAACTTGGATCACTTCAGCACCATCTTGTTCTAAGACAAAACTAATAAATTCCCGAGAATCTAGCTCGTCATCTACAACTAAAATCCGAAGACCTTCTAGATTATGTGATTCGATTTCATATGCTGATAAATTATCATCTTTAGATTTAGTTTTATCAGTTTCTAAGAGTGGTACAGATACCGTAAAAGTTGCACCTTTATCTTTACCTAAACTATCAGCTTTGACAGTCCCACCATGCATTTCGACTAAATAGCGGACAATTGCTAATCCTAAACCCAAACCACCAAATCTTCTAGTTGTGGCGCTATCAGCTTGACGAAAATAATCAAATACATGGGGTAAGAATTCTTGAGTAATTCCCTTACCAGTGTCGGTGACTGTAATTTTAGCCTGACTTTCAATCGCTTCTAGTTTAACTGTAAGTTTTCCACCTTTAGGTGTAAATTTGACGCCATTAGAAAGTAAATTCCAAACAATTTGCTGTAATCTTGCTGAGTCACCTAATACTAAATATTTAGGATAATTCGATTCAATTCCAGTTTCCCATAACCCCAAATCAGTATCGATAACTTCAGTGAGGTTGTTTGAATTTAGCTGCTGTGAAGTATCAACTAAAAATTTCAAATCAATGTTTTTAGCTTCTACGGATAATCTAACCGTTTCCAATGCTGATAATATTACATTAACTAGGCTGACTTTTTCGGCTTCTAATTTGAGCTTACCGCGTAAAATGCGAGAAATATCTAATAGGTCTTCGATTAACTGGGACTGAACTTTGGCATTTTTCTCGATAATTTGTAGAGCTTGCTTTTTCCTTTCTTCGTTGAGTTTGCGGTCTTTTAAGAGGATGTTTGACCAGCCTAAAATTGGATTGAGGGGAGAACGTAATTCATGGGAAAGAACAGCTAAAAATTCATCTTTAATTCTATTTGCTTTTTCTGCTTCTTCACGTAAAAACTTTTCACGCTGCAATGAACTTTCTAGCGCTTGCTGTGTTTGTTTGCGCTCATTCAATTCAATTTTTACTCGATCAAACAGCAATGATTGCTGAATTGCAATTCCGACTTGAGTTGCTAACTGTTTTAATAAACTAATTTCTAAATCTTGCCATTCCCGAGGTTTAGAACATTGATGTGCAATCAGTAGTCCCCATAAATTTTCAGCTTCTAAAATTGGTACTACTAAATTAGCTTGAACCTGAAATTGTGTTAGTAAATCAACATGACAAGATGTTAACTTCCCATCATGAATATTTTCTACCTTTTGAACTCTACCTTGTTTATATTTTTCTACCCAATTGCTTGCAAAGCAAGGATCGTAAATCTCTTTTCCCAATATTGCTAACCAATCTAAACCAACTGACTCTGTAAGTACCATACCGTTCCAATCTGGAACTGTAAATTGAAAAATTACTACCCGATCGCAATTTAAGAAGAATCGAACCTGATTTACAGTTGTCTCTAATATTTCTTTTAAATCAAGAGATTGACGCACCTGTTGAGCTATTTGGTACACTAACCTTTCTTGTAAAAAGAACTTTTGAATCTCCTGTTCTTGATTTTTTGCTTCAGTTATATCCGTGAATGTTGCGATCGCTCGCAGCAGTTCATTTTTGCGATCGCAATAAATTTTTCCTCTGCTCTCAATCCAAGCAATGCTACCATCTCGACGGAGATGACGAAATTCTAATTGATACTCACTTTTATGAGAAATTGCGTATTTTATCGACCGGTCAACAATGTCTCTATCTTCTGGGTGAATTATTTGTAAAAAGCTTTCATATGTTGCTAAACAACTATTTTCGGGTATGTCTAATACCTGCGCTAACAACTGGGAACAAACAAAGGTATTTTTTTGAAAATTCCATTCCCACGTACCCATCCCAGCTGTATCGAGTGCTAACTCAAGGCGATCTTGACTTTTCTGTAATTGAGCGCGCAAATTGAATTTGTCAACCGCTGAATTAATAGCCAAACGTAATTCTTCGGCTGTGATTTTTCCCTTTACAATATAGTCTGAAGCTCCCGCTTTCATTGCTTTAACTGCAATTAATTCATCTCCCTGTCCTGTCAACATCACTACAGGAAGATTAGTTGATTGAGTTTCTCTTTGTAATTCTTCAAGAAATTCAATACCGTTAATATCAGGTAATAAGTAATCTAACAAAACCCCATCTAATTGATGATTTAGCCATAGTTCTAAACCTTCAGAACCCAATTCTGCTTCCAAAATTGTGTAATCGTAATTTTTGTCTCTGGTTAGATAACGGCGATAAGTTTCTCTATCTTCTAGACAATCATCAATAATTAGAATCGTCCGTTGTGTAGTCTTACTCATGCTCTGAAGTTATTAATATATTTTATTATCTCGCATACCGAACAAACGTATTATCTTGCATCCCGACCAAAATAATTTCGATTAAATAACAGAAGTGAGTTTTTATCTCAACCTATAAATTCCAAAATCAAAAATCCCAAAATCAAAAACAATTAAGAAAATATTAAAATTGACGCAGGCAAAGAATATTAACATTAATATACATATATATATACCATAGTAAATATTATTAAAAATAATAACAATAATTGGGTACGCAGACAGCTGATGATTAGAAATTAATAATCATCTCGAGGCTATACGAGTTAGAGGATATTATTAAATCGAAAAAATAACTGTAACAGCTAATTCTAAAATACATGAAGAGGTGGTCGATTGATATCAAACCAATATTGACCTAAAGTTTTGACTGTTTCCATTAATTTCTTTACATCAATAGGTTTGATAATGTAGCTATTAGCCCCTTTTTGATAGCAAATCTCCAAATCCTTCGGGTTTGAAGAAGTTGTGAAAATTACTACCGGGATGCTCCTCATGTTCTCATCTGTTTTAATTTCCTCCAAAATTTCCCTTCCATCGGTTCCAGGTAAATTGAGGTCGAGTAAAATTAAGCATGGACGAGGAGAGGAAATTGTATCTGTGTATTCACCGCGATGATAGAGAAAATCTAAAGCTTCGTCACCACTTTCACATCGATATAGCGAGTTTGTTGCACCCGATTTGCGCCAACCACGACTAAATGCTTCAAAATCTTCATCACTGTCTTCGATTACTAATACTGGACAAGTTTTATTTTCCAACTCTGTAATCAATAGATTTGTCATCTTAGAACTTCCATAAATTCTACAACTTACATAAATCTTACAAATTCGATATTTAGACGGCTTAAACTGGTAAGCTTAAATAAAACGTCGTGCCTACTCCTACTTCTGATTTTAGCCAAATTTCTCCTCCGTGACGCTCAACAATTTTTTTGGCGATAGTTAATCCCGCACCCGTACCACCACCATACTGTTTTTTCCCATACAGTCGTTTAAAGATGCGGAAAACATTCTCGTGATGCTTTTGGGGTATTCCAATACCATTATCCTTGACATAAAGCACTACTTGATTTTGAAGTTGTATTTTTTGCTGCAGATTAGGGTCTAATTCTTCCGGTGTATCGAGAAACCCAATTTCAACCTGTTTGCGATCGTTTTTGTTATATTTGATTGCATTACTAATGAGATTAGTCAAAAGTTCGTTAATTTGGATGCGATCGCAATTCACTTTTGGTAATTTACGAGGGACGGAAATTTCAATTGAATCCTCCGCATTACTCATTTTGATAACGTCTATTGCACCGTCTAAAATTTCGTTTAAATCGTTATTTTCCAAAGATAAATCAACTCTTCCCAAGCGAGAAAAATGCAATAGAGAATCAATTAAATCTTCCATTCGCTGAGTCAAGCGAATTAGTGTTTGCAACTTTGATATACCTTCTTCATCCAAGACTTCTGCGTAATCTTCCATCAAAAAAGACGAATAATTATGAATTCCTCGCAACGGTTCTTTTAAGTCATGGGATGCAATATAAGCGAAGGAATCTAATTCGTCATTACTACGTTCCAACTCCAGATTTACCCTTGCTAATTCATCTGCCTTACTTAAAACAATACTAATAATCGCACTTCTTAACTCTGCAACCACTTCTATTTCGCATTTTTTCCAAGGTAAAGCACTATTTTTAACTGTTTCTTGCCATAATTCAAAGGATTTGCGCGGATGAATACGCACTTCACCATCAGGTAGGTTTTCCACCTGTTTAACCGGATTTCCACCCCAATTAACAGTTTGAATAACTTCTGGACGAAACCACAATATATAATTGCGCCGAATTTTGGAAATTGTTAAAGCAAGTAATCCACTGGCAATTTTTTTATATTGCTTTGCCTGTGGATATAGAGTTGGTAAACTATTTGTGTAATAGATATTATCTTCAGTTTGATATTCTAGCCAATTTAATATGTTTTTTATTTCGCTTTTTTCTGGGACTTTTCCTATAGAAATTAAATCATCATTATCACAAATAACTACTCCCGCTGCACTGACAATATCTAATAGTTTTTCTTCTTCTTGAACTAAAGCATCAATAAAATTATTATTTTGGGCAATAGATTCAATAAAATACTTTGGAATATTTTGAATTCTAATTTTATAATCTAGTTCTTCATTATCTTGCTTTTCTAGTAACTCTGCAGACAAAATTTTTCCTAAAAATTCACATGCTGTTCTCACTTCATAGGAAACATGTTGTGGTCGAGAATCATGACAAGCAATTAATCCCCATAATTGTTTGTTACGAATAATTGAAATTGACATGGAAGCTGTCACTCCCATATTCTTCAAATATTCTAGGTGAATTGGAGAAACACTGCGCAGGGAAGAAAAGCTTAAATCGACAACTTTATGGGTCAGGGGGTTAAGTGTGGGGGTAATTTCTATGGGTTCATAATTAACATTACTAATAATCCTCAACCAATTATTAACATACAATTTTCTCGCGGGTAGAGGAATATCAGTTGCAGGATAACGTAAACCCAAATAAGGAATAATTTTATCAGTTTTACTTTCAGCAATGACGTTACCCGAACCATCATCATTAAAGCGATATACCATTACCCGTTCAAAACCCGTCAATTTTCTCACTTCATTGACTATTACATTGCAGGTATCTAACAGCGAAATAGTATTTTGTAGTTTTGCAACACAGCTATTAACTAGATTATAAAATTTAATGAAGTTGACGTACTCTGTTTCTTGAGTTGGTTCTAATTCTAAAATTACTAATCCATCATAGGAATGAATAATTCCATCAAAATATTGAATCTGCTCTTGGGTTGAAAAAGAAATCTTCAGAGGATTTACATGGTCAAAATCTTCCGTCAAGCATTTTTGAATTGAACTAATTTCTGATGCAGCGAGGAAATTAGCTAATGGCTGATTTAATATATCTTCCGGATTGTAACCAAGGACTGACCTAATATTTTTACTAACCTGTAAAATCGTCAAATCCTCTGGAGCTAAGACAAAAAGTATCCCATGGGGTTGGATTGAGTTGGGAATATGGATTTGTTCGCGATCGCAATTCGTTAAGTTGACGTTTTTTGCTGTCACAGATTCTTGTTGCATCGAAACCTAATCCTTTAAAACTCAACTCTTGGAAAAGTAAATCCTCTGAGAAATTAATTCTTTGAGAATGTTAGCACTAATGATAGATAATTTTTTAAGAGTCACCTTCAATGGCTCGATTTAAGTTGTACGCAGCACTAATTAAAGCTAAATGGGTAAAACCTTGGGGAAAATTACCTAATGCTTCTCCAGATGACCCCGTTTCTTCAGCATAGAGTCCTAGATGATTTGCATAACTGAGCATTTCTTCAAACATTAATCTTGCTCGATCAAGTCGAGTGCGATCTGTTTTTCCAGCTCTAGTTAAAGCTTCTACTAACCAAAAAGTACAAAGATTAAAAGTTCCTTCCTGTGGGTCAGGTTCCTTACCACCATTGGAAGGGTCATAACGATATACCAAACTATTAGATGTTAATCCTCCTTCTTGGGGCGAACGCATAATTGCATCTAAAGTCTTTAACATCCGAGGATCGTTGGGAGACATGAAGAATACCAGTGGCATAATTAAATTGCTAGCATCAACTACTTCAGTACCGTAAGCTTGGACAAAAGCCTGTCTTTGTTCGCTCCATCCTTTGGACATTATTTCTTCGTAGATTTGGTTTCGCATTTTTAACCATCGTTCTAAATCGCCGGGGAAAGAACGCTTTTGCGCCAAACGTAGACCTCGATCCAGTGCGACCCAACACATCAACTTGGAATAAACAAAATCTTGATTTCCTTCTCTAGTTTCCCAAATTCCATGGTCTTTTCTATCCCAGTTATCGCATACCCAGTTAAGGTAATAACGCAAACGAGTCCATAAATCGTAAGAAATTGGCGCACCGTATTTATTGAAAAGGTACACCGCATCCATCAATTCACCGTAGATATCAAGTTGCAATTGATTGTAAGCACCGTTACCAATTCGAACTGGAGCGGAACCTTTATATCCTTCCAAATGGTCGAGGACTTGTTCTTCAAGGTCGCTACGTCCATCTATCCCATAAACTATTTGGAGAGCACCGTTATCTGTACATTGATGACATAGTGAGTCTATCCAATCGATAAATCTTCCCGCTTCTTCGGTAAAACCAATTCTCAACAAAGCATAAATAATAAATGCAGCATCACGAATCCAAGCATAGCGGTAGTCCCAGTTGAGTTTACTACCGACTTTTTCTGGCAAACTACAGGTGGGAGCCGCTACAATTGCTCCAGTAGGTTCAAAGGTAAGTAACTTCAAAACTAGCGCCGAACGCTCTACGGTTTCCCGCCATCGACCCCTATAATTGCATTGGGAGATCCAACGTCGCCAATAAGCCACTGTGCGATCGAATAAATCATTTGCTTCATGGGGTAATAAAGATAAACTATGCTCTTGCTCTGGTTCCAGAGAACGCAAGATAAATACAGCTGTTTCACCTGCATCTAGGGTAAACTTAGCAAAAGCACCTTTATCATCATGTTTAAGAGAAATATCTGTCATCAAACCTAATTTTAGGTTCGGCGAATCAAAATATACTCCATTCCCATTAGGAATTACCTGATGTTTGTCCTGAGCATAATTAAATGCTGGATAGCATTGGATTCTGAAAGTAATGCTGCGCCGTATTGCACTAACTTTCCGTACTAACCAATGGTATCCCCGTTCTTTTTCAGACAAGCCAACAGGCATAAAATCAATAATTTCCCCGACCCCACAATCTGCCAAAAACCTAGTTACCAAGATGTTAGTTTCTGGCCAGTAAAATTGCTTATGAGTAAAAGTACATACCATTGGCTCGATTTTAAAATATCCTCCTTTTTTTTGGTCGAGAATGGCTCCAAACACGCTGGGAGAATCGTGATTAGGAAAACAAAACCAATCAATCGAGCCATTTATACCCACCAAAGCGGTGGTGTACATGTTACCGATAATTCCGTAATTTTCAATTGGTTGATATCCCATGAGTAAAAAGTAAAAAGTAAAAAGTAAAAAGTCGTAGAGACGTAGCACGCTACGTCTATACAAAAGTAATTAGTAACCAATCACTAATCCCCAATCCTCAATCACGAATTCTGACGAATTTCTTCTGCTTCAGCAAGGGTCGATGTCGGATCTTGTTTGACTGAACGTTGGACATAATTAAGCTTCAATTCCTCTAAAAGGTCTACTAATAAAGGTAAAAGTTCTGACTGAATTTTCTCATTTTGTAGTTCTTCACGTAGTGCTTGCTGAAAATTCTTAATCGACTCGTCAACAAGTTTTCGAGTTTCGGTATCAGCGTAAGAAGCAGCTAAAACTTCATAAACTGTTTGAGTCAGAGAGTCAGCAATTTGCTCGGTCAAATCCATCGGAATCATTTTGATTCCTAATCCTTCTGGTAATGCTTGATAAAAGTTAGAACTTTTTAAAGTTTTTCTTAAACTATGACGTAACAAATCCTCCAAATTTGGTTGAACTTGGGGTAAAACTTTATATATTGATAGTTGCAATAGCCGGTCAATAATAATATCTAGTTCATCAACCTGATTAACCTCGATCCGGTCTTTTTTGAATAAAGCGCGAGTCACCTCTCCACTTGCAATCGCATCTTGGGTTTGATTAATTAATTGCACCATTAAAAATATGGATGCTCGGTTTGCTAAGTAAGCAGCTGGTTCGTGAGTAACTTGTGCTAAAGTCTGTTCTAAGTCAACTAAACCCGATTTATGCAACTTTACCGAGGTTGGAACTATTCGCAACCAACGCCAAAAAGGTAAAAATAAAAATCCTTCATACCAGTTTCTTAAAATAACATCCCACCAACTAACATCATCTCTTTTGCGAGCAATTGAGAAGGTTCTGATAAAAAATTCACAGATAAAAAAGATTATAAAATAAATATCAATTCGCCAAAAATTATCGATAAACTGACCATTTTCATCGACATTACGATAATAATTAGCTGCTAACAAAGGTTTAATTTTGCGCTCAAAAAAAGATAACTCAGAATCAAAACCTACATTTTGCAGATATTCTGTCCTCCAAAATCGATCGAATGCTTGTTTCGCAGATAAAGTATCCATATGATACTGCATCCGTCGCTTTAACTTAGCAAAAGTCCCAAACTTATTGGCTGCAAGGAAAGGGTCTTCAATTAATAAGTTAGTACTTTGTTCGCGGAGGTTTTCTAGTAATTTAGTCGTTAAAGCTGCTTCTGTTTCTATTTCTGGTATTTGCTGCTTTAATAAATCTACTGTACGTATGTAGCGTTCTGTATAGGGGTGAGGCTCAATACTTTTAACTGGGTCGTAGAAACTAACTAAGAAAGGCGAGTTACGTAAATAAACATCCCGCAAGGGAATATAACTTAAATTAAATAATACTAATAACAAATTAATTAGAGCAACAATCGCAACTAACTTATTCCACCAAGTCGGGAAAAAAGATGAAGATGAGATATTAGATTGTCGATATTGTTGTTTTTGAGGTTCTTGTTGCTCAATATTATCAGTAATATGATTCATGAAAATGAAATATAAATCCCCATAAATTAAATACACTTGACCCGAAACTTTTGTAGAGACGCGATGTTATGACGAATTGCGCGAAGCGCTTGACCTAACGGTCGCGCTCCGTTCGCCGTTAGGTGTATCTCAGACCACGTCTTTAGAACTTTCAAATTCTGCTATGGTTTAATAAACTTAAGTTTAATAAACTTAAGCTTCATTCCATAATTCTTTGATTTTACCTGGTAGAAATCCAGCAATTTCTTGGATTCTTTCAAGAGACAGTTCGTCTTTTGTCGCACTAAAAACAGCTTTAACTACAGTTTCACCTTTGGTATTACTAGGCATTCCACCTTCTTGTTCGATTCTAGTTATGAATCGTTCCTCGTCAATCCCTAAAATACCAGAACTACTAAATGGAGGACGAATTTTACTTAACCAAGAAACTATAGGATTTCTATCTTCCCATAGATCTGAAATACCATCTTGCAGGGTTTTATCTTCAGTGTATATTGTAGGTTTATCTAATTCTGAACTCACACGCTCGATTGTATTTTTCGGCATTAAATCGCGCATTGTGCGATAAACAACTTCGCTCAAGTCCCTCGCTTCATAGATATCTTGTAGATTTCCAGCACGCATTACTTTTTCTAAAAAAGGTATATTATCTTGAGCAATATCGGATGCAGACATATGTCCCCCTCTAAAATTTTAAAATTTGCAAAATAGACAAATGAGTGTTTTTTTAACACCTAAGAATTAAATTTATATTGTTTTTATTGATGTAGTAATCTTTCATCAGAAAAGTTCGACACTCATTCTCAAGATAGATTTGACTCACACCAAATGATTAATCTGTATAGCGCTACGCGCAAGTAAAAAGTAAAAAGTAAAAACAGACCGCGCCCGTAGGGTGACAAAAAGCCTAACACGTGTGGCTTTTAGGGTTAATACATGTCCTAACGTAACTTCGTAGTGCTATAAAATATAATCTATAAAATTAATTATAAAGTTAATTATAAAATTAATTTTATCTGGAGACGCGATATATCGCGTCTTTACAAATTCTAAGTGACGATAGTAAATGACAATAAATCAATTTTATTCTTTACTCCCTGCTCCCCACTCCCAGTTTTCTTTTTCCTGTTCCCTGCTCCCTGTTCTCTGTTCCCTTAATTAAATAGTTACAGGAGACTCAACATAAATGTTAGGTTCTTGCAAGTCAAATGCAATTCCATAATTTGTAAGTTTACGGGAAACTTTTTCATTCGCTAGTTCTAAGAGACGCTTTCTTAACTGAATAGAACTTTCACTGGAACCCAATATAAAAAATGTCACCCTAGCTCTACTGTTAAGGGTTTTTGCATGTTGTATTATTGCAATATTTGTACTTCCAGGGTCTATACCGAAAAGTGAATTTGTACTTTCTGCAATTATTTGTTCTACCAAAGCTTCTTCTTTCTCTCCCAACCTTTTGTTAAAGTCGAGATAGAGCAAAACCATAACTTTTTTACCCCGAGTAATATTCTCGATTTCTAATCTTGCTAAAATAGAGTTAGGTATAATAAATAAAGTACTTTTAGCTGCAGTACGAATCTTTGTAGAACGTAATCCAATCGATTCAACTCGACCATATATTTCTTCTAAAAATTCTGAAGAGGGAGGTAAGCGGATATATTCTCCGGGAACAAATGGTCGGTCTAAATATAATACCAAAGTACCTATAAGCTGCTCTAAAGTCTTTGTTGCAGCTAAACCAAGAGCAATACCACCAATTCCTAATCCGGTAAATAAACCAATTAAATCAAATCTGTCTTTAGCGTAAGCTAGAACGGCAATAAAACCAATTGATACGTTGATAATAGTTTCTAGTACTAATAGCAAATCATCAGCACTATAACCTAATTTACGAATGATTTCTATCCCGTATACTCGAAGTAATTGTCGACAAAAGCAAGAAGCTAACCAAGCAAAACTGAAAATTACAGCAATATCTGCCAAACCCCGCAATATATTATGTATTGCACCATAGCTTTTAATTATTTCTAATGATGAAGAAATGAGAATTATGGTTGCAGTCAGTCTTAGTAAATTATTAATAGGGTAGATTACTTCATCGTAAATTTCTTTTACTCTCTTAGGAAAGAACCGACGAATAATTAGCTTCAGAATGGAAGGGGTATATCTACCAATAATTAATGAAGCGACAATACAAACAAGAAATATTTCTAAGTCGCGGATATCTTTGCGTTGTAAAAATTCTAAAACTTGATTTACAACGTCCATATTTATATTTAGATCCATATCTTATTCGATTTTATCTTATACGTAATTTACTAACCTAAACTGTAATTGGTGCATCCACATATATAGTAGGTTCGTCAATATCAAAACCAATTCCATATTCTAGTAGTTTTGCAGTTATATTCTGTCGAGCAATATCTAATAATTGACGACGTAGTTCCATTGAAACTTCACCAGAACCTAAAATGAAGAAGGTAACTTGAGCTTGATTGTGAGTTGTACCATCTCCATTAGTGTTGCTTGTGAATGTAATATCCGTGCTTCGTGAGTCCAGTCCAAAAATATCAGTTGTGCTCGCTAGTATTACCTGTTTAATGAGTGCTTGTTCCTTAAGTTCAACTTCTCGGTCGAAATCTAAACGCAGAATTGACATAACTTTCTTCGCACCAGAAAAGTTTTCTATATTCATCTGGGTCAAAGAGTTATTAGGTATGATTACAACCGTACCTTTACCAGAAGTACGAATTTTAGTAGAACGCCAACCGATAGATTCTACTCTGCCAAAAGTACCATCTGATAAACCTATATAATCATCAATAATAAATGGACGATCTAAATATATAACAACGCTACCTAAAAATTGTTCTAAAGTTTTTTGAGCTGCAAATGCAACTGCTAATCCCCCAATTCCTAAACTAGCTAACAAACCAAAAACATTAATCTGATGAGTTTGGGCAAATGCAATAAAAGCAATAACAACAATTAATATGTTAGAAATTACTTTAGCAGAAATAATTAGTTCGCCATTAACTTTTCTATTGTTTTTTGTTGCAATCTCTAAAAGATAAATATCTAGAAATTGACCGGCAAGCCGAAATGAAAGCCAAGTAATTGTTAATGTTAAAGTTAAACTAAGTACTACCTCTATTAATGGAAAATATTGCTTTAAAGGCGAAACTACAGCTATAACTTCTAAAATACTTAAAGCTATAATTGCTTTAACTAGCTTTTTATAGGGTTCTATTAATTCCCGGGCTACATCTCCAAGCTCAGGTGTAATAAAGGAGCGTAAAGCTGCGTAAAATATGCGACTTAAGAAGTTATTCAAGATAAATCCTATAATTGCTCCTGCTGTAAGTATAATTAGAATTGTTAATATTCTGGCATTTAATGTTGATGTTTCCGATAAATCTAAAAATGATGTCTCGGACAAATTTATGAGCATAAAGTAATCCTCCTATATGTAATATTATTCAGGTTGTAAGCATGCTTTTATTGTTCTCTTTTTTGAAAATTATCAAAGGTAAATAACTTGGTAGTTTTAATTGTGATACTGTGATACGTAGTTATCATATTTAATTGTGAAACTTAATCTTTAGATTTATATATATAAATATATAAAATTTGTGATAATTTTGAACGCTAATTATTTAATTCTGATAAATTTATAAATCATTGAAATCAAGATGTGATGTAAACATCTTAATTAAAGACATGATTTGATTTTATATATATGGCTCGACTTATTTCACATCATAAATATCTTCCAAATTTTCATGTTCTAAATTTTCATGTTCCAAATTTTTATCTTCCAAATTTTTTGCAAAGTTAAACTCTACGTGGCAACATGAGAATAATATTGCATTACAGGTACGAAAGTATTTTAGGATAAGTATCTCACTATCTTAAAATTTGGGTAGAAAATATTCTGAAGTATACAAAAACATCTATGTGCAACCATTAAACTTATGTCATACCTTTCTATTCACGAAAAATAACTTTTAAATACTAATCTTCCGTCTATAAAACTAATAGAAGTTAAATATTATAGTTTTCATTTTTATTTGCCATATTGAAACGTAATGCTCAAACAAAACAAGTAACAGTTAATGCTCGCTACCCAAAATATGTACTACCTTACACAAGTACAAACATGCTTACATTTATTCAGTAAACATACTCAGTCAGTAAACAATAGTTTAGCAGTAGCCATAACTCAATAACTCACACGAAAAATAAGCCATTAAGAGCCAAAGATTTATTCAAATATTGAGTATAAGACTGTCATTTGTTGACTGCTTTCAAATTACACATTAATTATATATATAAAGCTGATACTAATACTTCTACAGATTGAATTAATCCTATGTAATCTTTAGGATGATTTATATAAACTATTGATTTATATCTTTAGATGGAATAAAAAAAACAAAAAAGATGATATTTTCAACTAACCGGTAGAGTAATAGTAAACAAACTACCTTTACCTAGTTGAGACGAAACATCTATATTGCCCTGATGTGACTCAATAATACAACGAGATAAATATAAGCCCAAACCACTTCCAGAGCGCTTATTTTTACCTTGACGAAAACGTTCAAATAGTTGAACTTGTTCCTCCTGAGAAATTCCCGCACCAGTATCTTCGATTGCGATCACTGCATTATTAGCATTTACTTTTAGAGATACTCCAATATGACCAGTATCAGTAAATTTAATTGCGTTACCGATAATGTTAGTGAGAACCCGCTTTAATTCTATGCGATCGCCCCATGTATTCACAGGTTTTTCCCCTGTTATATCCAGCTTTAAGGACAATCCTTTTCCCTGAGCTAATGGAGTTAACTCCTGTGCTACCCTATTCATAAGATCGCATAGATCGCAATTGGCAAAATTAAAATTTTTACACCCAGCTTCAAATTTATAAACCTCTAGCATATTCTGTACCATTGCTAGTAAGTCACGATTGCTACCAATCATATTATCAATGATTGAGTATAAATCTGGTGTAACAGTAAAAAATTGTCCATTGAGCATTAACTGCAAAATCCGATTTGATGCAGCTAAAGGAATTTTCAAGTCATGAGCAAACCTGGAAACAAAATCTTCCCGTAATTTCGCCATGCGATCGCGCTCGTCAATACTATGTTTTAGTCGCAGTAGAGAACGTACCCGTGCTTGTAACTCATCGGGGTTAACTGGTTTGCGAATAAAATCATCAGCACCAACATCAAGTCCCTCAACTACATTGGACTCATCATGGGCTGTAACTAATAAAATAGGAATAAATGGTAATGCAGAATTTTGACGAATTTGTCGAGTTAATTCATAACCGTCAACTTCTGGCATCATTACATCTAATAATAATAAGTCTGGTGAAAATTTTTCTATTAAAGTGAGAGCTTTTGTACTATCTTCTTCTAAAATAATTTCGTATCCTTCTTCTTCTAAAATAGCTTCAACGACGAGTAAATTATCATACACATCATCAACAACCAAAATTCTATCTTGTTTATTTGCTACGTCATAAATCATAGTAAAGAACGTGGTAATTCTAAACGAAACTCTGAACCTTTTCCTAACTCACTTTCAACAGATATTGAACCCTTCATCATTTTCATTAAAGAGTCCGCGATCGCTAAACCTAATCCCGTACCTTGATGTCGTCTTGAGTTAGTTTGGTTTCCTTGTCTAAATGGTTCAAATATATGCTCTAATTTTCCTGCTTCAATTCCAATTCCAGTATCGCGGACAGAAATTATTAGGCACTCATTAGAAATTTCATTGACGTTTATATCAATTTTACCAGTATCAGTGAACTTAATTGCGTTGGAAAGTAAGTTAACAATCACCTGTCTTACCCTAGTGGGATCGTGGAATACTATTGTATTTTGTATATCTATATCAATATTTATAGTTAAATTTTTGCGTTCTGCTAAGATACGTAATTCATCTGTAGAAACTTTAACTAACCGAGCAATATCAAATTTTTCTGGGACTAATTTTAATCCACCAGCTTCTATTTTTGATAAATCGAGAATATCATTAATTAATTCTAATAAATTTTTACCATTATTCAAAATCCTCTCTAGCATATCTGCTTCTGAATCAGAGAGTTTAGACTTGGTTTTCCGTAAAACCATTTGTGAGAAAACCATGATTGCATTAAGGGGAGTCCGCAACTCATGGGACATAGTTGCTAAAAAACGAGATTTTAATTCTGCTGCTTCTAGTAATTTGAGATTTTGTTGATAAATTTGCTGCTGTTTTTCCTTCAGTTCCTGATTTTTACGTTTTAGTTCCTCGTTGCTTGCAAATAATTGTTGGTGAAATAACTCAATTTGTCTTTCAGCTTCATGAATCCGGACTACATGCTGTAAAGTTTTAGCTAATAAATCAGAGTTAACTCTGGACTTATTAATATAGTCAGATGCACCAGCTTTCATTATTTCTACAGCAATTCGTTCGTCTCCTTGTCCAGTTAATATAACTAAAGGTGTTTTATTTCCAGAATCCCGTACTTCTTTAACTACAGCTAAACCATCTTTACCAGGTAAGCGATAGTCCAGAAAAATACAATCAAATTCATATTTTTCCAAATAAATAATGGCTTCATGATAATTAGAAGCTTCTAATACATTAACAGAAAATTCTATTTTGCTCAGAGCACGACAAACTGACATTCTGTCAACTTCATCATCATCTATAACCAAAATTTTCAGTTCTTTCCCCATTATGATTTTCGTTAAAAATTTAACTGAAAAAACATTGAAATTTCTGATTTAAGTTAATTACATATTTTCCAGTATAAAGTTTATTGTCATAGCTTTATGATTCTTATTATTATTTTAATATTTATGACATATTACTTCTATTAGTTTGGTATTTCTGAAAATGACCAATACTTATTCAAAGTTGTCATCAAATCTACAAAATGAGCAAATTGAACTGGCTTTATTAAATAACCAGCAACATTTAAATTGTAAGCTTCTACCAAATCACGATCTTGATTGGACGTAGTTAATACAACTACTGGGATTGATTTTAGATCGTCATCACTTCGTAAATTTTGCAAAAATTCGATTCCCCCCATTTTGGGCATATTCAGATCGAGTAAAATTAAGCGTCTTTCATGGGGAACTACTGCTGGATTATCTTTGGTATCTCTTAGCATATTTAATGCTTCTAGACCATTCTTCGCAATAAATAATGGATTGAGGATATTACCTTTTTTGAATGCACGTTGAACGTTCATAATATCCACTTCATCATCTTCTACGAGTAAAATATTTATCGGTCGATTATTTGTAATTAACATCTTTAATCTTTGAAAAATTTTTACCTTTGAAATCAGTTACCAAAAATATTATATTGTATGAATAAAAATCGCATTTATTGGGTTTTAAAAAATTATAGATTATCAATTATACCATTACCTTCATCATTAGGTATAACTTACGATGTAATTACATATTCCTTTTAGATAAATTCTTTGAAACAAATTTGAAACAAATATGTGTTATTACAGCTTATCTTCCTTGGGCCATGTAAAAATAAATTTGGCTCCATTTCCTAGCTGAGATTCTACTTTAATTAAACCTCCCATACTCTCAATAATTTTTTTCACAATTGCTAAACCAACTCCAGTACTTTCCTTAGCATCGCGAGCTTCTAGGGTTTGGAAAATGGTAAAAATTTTCTGATGAAATTCCGGACTAATTCCAGTTCCATCATCACTCACAGTAAATTCATAGAATTTTTCTTGTTCGCTCACTGAAATATTTATACATCCATTATTACTTGGATGATGCTTTATCCCATTACTAATGAGATTCGTAAAAACTTGCTGTAGAAGTAATCGTTTTGTTCTGAAAATTGGCATTTCAGATCCAATTTTGATTGTAAATTCAGGTGATGGAGCAAGGATATCAATAATTTCTTTCAAAAGGATATTTATGTTGACTGTTTGTAGTCCTACTTTTACTCTACCGACTCGCGAATATTCCAATAACCCATTAATTAAATTTTCCATGCGATTAACCCTTCCCCTTAATAGTTCAAGTTGATGTTGGTTTTCTGGAGGAAGATTTCCACATAAATCATCTTCTAACCATTGGGACAGGTTCGCGATCGCGCGCAATGGTGCTTTGAGATCGTGGGATGCAAAATAAGCGAATTGGTCAAGTTCTTCGTTACGTTTGTGTAGCTCTGCTGTAGTGTTTCTCAAAGCCAAGTTAGTTTGTGCAAGTTCTTCAACCTTTTGTTGCAGTTGTAATTCTCCATGTTTGCGTTCGTCAATGTCTTCTACTACCGCAATAAAATATATAGGTTCGCGATTGCTAGGGTTACGCATTAAGCTTGGAGTGATTTCTACCCATACTGTCGAACCATCTTTACGGATATAGCGTTTTTCCATGGAGTAATATTCAATTTCCCCCGCAAGTAGTTGACGAACATAATTTAAATCTGTTTCTAAATCATCAGGATGGGTAATATCTTGAAAAGTTAAATTGAGAATTTCTTCATAGGAATAACCAATAATTTCGCATAGTTTCTGATTTACCCGTAACCATTTCCCATCTAAATCAAGGTGAGCAAATCCTACTGGAACTTGTTCAAAGGTCGTACGAAACCTTTCCTCACTTTCTTGTAATTCTTGAGTACGTTTTTCAACCCTTGCTTCTAATTCCGTATTTAATTTATTAATTTTCGCTTCTGCTTGTTTGCGATTAGTTATATTAATACTTGTGCCGATGATACGGTGAATTCGATGATGATTTGCATCTTGTAATGGTTTGAGTGTTGTTAACCACCAAGTATTATTTTCATTTAAAAATAAATTCTCTTCGTAGGAGATTGTTTCTCCACTAGCGACACAATTTTCATACCTTTGTCTTACATCCTTGGCAACCTCAAGAGGTAAAATTTCTTCAAGTGTTTTATCTTTAATTTGTTGCGAAGAAATACCTGTTAAACGTTCGTGGGTTGGATTTAATCCAACGTACCGAAAATCTCCATCTTCTAAGACATCAACCACAAAAATTGAAACTTCTACACCATTATAGATACTGCTTAATAAGGCGTCACGCTCCTGTAGTTCTTGTAATACTTGCTTTTGCGTCGTGATATCATGCATCGCTACTACTGCGCCTAGTTTTTCCCCAGCAGAATTGATAATTGGGTCGCCGCTAGCAAGTAAAATACGAGAATTTCCTTGTTTGGGTACGATCACCATTTCCAGATCCCGCACAGATTCTCCTTGTAAGACGCGAAATAAAGGAATTTCTGCTGTAGTCATGGGAGTGGTACAGTCAGGTAAATATAAGTTGTAATATTCAGCCCACTGTTCCGGAGGGATATTTGTTACCCCAAGCCCATGAAATTTAACCGATGCTTGATTAAATAAAGTTAAATTACCATTTTTATCGCAGGCAACAATTCCATCAGAAAGATTTGTTAATAAAGCATTAATAAACTCACTTTGCTTTTCAAATTCCTGCTCTGCTTGTTTATATTTTTGAATGCTTGTGTAAGTTACGACCCATTCAACAGCTTCTCCTCGAGCATTAAAATGAGGTTGAGCAGAAGCTAAAAACCAGCTATATTTACCATCATTGAGATGAATCAATGATTCGGCTGTAAATGATTGAGATTGCGCTACAGATTCTTGCCAAAGATGATAAAAATTTTCCCGTTCTTCAGAATGGATTATATTAAATATTTTTTTGTCTAATGATTTAATATCAGTCGAGCCAGCTATCTTTGACCAATGTCGATTCACATGTTTAATCGATCCACTTACATCTACAACACAGATAGGATGAGAAACTAAATCGAAAATCATGTAATCTAAATTTGTCTGTTGTAATTCATGACTCTGTACATGGTGCTTTGAATTACTGGTATTATCTAAACTAGATTCTAAATTTTTAATCTTAGATTCTGAACTTTGCCAATCTAAGTTATTTGTATTATCCTTTTTTGAAGATTCTATATTCATAACCTAAAATTTTAATTTATTGATTTAGAGTCCAGATTTTGTTAAAAATAAATAGTAATTATTCTTTCGATAAAAATATTAATAGATATAAGAACTTTAAGTATTTCGATTCAAATATTTCTCCATAATTACAGTTATCTATCTCTTAGAATAACTATCTTCCCATTTAAAACCAATATTCTGGAGAGCAGTAAAGCCAAAAAAATAAATCTATCTAAAGGATGATGCCAGACAAACTTGTGTATCTGTCTCCAGATTCACATGTCTACATCTAGTGATGGAACCCACTATCGATTCCTTGTAGCTAGGGATGGATGCATGGTAGGGGTAAAATACCATATTTAATTAATATAGTCCTTGAATATGTATCACTTAATTGTTCACAATAGGAGAAGCAAAATAAATCGGGTAAAAAGCACAATATATGAAAGAAATAAAAGTTTTAATTATTGAAGACCATAATTTAACTCGAATTGGTTTAAAAGCAGCCCTGCAATCGAGAGAAGATATTAAAATTGTTGGAGAAGCTGCTAATGCTACAGAAGGCTTAAAGCTACTACAAATATTCAGACCAGATGTAGCAACAGTTGACATTGGCTTACCAGACTTTGATGGTATTGAGTTAACTCGCAAATACCGAGAGTTGCAGAAACAAAGCGAAGAATACCAAACTAAATTATTGGTATTAACCATGCAAAGTAGCGAAGATGCGGTAATAGCTGCTTTGGGTGCTGGTGCTGATTCATACTGCATGAAAGATATTGAAAGCGAAAAATTAATTGATGCACTAGTACAAACCTATGAAGGTAATTCCTGGATCGATCCCAATATTGCTGATGTAGTTTTACGAAAAATACGCGCAGAGACGGAAGCACAAAATAGTGAAGGTAATACAAAAAGTATTTCTATTCGTGCTGTTGACACTGACATTGAAAAAGTCATTGAAAGCTATCCTCTCACAGCAAGAGAATTGGAAGTATTGGAGTTAATCGTTGAAGGTTGTGATAACGCAACAATTGCAAAACGACTATTCCTTACTGTGGGAACCGTGAAAACCCACGTTCGTGGTATTTTGAGTAAATTATGTGTTGATGACCGTACTCAAGCTGCAGTGCGTGCATTACGTTCGGGAATTGTCTCATGAGAATCAGGACTGTTTTTAATCTAACCAAAACAACATTTACTCATTGGAAGGAAGACAATGCATCTCGAATAGCAGCAGCACTAGCATTTTATACTTCTTTTTCTTTAGCACCAGTATTAGTCATTGTAATAGCAATTGTTGGTTTAGTTTTTGGACAACAAGCTGCACAAGGACGGATTATTGACGAACTTCAAGGATTGGTTGGGAAAGAAGCTGCATCCGTTATTCAGCTCATGATTCAAAATACCCAAGATTCTGGTTCGGGTATAGTAGCAACAATAACTAGTTTAGCCTTATTACTATTTGGTGCATCTGGTTTCTTCAATCAATTACAAGATGCACTAAATACAATTTGGCGAGTTAAGCCTAAACCAAATCGAGGTGTAATTGCAATCATAAAAGACCGCTTTCTTTCCTTACTAATGGTCATGGGGGTTGGTTTTTTATTACTAGTTTCATTAGTTATCAGCGCTGTCTTAACAGCAGTTGGTAACATTTTCGATTCTTTATTGCAAGACTTTATATTTTTGTGGCAACTACTAAATTTTTTGATTTCCTTTGGTGTTGTCACTCTATTATTTGCAATGATTTATAAAATTTTACCAGATGTTAAAATCGCATGGAGCGATGTTTGGATAGGTGCAGTTATTACATCGGTGTTGTTTGCGCTCGGGAAATCTATAATTAGTATATATATAGGCAACACAAGCGTTGGTTCTACCTATGGAGCTGCTGGTTCTTTGGTAGTGATGTTGCTTTGGATTTATTATTCTGCACAGATTTTACTATTCGGGGCTGAATTTACTCAAGTCTACGCCAATAGATATGGTTCTCGAATAATTCCATCGGACAGTGCTATAGATTTAGATGATTCAGAACAATCATATCCCAAACAAAATATACAAAACTCCTCGGGTAAAAAAGTTTATAGATACAAAAATAGGTACAAATAATTTCACAAGTTGCAGCCCAGCTTTCAAAAAATTACTTCTCAATCACGTCATTTTGTCAAAGGTTTATTTCGAATTTATTTCTCTTAACTAACTTATATATTGGATTTTCTCAAACCTGGATGTCAGAGTTGTCGACGGAGGTATAACCTTCGTCTAATTTTTATATACAGCGCTAAGATTTTTAATTAGGACATTTCTTATTTCCTATTCCCTTATTAGCAAAATATAATGTCCTAACCTGTATGGTTACTACTATAAATAATATTATATCCGGCAGAATAATCATCATAAAGTTCATAGCTGTCCTATGTCCTGACGATAACGCAATACCTACAGGATCCCCGCCCGGCGGGCGACGACGGAACCTCTCCTCTGGCTGCGCTTACATCGTCAGACGCGTCCATTCGTCGTTAGACGCGTCCAACCCGGTACGCTATAGCGCACAAATTAAGCTTTGATAAAACTAATCATAAACTCACATTATTTTATTTATTATTGTATTCGAACAATTAATTTATATTCAAATTAATTTATATTCAATTTATTTACAATACAACTTTAGAAAATAAATATTTGTTCCCTAGATAGAGTAAATGATTTATCATCCTAATTTAATATAATCGTAATAGTAAATCGAAGTAAACACAAATCATCAAAAACAAGAGTAAATAATAATGATTAGCGTTATTACTTGGGTTATTTTAGGATTTATTGCTGCCACATTAGCGAAATTATTTTATCCAAGGCGTATAGTTGGGAAAAATATTTCTACAATCGGCTTAGGAATTTTTGGTGCTTTATTAGGTGGATATCTAGGTCAATTTTTATTAGAAAGTGATTCTGTTGTCTCTGCATCAGTGGGAATTTTTTCTGTTGGTAATATTTTCTTCGCTATTTTAGGTGGGATGTTTTTAATATTTATGTGTGGTTTAATAGCCCGCATTAATTAATTAGTTAGTTAATTAATTTGTTTGTTTAATTTTTGACTATTAGGATATTTATAACCAAAAAAATAATAACTATATATCTTCTCATATTTTTATCACTATTATTGATTAGAAAAGATAAACAAAACAAATTTTAAGGATAAGACTAATTCAGTAAATAAACATTATGATTACAGTTCAAAATAGACAGGCTATTGGAGTTTTTAAAAAACCTGAAGATGTCCAATTAGCGTTACAAGGATTAAAAGATGCCGATTTTCCCATAAATAAGGTATCGGTTATTGGTCAAGATGCAAAAAAAGAACATCATATTCCTGGAGTAACTAATAGTAACGTAATTGATGAATTGAATGAAATGCTACTTGATTTGGGAATTTTGGTAATTCCGCGAGTTGGACCAATTATGTTGACGGAAACAGTCTGCTCAGTTATGTTAGCGGGAGCAGAAGCTACAGTCATTGCTAGTACCTTTGCTCCATATGCTACAAAGAAAAGAAGTCTTGCTGGTGCATTAATTACCTTGGGAATACCTGATGACAAAGCAAAAATTTATAGTGAACTATTCGAGAGAGGCTGCTATCTGCTGATAGTCAATGGAAACGAGCGGGAAATTGCGATCGCCGAAATGATTTTTCGCAACCGTGGTATAAAAAAATGGGATACTTACAATGTATCTGCAGTTACTCCTTCTATTTTGAATCAACGCTATCAGTATGCAGCCGGTTTATTCTTTCTGTATCGAGATTTAGAAAATGCACTGAATGAATTGAGACAAGTTGGTTTTCCCATGGAGAAAATAACTGTGGTTGCTAAAAGTACTGCTCGCCTTCGTAATATTTACAGTGTGGGGATTACTGCTCCCGAGTATAACTTCGCAGCATTAAAGATTCCCAGTGATATTGCTAAGCATTATAACTATCGAGTTTTTCTGGGTGATTATTTATTGTTATTAAGTGGTACAGCAATTCAGCTTGCTGCTGCTGGGAAAATTTTGTTGCAGCATCAGATTCAGAATTATGCAACCTTCCATCCATCTCATCAACATTTAGCTACTTCAACTATGGCAAAAGTTATTGAAAAATGAAAAATAATCAAATTCAGACACTTATAAAAAAAGAACTTTCCCTTTAATACTAGGGGAAGTTTTAAACTGAAGTCTTAAACTATATAGCAATCATATTTGATTTGTGAACAAATAAATCCTGTAGAGACGTTGCATGCAACGTCTCTACAATATTCATTTTTAAATGAATGATTTAGGATTGCTATATTATCTCCGCTTAATTACTTGTGAAAAAATCTTTGTTTGTAGTTGCGCTTTAGCGCCACAGATTAATTTTCGCGCTATTAGGGCTGCTAGCGGTTCCGCAGACTCTAGTTATTGTGTCTCGTCTCCGTCGTTTAGGAGATAGCAATCTCAGAGTTCTTGGCGTTAGCACCCAGCGACAGCGTACCGGGTTGGACACGTCATTACGTTAGCGCTAAGCGCTAACGTAATGACGCGATTATGTTAATTTTGCGTAAATTCTACTGGAATAAACCTGCATAAACAAATTATTCAGATTTTATAGGCTTTACAACTCTTACGTTATCCATTTTCACTTCCTTGACACCTAAAATCTCCTTAGCCAAAGGTTCGACAGTTTTATATTCTCTTTGATCGGGAACTGTACCTGCGATTGTTACTACACCATCCTCTGCATCAATAGTTAGCTTGCCTCGAGGTATATTAGCTTCTAACTTAGAACGAACCTCACTTTCTAGATCGGAGTCAGCTCTATCTGTCTGGTCTCCAATTAAGTCATTGCGTTGTTCTCGCGCTCGGATATCTGAGTTAAGTTGGTTTTGACGAATTTCGCTAGCTGCATCTTCTCTCGTTTCTTCCACATTACGAGGATTTTCTACCTCACCATCCACAGTTCGAGGAGCATCACTACTAGTTTTAGCCGTACCATCACAAGCAGCTGCGCCAAAAATTAATACGCCACTTAATAAAAATAAAGTTATTTTATTCATCCATTTTCCTCCTTCTTTAAGAATTAACTAAATCAAGAACATACTTGAATATAATGAGTTTTACATCAAGAAAATAGCAAACAGAGTATTTAAGATTGGAGTTGAATATTCTGTTTGCTAATGTTTTAAGTCGCTTCTGCTAACACTTGTATTTATTTAATAGACATCTCCAGAAATGAGATATCACCCCTGACTACACAAGGCTTTTATATTCTTTTTCGGAGATGTCTAATGTTTTACTCGATTGCTATTTATATATGCATTAGTCATCTATTAAAACGCGAAATAGAGATAATCCATATTTTCTAACTCGATAGGAAGCTATTGTTTATGATGTCTTATCATTGAGAAATATTTCGATTTAACTTTGCTATGCATACTTGTATGCTCTCAGGATTAAACAAAAAAAAATTCTATCTTTTGATTAATTCGTGAGCTATTCAAAAGATATAGTTTTTCTTAAACCGAAAACCCTCATCTATTTCAGCAAAGAGAATCACGCCTACTCGACAGGGAGATTTTGAGAGGAATTATGCGTTAAAAATGAAAGGGGAGAGTCTGGAAAGTGCAGCAGGAAATTAGTGAACGCAAAAATCTAACTTACGGTATAAGAACAGTTTAATTCTTTTGAACCTCTGATAGAGAGAATATTTAGCACGTTATTTTAAAATAGATATCATGTAATAAAAAAGTATAAAACCTAAGCTTACCATTAAGCTTGCTTGGTAACGGGTGTATAACTCCGAAAAACTACACCATCATAAATTTTTATAACTTTTGTGAAAACTCCAGTTTTGATTGATATGGGAGGTCGATAGTAGTCGCTATTCAAAATACTAAAAATACAATTGCTGTTCTTTCCAGTAAAGATAATCTCAAACTCCTCAGCCAAAAACTGAAAAGCTGTTGCTTCCCAATACAACAGATTTATTGGTTTTTTTCTGATACTGGAAGCTTATCAACATTAACTTTAGAAGATTTAGGAATTCCAAGTAACCGAATAGATTTTTATATTCGACATTTTTTACTTGGTAATCATTTACTACTACTCAATTGTACAGATGAAGAAATTAGCAAAGTGAAAAGTAATATCGAACAAATAGAAATTGAATCTTGGGAAATGTATAGTCTAGAACGTACTGGATTTGCTTGATAGATAATAAATGTAAATGATAAATAATTAACTAATATCGCGTCCATTTGAACAAAAATTCTGTTATTTGAGGTGTGTTGTCGCAAAGTGCAACGCACCATTATGGTGTTGATAGAAATACTGTTATTTAATAATTTGATTGATATTAGTCAGTCTATAAGTTAGGACATCATATTTTTTTAAGGGAAAATGGGAAAAGTTCCCCTACCCAAAAACCTAGTACTGCGAGTTTAAATAAATCTAAATTTTTGAGGGGTGTTGGAAAGAATTTCGTACTGCTTGCTACATCTTTGTAGAGAAGTTGGTTTAGAACTGTAGTTCGCACAAGTGAATACTGCTGTAATAACTGTTCAAGAGGTTCTTATGACTCAGCAAAAATACTCCAACAATTCCAATAAAATGCTTCCAATGATTCGAAATTCGTTATCTCATAACTTAGGGGTGAGTCCAACTCGCAAAGAACAGGTTTATATAGACATATACAAGTCAGTAAGCTTGAAAGATGTCAGCTACTGGATTGAAGTTTTATTCTCTGCAGGTATTGCAACCGTAGGGTTAGTACTAAATAGCCCTGCTGTAATTATTGGTGCTATGTTAATCTCGCCATTGATGGGAAGTATTCTTGCTAATGGATTAGCACTAGCTGCAGGTGATGTAATCTTAGCTTGGCGAGCCCTGCTTAAACTTGTTTTGAGTTGTGCTACTGCTATTTTATTTGCATTATTATTGGTGTGGTTCCTCCCTTTTAAGGAAATGACTGCCGAAATTTTGGCTCGTACTCGACCAAATATTTTAGATTTGGTTGTGGCTTTATTTTCTGGTGCAGTTGGTTCTATTGCGATTTGCAAACAGCCAAAAGGTGTTGTCACTTCTATTCCTGGAGTTGCGATCGCTGTTGCCCTCATGCCACCCTTGTGTGTGGTAGGTTACGGTTTGGGGATCGCTGCGGCGGAAGATTTCACTAATGGGTTACAAATTGCTAGCGGTGGTGGTTTATTATTTTTGACTAATTTGGTAGCTATTACTTTCACCGCAATGATAGTGTTTCTTGCTTTACACATTGACAGCGCCCGGGTTACGCGAGGCGTTAGAGAATGGCGTCAACAAGATGAAGAAACGATATGGATGCGGAATATTCTGGGAGGTTTACCAGCATCGAAAAGAATGAGGAAGATTGGTAGCCTCCCAGCGCGATTTATGCTGATTTTTTTTACTATAGTTGCAATTTTTATACCCCTCAATGAATCATTTAGCCAACTCAAACAAGAAGTTTCCCACAAACAACGGGAAAACTCTACTAATTCAACAGTCAGACAGATATGGCAAGAAAATTTTGCTAATTTACCCAATGGTGAACCCCGTTCTTTTATTAGTAAACTAACAACTCGTCCTAGGAACCAGAGGTTACTAGTTCAGCTTCAGGTGTTTACTAGTAGACT
>NZ_JASJDK010000005.1 GCF_030065675.1 Mastigocoleus sp. MO_188.B34 | reverse complement strand
ACAACTAAACTACTGCTTTAGCTTTCGCAGGTGCAACATATGGTTTTTCCACACCTTGCGCCAAATATTCAGTTAGTTGAGATTCTATTTGCTCGCGCACTATTTGACGATATTCCAAGAAATGTTCGTTATGAGCGCAGGTTGCAAGGTAATGTTCCGCAACTCCTGGATTATGCTTCAGAATACTAAATAAATGATGCCAAAATTTCCAGCGAGTTGGACGCTTGACACCTTGTCGCCAAAGAATAATCAAAAATGCTTTCACTACTTTCCATTCTGGCATCTTGGCTGGTGCTTTCCAGCTTGGTTTGCCCATCATCAAAAAACAACGATAGGTACGATCTAAATAATTTACTGGATCGTACAGCTTACAAAATGCTTCAATGTATTCCCTACCAATATCTTCTAGGGGACGGGTAGGTATAAAATTCATTAAAGTTGTCTGGTTGATATTACCATCTTTTTCGCTGCGTAGTCTTCCCTCTTTGCTCAAACGATGCCAAAGTGCAGTATTGGGAAGTGCTTGTAACATGGCGAAGGTTGTGGAGGGAATTGCTGCTTGTTCTGCAAAACGAACAATGCGATCGCCTGCTCCGCTTTTCTCATTATCAAACCCAATGATAAATCCAGCCATTGGACGCAAACCAGCTTTAATAATGGTTTGTACCGCATCGGTAAGAGAACTACGGGTATTTTGAAATTTTTTAGTTAACTGTAAACTATCTTCGTCTGGTGTTTCAATTCCTAAAAATACAGCAGCAAAGCCACATTCAACCATTAATTCCATCAGTTCTGGATCTTGTGCTAAGTCAACTGATGCTTCTGTATCAAAGCGGAAAGGATATTCATGCTCAGCCATCCATACCTTTAACTCTTTGAGTAATAACTTAACGTTGCGTTTATTACCAATAAAGTTATCATCCACCATAAACACACCACGTCGCCAACCTAATTCGTAGAGACGATCCAATTCTGCAAGGAGTTGTGCGGGGGTTTTAGTTCGCGGTTTGCGTCCATATAGGACAATAATGTCGCAGAATTCGCACTGGAAGGGACAACCACGGGAAAACTGCACCGACATCATGTCATAAGCGTCAAATTCTAGTAAATCAAACCGGGGTATGGGTGTGGTAGTCACATCTGGTTTCTCTGTAGCACGGAAAACCCCCGATGTTTTACCTTCTTGGACTGCTTGAATAAACATTGGTAGGGTGATTTCCCCTTCATCGAGAATGAGAAAATCTGCTCCTACTTTTTGAGCTTCTTGGGGTACGGAAGTTGGATAAGGACCACCAACCGCAACTAATTTACCATGGCTTTTGGCTTCTTTGATTTGGTCGAGTAAATCCTGCTTTTGCACAATCATTGCAGATAAAATTACTATATCTGCCCAAGCCCATTCTTCTTCTGTTACCGAACGAATATTACGATCTACTAACTTAAATTCCCACTCCTGGGGCAAAATTGCAGCTACTGTTACCAAACCCAAAGGTGGTAATAAAACTTTGCGGTCAACTAAATCTAGAATCTTTTCATAGGACCAAAAGGTTTTGGGAAATAGAGGATACACTAATAAAATTCGCATCAGAATTCTTTAACTCCCCACACTTTACGTTTTAATATTTGCTTCTAAGATTCTTTACTTCTATGGAATTTATTTTTAGTGAATATAACTTATCTATTTCAAAAAAATATAAATAGTTGAAGTATCGAAATCATTTAGTATCATAATTTTCAGTATTATAAATTTTAATTTTACGAATTTTAATTTTATGAACTTTAATTTTACAGATTTAATCTTAACAAATCATGAATATTACAAATACTTAGTAATTTTTATTTATGTTAGCACTTAATATATTTTTTGGTGCTATTTTTTTTGGATAAAAATAATATAATGTTGTCTATCATTCATATATCTAATTTTTAGAAATTAGTTATGAGTCATAAGTAAAATTATTGTAGGGTGTGTTAGGCGCGCAAGAGAATATTTTTTCAGGTCACCTTCATTACCGCGCCGTCACGCACCGCCCTTATATTGGTAAATAATAGTGTGTTAGGCGCGCAAGAGAATATTTTTTCAGGTCACCTTTATCACCGTGCCGTCACGCACCGCCCTTATATTAGTAAATAATAGTGTGTCAGGCGGCAAGAGAATATTTTTTAGTTCACTTATTGGTCTTATAGATACAGCATAACGTAGAGACACATAATCATGAGAAATATTTTATGTCTCTACATATATGTATATTTCTGAAGGTATATTTCTGAAAAGAAGTTGATATCTACAAAATTAATTCTAGATACTTAAAAAACAAAAAAATAAATTTAAGTAGGTTTTTTAACTCCACTAATTTTTAAAACATCCTCCATGGTGGCGCAATAATTGGGTAAGCCAAAAATAGTTGGATTCACAACTTTCTCATAGCTAAAATGTCGATAGTTCATACAAAATCTATCCCAAGCAGCCATTTGAATACGGAAAACAGCAATTAATAAATTGGCTAAGGGAAGGGAAAGGGGAATGCGGAACCAAATCTTTTTATCGAAATAGCTGCATAATTCCTCCACTGCTTGGTTAGCTGTTAACCTCTGTTGACCCAAAACTAAATAACGAGGTTCCCCTTCTTTCGGAGGATTTTCAACTAAATGTCGGATAACGGTGGCTATATCTTTCCCATGGATGAAGTGAAAGCTACCATCAGCCTGTAAAAAACGAATTAAATCGATATACTTAGTAACTTCAGGAATCCCGGATGTGAGATGGGAGTATGGTTTGTTGCGATCGCCTCCCAAAACAAAAGTCGGAAATACTTTGGTTATTTTATCTGCTACAGGTACTTGATTCATTTGCTCTAAACACTGATATTTAGAACGAATGTAATCTGTACCAAGTTCTCCTGCTTCCTTGAGGGGTTGGTTTTTGGAATCTAGTACGCTAGCTGTAGAGAAATAAATTACCTGTTCGCAGCGTTCTGGATCTAAGAGTTCTATTAACTCAATCGTTTTTGTGACATTAACATCATAAGTACCTTCTCCACCCCATGCAGTTGCAGTCAAGACCGCAACATCAATAGTTGGAAGTAAATCGGCGAAAGCATCAATTTTTTGCATATCGCCTTGAATTACTGTAACTCCAGGACGTGCTTGGGTATCAACTTTTAGTTTTTGGGGATTTCTTACAAGTAGATATAGTTCGTGATTAGTATCTTGAATTAATGTTTCGCTAATATAGTGACCAACACAACCACTCGCACCGGTCACCAAAATTCTTTTTTGAGTCATAAAAACTGTTTTGTTTTTGTTGTTAGTTATTGTGAAATATTTTGTATGGTTATTCCAACAACTAACAACTACAATTTGAGAAGAATCTCATTTTCTTTGAACCAGTCACACTTAAAAAGTAATGAGTGACAACTGAATTTCAAGGAAAGATTAATGTACTCCACTCAAGCTTTTAGCGGTTTCAAAGAAATAAGCAACATTTTCTTCTGGGGTATCCGGTAAAACACCATGTCCCAAATTCAAGATATGTCCCTGCTTACCGGCTTTGCGAACAGTATCGATAATGCGATCGCGAATAAATTCTTTGGAACCATAAAGCACGCCGGGGTCAAGATTTCCTTGAACTCCTAAGTTTGCACCCAATCTTCTTCTTGCATCAGCCATATCTACCGACCAGTCTACGGTAATAATGTCGGCACCTGATTTTGCCATTTTTTCTAGCAAACCACCACTACCAGTCACTAGCAAAATTAATGGTGTATCGGGATGGGTTTCTTTTACTTTCTTAAATACCCGTTGCTGATATGGTAAAGCAAAAGTTTCATAATCTTGAGGACTCAATTGACCAGCCCAAGAGTCAAACATCTGTACCACTTGAGCGCCACAATCAATTTGATAACAAATATAAGTAGCAATAGAGTCGGCAATTTTTCCTAAGAACTGATGCAGCATGGAAGGCTCAGAAAACGCCATGCTTTTAATGGTGGAATAGGTCTTAGAACCCTTACCTTCAATAGAATAAGCAGCTAAAGTCCAAGGAGCACCGACAAAACCTAAAACTGTGGATTTATCGCCAACTTCTTGACGCAAGGTTTGTAAAATGGTTTTGATAAAAGGTAATGATTCTTCCGGTTCTAAAGGATACAATTGATCCACTTGGGCTTGGGTACGAATAGGCGAAGTAATGACTGGACCTTTACCTTCAGCAATATCCATTTCAATCCCCAAACCAGGTAAGGGGGTGACGATATCAGAAAACATAATGACCCCGTCTGGCTGAAAAGCTTTCCAAGGTTGCAAAGAAATTTCAATCGCTACTTCCGGAATTTCCGAACGTTGGCGAAATGAAGGGTATTTTTCTCTTAATTGTCTATAAGCTTTCATATATCGTCCCGCCTGTCGCATCATCCATACGGGAGGACGTTCTAAAGCTTCACCACGAGTAGCCCGCAGGAGATGAGGAACAGTTGAGGAAACTACCATTTAATACTTCACCCTAAATGACTCTTTTTTTTGCAATTTTTAGCTTATCATCCAGGGAATCAACTTTGTTATTTGTCAATTTTTATTTGATATTTGCCAATTTTTATTAATGATTTGTTATTGCTCGCTCGTTATTTTCCACTGATGATTTACTCAATGTCTTGCAAACAGCTATATTTGTCACACATTATGTGTTTGTAAATTATAGTTCAAGCACAGGTACTAATGGTCACTTATCCCTTAAAGCATTGCAAAATACTTTGAAAAATGCCCTCAATGAAGTTGATATCGTAAGAAAAATTAATGCTTTTCATCAGCTTGAGGGAAGTTATTGTGATGTTTGAGTTTAATATTTTCCTTTAAGAGCACTCAAAAATTGTCAACTTGAAACCGTCAACTAACTTCTCCGGAGAGTGATATTTAAATCTAGTATTGCTAAATTAGTACGATTGCGACCATGGCATATTTCTTGTCCTTGATGTTTTTCATCGATTGAGATTTAAATAATTAATAAACAACTTACAGCATGCATACTGAATATAGTAGTGACCCTGTACCTTCTAGTACTAACATTCGCCGAACGCGAAAATTTTTAATTCCTCGCCAAAAAAGACGAATTTTCTTTTTTCGATTTATTCTAATGACTGTCTTAGGATGGATTGTTGGAGGAATAGCTAGCCTTGCTTTAAAAAGATTTTTTGTTGACTTATTACCTGCTGTAATTAATTTTCCCCACCCGGTTTTATCTGTTTGGGGGGAATATGTTAGTAATTTACTTTTTGCTTTAATTTTTGGAGCGGATCAAGCACTGGTAGTACGCCAATATGTATCCGGTAGAAGGTGGATGATTACTACTACTTTAGGTTGGTTGGTTGCAACTAATATTTCTGCTCTTTGGGTTCAACATATTTATTTTCAAGCTGTATCTTTAGAAAGAGTATTATCTTCTCAAGAAATATTTTTATACGGTTTTTTATCTACCCTTGCATATATTATTTCCGGTCTTTGGCTGGGATTTTTCCAATGGTTAGTTTTACGCAGGTATGCTGTTAATGCTTGGAAATGGGTGTTTGTTCCTGCAATTTCATTCTTCCTGATTAGTTTTTCTATGTTGTTCCTAGCTCAAGCAAGGGAAATTATTCCTCTGTTGAAGCAGAATGTGGTCAGCTATTTTAGCGAGCAAATATTAACTGCATTGATGTTGGGGATAGTTCCGGGAATCATGTTTTGTACTCTTAGAATTAGACCAAAAGTCAAGCCGGAATCAGGAGTTGGAAGTCAGAAGTAATGAGTAATGAGTAATGAGTAAGAAGTAAGGAGTCAGAAGTCAGGAGTAACCCCAATTACCAATTACCCATTACCCATTACCCATTACCCATTACCAATTACCAATTACCCATCACCCAAAACTCAAAACCCCTGTATCTGCATTCAACTCAACCGGTACTCCTACGGGTAAAACTGCATTGCAACCATCATGACCAAATGGTAAATCGGAAATAATTGGAATATTTAAATCTCCCAAGCGATCGCGCAATACTTCTTCCACACTAAAACTGGAACTCTTTGCTGGTGCTTCGCATTGGCTAAAACGACCGACAGCTATACCACTTACCTTTGCTAAAGCACCACTCATCCGCCATTGGGTTAACATCCTGTCAATACGATAGGGTGGTTCGGTAACGTCTTCGAACGCTAAAATTACCCCTTCTAAATCTGGTTGCATTGGGGTACCTAAAAGATGTGTAGCAACGGTAAGGTTGGCTGGAAGCAAATTACCTTTAGCGATACCTCCATTCCAAGCATTACCTGACAATGGTTTGAGGGGACGACCTTCCACCCAGTCAAATAATCGATCAATTGACCATTGGGGTTCTTTTCCCAAAGTAATTAATACAGGACCATGGACGCCAGAAATACCTTCTTTGTAAAGACTCCACAATAAAGCGGTAATATCAGAAAACCCAATTAACCATTTCGCTGTAGAGACGCGATATGACTTCCTGTGGGAACGCTCTGCTAACGCGTCCCTAGATGTCATATCTTTTTGTGTTGAGTTGCTAAGACTCCAAGTCCAATTTTCCAGTAGACGAGTAGTACCAAAACCACCTCTAGCACAGAGAATACCTCGACATTCTGAATCTTCCCATGCTGCTGCTAAATGGTTGCGACGATGTTCGTCTTTACCTGCGAGATATCCCCAAGTACGATCTATCTCAGAAATTATTTCTACTCGATAACCGCGCGATCGCCAAATGTCCACCCCCTTTTGAAAATCCCCAAATTCTCGCAAAGCACCACTAGGAGCAATTACCCGGAGTAAGTCTCCTGGTTTGAGGGGAGATGGTACAGTCGCTAATTTTGATTTGAGAATTTGAGTTTGCATGGATAATTTACTTGTACTAAATCTGGTACTAAGTGTTGATATTTGAAGTTGATATTTGAAAAACAGTTGTATAAACTTTATTTAAAAATTCTGGTTCCTTCCCCTTTGCAAATTTATAGGTATCAACGTGTCACGTTTGCAGATCTTGAAACTACAGTTTTTGAAACTACAGTTCCGTAAACATTGCTAGGTTGGCGCGGTGGGGAAGGTTATAAAAAGCAAGGAGAGATAATATAAAACTAGTGTTAGAAAAACACCAATTATCTATTTGTATTTCCTTTTTACTGGTTTGTCAGTGGTAATCAGTACAAACTAGTAAAAATAAACTACTTAATATACAAAAAATTAATAAATTTAACCTCTTGTATCCAAAATCTTTAAGAACCATTCTTCGAAGCGTAAACCTAATGCTTCTAAAGAAAATTCGGTTTCTGCTTGTTGACGACAAGTATAACGGTTAATCTTATCTAAAGACAAAACAGCATCTACTAACCCTTGGACGCTATCTGGCTCCACCAAAAATCCCGTTTGACCGTCTCGAATAATTTCTGCAGGACCGCCACGAGCATAGGAAATAACTGGTACTCCACAAGCAAGAGCTTCAATCGCAACGTTACCAAAGGCTTCTACCCACCGGGGTGTCATTAATAATGCTTTACATTCTCTAACGACCTTTTGCATTTCTGTGGTTGGTAAAAAACCCAAATATTCTGCTCTTGCATTGGGATAATCTTGACGAATTTTTTTCCAGTATGCTTCATCCTGCATTTTACCCAAAATATAAAGCGGAAGATTGGTTTTTTGGGCAGTTGCGATCGCATCTTCTAAAGCTTTTTCTGGAGAAATACGACCCAACCAAACTAATTGTTCTTTGGGTTGGGGACAAAATTCATATAACGATAAGTCAATTCCACTACTCAAATGGTACAAGGGTGGGGTTAATTCGGGAAAAGTTGCGGCTTGAGATGGAGTATAAAAACCAATTGTACCGGGAAATTGCTTGGCTACTTGCTGTATAATAAAGTCTAGTGCATCAGATAGAGAACCCATACTGACAAAATGAGCGATGGGTGTTTGGAAAAACGGCGTCAGGTAGAACGGTAACCAATCATAAGCTAAATTCACAATCAAGTCATATTCACTTTGAACTTGACGTGCATATTCCCACATATTCCCCAAAAGAGGGTTTTCTGGCATATTTACGGGGGTGTTACGTTCTTGGGATTGGGCGATTACTTGTAAGTTTCCCGGAATTTCCGCAATTGGTAGATCGTCCCATGTAGAACCTTGTGGGGCGAGAATTTGTAGTTGATGACCTTGACGGATTAATTGTTTGGCGATGTTATACAAACTTAATTCAACACCACCACCAAGTCCAGTACCAAGGGGTCCAACAGGAGTAGAGATAAATAATAATTTCAAAGCTTTTGTTAAAGCAGACATCTAAAAATCATAATTAATCATAGATCGCAAAACAACTTTCATGAAGAATACTTCTCAATTTATATAGACTGTTTTTTTCGTACTGGTAATACCTTTGACTATTTACACGGTGTACTCTGGTTGCGTTGTTGGTGAAATGCAGTTACCTGGGGGGGTTCAAGTTTGTTTTTTGCGAAAAACCTAAAGGTATCGCAGGTGAAAACCCGTACCACACATTTTGGTCAAAATCTTATTTCGAAATATTTTAGGTAATAAAAATTTGAACTTAATGTTTGAACTTAATATTTGAACTTAATATTTTAGTTAAAAAAGTATCATTAACGGCTTCCAACATCTTTTTGACATCTGATTACTCAAAATCGTCTAGGATCGCTATAGCAAAAGTTTTAATCGTTTTTTCGTTGGCTTGGCTGCAATCTGTTTTGGATATTGGGGTTTCAGATAAATATGGCAGATATTTCCGGTACAAAAGATAATGATCTAATTTTTGGTAGTCCAGAAGATGATTTAATCAATGCATTAGAGGGTAATGACGACGTCGTCAGTGCTGGTGATGGTAACGATACAGTTAAAGCTGGGAGTGGAGAGGATAACGTCTTTGGTGGAAATGGTGACGATCGCATAGAAGGAGAAGGTGGGACTGATTTTATTAGAGGGGGAGATGGTAATGATTCTCTCTACGGCGGCGCTAAACCTGATATTCTGATTGGGGAAAATGGTAATGATGTTGTTAATGGAGGTAGGGGGAATGATTTATTATTCGGTGATGTAGATGACGTCACTGGAATCGGAGATGATGTTCTCAGGGGTGGAGCAGGGGACGATAAAGTTAATGGTGGTCCGGGAAACGATCGAGTCTTTGGTGACAAGGGCAAAGATATCCTTAGTGGTAGTATGGGTGATGACTTTGTCAGTGGTGGTGCAAATGACGATCAAGTTTTTGGCGCAGCAGGGAATGATTTAGTTTTTGGTGATTCTGGTGACGACCGAGTTAGTGGTGGTTCGGGTAATGATTTTGTCTCCAGTGGTGCTGGTGATGATACTTTGAGTGGAACTACTACTTTGAGTCCCCAACCTGGTTTTGGTGAAATAGATGTATTGATTGGTGATGCTGGTAATGATGTCTTTGTGTTAGGACAATTATTACGAAATGCAATTGAGACTGTCTTTTATAATGATGGCGATCCTAATACTGCTGGAACTGATGATTATGCAGCGATCGCCGATTTTGAGCTTGAAGGGGAGAATAAAGACAAAATTCAACTAGTTGGGGAAGCAAGTGATTATTCCTTGGGTAAGTCTCCCGATAATTTACGACCCGGGACAGCAATATTTTTTAATGATGGTGCAACACCTGAGTTAATTGCAATTGTAGAAGGAGTTTCCCCAGAACAACTTAATTTAGAAGATCCTAATCAATTTACTTTTTAAACTTGAGGGTAAGTAACTCCGAAAATTTAGGTACCACTGTAGTGGCGCTAAAGCGCTACTACAAACATATTTTTCCATAAGTAATTAAGCGGGCATCATACAAATCAGTAAAAATTGTAAAAATTGCAACTATATACTGATTTAGTCGCAAGAATTAAAACTCAAATAGACAAACAAGGTCCAGAAAATAAAAAATAAAATTGATAGATCTATTTAATTTTACTTGGGTTATATCTGAGCATTTTTCGATACAATTATCAGAAATCTTTAAATATTTGTTGTATCTATTAAGTACCTATTTCATATAAACTCAACATTAAACATATATTAACAGCTTAGTATTTTGTTCAAAAAATTATTGAGGTTGTGAATTGTTTGTAGAATTTCGTGACGTCAGCTCGACAGAGTTTGTCTGTAATTTTATACTTACATAAAAACACGGCAGTAGGAGTACTATTATTGCTCAGATTTAATTAACAAACTAGTTAACAAATTTCCTGAGACAAGTGTAAAAAAACAATAAACAATATTAATATCCTGAAAACTGCGTAAGCATATTTATGTTAGGAGCAAGTCTGGTAGGGGAAATACTTCAAGGACATTACCAAGTTACAAAAAAACTAGGTGAAGGTGGTTTTGGGGAAACCTATTTAGCTGTAGATACCTCAAGATTCAACCGACCTTGTGTTGTTAAAAGACTAAAACCCCAGAATCAATCTACCTTTAAATGGGTACAACAAGCATTTGAGAAAGAAGCAAAAACTTTAGAAATACTAGGAAAACATTCCCAGATTCCCGAGCTTTTAGCTTATTTTCAAGAACAACAAGAATTTTTTCTCGTCCAAGAATTTGTTGACGCCGATGACTTGCGCAAAAAAATAGTTCGCGGTCAAAAATGGTCGGAAAATCAAGTTATTTTTTTATTACAGAAAATATTAGAAATACTAGCTTTTGTACATCAACATGGAGTTATCCATCGCGATTTAAAGCCAGAAAACATATTATTTTATCCAAATAATCAAGTAGTAATCATTGACTTTGGCGCAGTTAAACAAGTAAGTACAAAAGTTTTTAATACTCAAGGGATGATCACATCTACAACAGCAGTTGTAGGTACTCAAGGATACATGCCAGTCGAGCAACTACGGGGACATCCAATGTTATGTAGCGATGTTTATGCGGTAGGAATGATTGGTATTGAAGCACTGACAGGTACATATCCTTTGGAATTAGATATTGATACCAACACATTAGAAGTTGTTTGGCGTCATTTAGTTCAGGTAAGAAGCGATCTTGCAGATGTTTTGGATCGCATGATTAGCTATCATCCGAATCAGCGATATAATTCAGCATCAGCTGCATTACAAGCAGTTCAAGAATTAACAAAGACAGTTTATCCAGGAACACCCCAGGTAGCAAATGTTCCTAATATTAATTCTACTGTACCCCCAACTTCGTCATCACAAGCAAAATCAGCACCATCACCACAACCAACACCACCACAACCAACGCCAAGCCCACCACCATCTTTAAAACAGCAACCGGCACAAAATTTATCCAGTAATAGTTCATCTAGTAATAGTTCATTTAGTAATTCGTCAAGCAATTCATATAATCATTCATCTAATAATTTACCTAGTTCTATTAAGTATGCGGGTATTTCGAGAAGAATAGTTGCCGACATTATAGACAAAACAATTTTAATTGTTAGTACTTTAATATTTGACTTAATTACCAGTGGAATTGACAATCATGAGGAGTTTTGGCTGAGATTTTTAGCTGAATATATAGTTTTGGGCTTTATATATTCTTTGGTGATGGAAAGTTCTCCAACCCAAGGAACTTTAGGGAAAATGTTATTGGGGATTGCGGTTACCGATATCAACGGAAATCGAATTACATTTGAGCAAGCTGCCAAAAGATATATTAGTAAATCTCTTTCATATTTAACTGCTTGCTTTGGTTTTTTTATGGCAGGAGTTACAGATAAAAAACAAACCCTGCACGATCAAATTTCTAATTCTTTAGTTATTAGAAAATAGTAAAATGTCTATTACAAATAATTATGCTGGCTTTTGGAAAAGATTTGTCGCAATTTTAGTTGACGGTATTATTCTAGTTATATTGCAATTTATTATTGCTTTCGGTGTCCCACCTACCTGGGGTAATTCTACTAATGGTTGGGATAACCCAAAAGTAATTGCTTATAACATTTTTACACTTGTAGTTGGCTGGATGTACTTTGCAATTATGGAAAGTTCTTCCTTGCAAGCTACATTCGGTAAAAAAATCTTAGGAATCATTGTTACCGATACCCAAGGTAATAAAATTTCTTTTGGTAGGGCTACAGCCAGATATTTTGGTAAATCTTTTTCGATTCTGATTTGGCTTGCTGCTGGTTTAGTAGCATTGATGGCTCAAAACATTGGTGGAGGAGAATCACCTTACCAATATTTAGCACTCTTATTATTTTTAATTGGAGCAGGAGTTTTCTTTTTCGGCTATTTAATGGCGGCTTTTACTCCAGAGAAACAGGCGCTCCATGACATTATTGCAAGGTGTTTAGTTGTTAAAGGTCAAGACCAAAACCTTAGTATTCCTTGGAAACCATTAGTTGGGTTACTTGTTGGTGCGATCGCAGCTGGAAGGGTTGTATCGCAAATTCCACAACAGAGTCTTACTAGAAATTCCGGTGTTACTCGTCGCAGCGCAAACAGAGTTAATGCTCAAAGGGGAAGTCGAACTACTTCTTCAGAAACGCAAAATAGAAGTAATTCTACTAGAAGAAATAATAATGTTTTTACTCCCAGCAGTCGTAGAGCTAATATCTGTGGTTCTCAGGAACTATTAATAGATCCAGGGAGAAACAATATAGACGGAAATTGGCGACTACAATGGACTGGTGGTACTGCTCTTTATGTCGCAACACTACAAATGCAGGGACGTAGGGGAAACATGTTAGTTAAATTTCCCGATGGTAGAGGAGGTAGTAATACTGTTCGGCAGAATATGCAATTGTATACTTCTTCACACGGATTAATTTTGGTTGGTTCCAATCCAATTAACACAAAAACTGGGTCGCGCTTTGCTACTTATTTCCCAGATAATTTTTTGATTAGAACAGAACTTGATGGTTCTTTAACTATTATTACTTGCGACAATGGCGGTAATCGTTCTCCTGTAAGACTCACTGCATTAAATAATATTCCTAGAAACTTCCAAAACCCAATTACCTCATCAAGAAATTCCCAAGCTAGTACTTCTCGGTTAAGAAGTTCTCGGCTGAGAAATTTTCGTTCTAGATCTCAAACTAGAAATTCTCAACTTAGAAACTGGTATTCCTATACTTCAGGTGATGGTAGCTATACTGTTAAATTTCCTCGACGTCCAAAGCAGCAGCGTCGCTCTAATAACAAAGGACAAGATTACGTCTTAGTAACCTATGAAGACAGAGCAACAGGTCGGGGATATTTCACTTCAAGTATTAAATATTCTGGTAGTTCTTCGAGATCTAATGTTAACCGATACTTAGATAGAGCAACTGGTATTATTGCCAAAAGTACCAATTCTAGAATTATTAGACAAAAAAGAATTAATGATAATGGGTACCCTGGAAAAGAAATAATTATGCGGGGTAATAATGGATTTGCCTATAGGGCTAAGATATTAATCGATCCCAGAAAAAGAACCTTGTATCAAGCTTTTGTAGTATCGAAATATGGCAAGATATATTTTCCTGAAGCTAGAGGTTTTTTGAAATCATTTATTATTTCAGAGCAGGTTTGATGTGGAAATTAGGTAATGGGTAATAGGTAAATGGGTAATAGGTAATGGGTAATTAACCTGAGTTCGGGATATTTATTTTTATAAATCAACCTTTATAGAATAGGACTTACGCAACTGGCATATTTTTCCTGTAGGGTGTGTGACGCTGTGAAAATATCTGAACGTAAGAATAAGACTTATAGCGTCACGCACCAACCACCAATTGTGACACTTGAGTAAGTCCTGTAGAAGTCTGCAATAGGGATATGTTACTAATTTGACGATTTTTATCCTAGTGTATGATTTTTGTGCTATTAGTTTTATATAGTGCCCGTATGGGTGTGGGGTTTTTGTCAAATTAAGTGATTATAGTGACATTTATTTGTGACTATGGATACCATAGTCTCTATCTTGTGCTGCTTTATTCTGCTAAGCATATTTTAATTAACCATATTTCAATTAACCATGACTTGAGATGGTGCGCGTCGCCATAGTTCATAAAGTCGGTTGGCTGGCATTGTTAAATATAAAATATCTCCACCACTCAAAGAAGTTTCTAATAGATCCCAACCATGAATTGTTTGATGATTTGTTTCTAAATATAAAGGGACAAAATCAGCACTCATTGCTGCATCTCTGACTTTCTGTCCACAAAAAGGGTGGGAAGGTGTAATTAAAGTAGAAAATGCTACCCAAAGACTATCAGCAGTAATCCCATTACCGATAATGCGTCCACCAAGAGCTGCTGCTGCAAAAGCTGGAGCGGCTAGTTCTGCTGGACTAAGAACCGCTTCAAAGTCAAATACTTCCTGCGCCATCCGAGCAAAGTCTGGATCGGCATAATGAACGATTACGGGTATTTTAGGTGACAGACCTTTAGCTTTTAGGGCAATTTCAACATTAGTTGCATCATTACCCGTAACAGCAAGCAATCCAGCTGCATCTTCGATATTACTCGATTTAAGAGTTTCAGGAAAACTAGCGTCAGCCTGAATTATGGGAATACCAAGCCTGCGGGCTGTATTCACAAAGCGATTATTGATATTTGGTTCAATAACTACTACTTCATGTCCCCTAGCATTTAATTGTTGAACGATTTTGATCCCGATACCACCCAAACCGCAAACAATATAATGATTTTGACGGGGTACTCTGGCTGCATCCCAAAATTGTTTGAAGCGAGTTCCTAAAATAAATTCATTGAGCAAAGCATACCAAATACCAAAGGCTGCTGCTCCAATCAACATCATTATTACAGTAAATATTTTGATACTGTTGGGAGCTTGTTCTACAACTTTTTCACTACCACCAGCACCAGTAATCATACCTACAGAAAAATATAAAGCATCAACTATAGAAATATTTAATTCGGCAGAAACATAAGTAAGAGTAGCAATGGTAATAATAACCATTAACACGATCGCTGCTATAACTACCGATTGAGCATGGTATTGAAACTGCCGCAAATTAGTCAATACTTTAAGTAACTTGGTAATTAATGATTTGCGGGCTGGACGAATACGGGGTTGGGTACCAACAATTAGGCGATCGCCCTCGTTTAATTGCTGTCCGGAAGTAACCGCTGAAACCAAATCTATCTCACCTTGAACGGGGAGATAATAAATTAGCATGCGGGAACGGTCTTCCCATAGCTCGTTTAATTTTTTGCCTAACCAAGGATGATATCTATGGATATATTCTTCATGAATCGGCCAAGTTTGATTAAATAATTTTAATTGTCCAATTAATTGATTGCCCAAAGCTGCAAAAGTAAATACAGGTGCAGCTAAACCAGCGACACTCATGGTCAAATGATTGGGTAATGTTTGATCCAAACGCGAACCCAAACTAGTATTAAAGAAGCGATTAATAATTCGGATGCGGGGATTAAGCACTCGTGCTTGCATCACAATCCATAAATTCAACGCATCGTCTTCACCAGCAATTACTAAAGTATTCGCTTTTTCAATTTCTGCGGCTTTTAGAGTACTAGCTGCATGTAAATCGCCGATAATCACATCTCCAGCACATTCTCCTGCAATCGGTTTATGATGGATACCGACAACTAATGCTCCTTGCTGTCTAAGCAATCGAAATACTTTATATCCAGTACGTCCTAAACTACAGACAATAATTCTAGGTTTCATGAAACGGCTGCATGATTTACATCGTTCGGATGCATTTGTAAAATCCCTACAGTTATAATCGCAATCCCTATTTTTGATAGGTAAATTATGATTTGAAATGATGCGGCTCCCGATATTATTCGTTAAATTAGTTTACTGTTTTAGGAGTTTATTCTTAAGTCAAAACCTCTTTTATATTGAGTTACAAAAGATTTTGCATAAGAATTAACCCCCTTGGGATATGTATTCACAATTTTGCCGATTTCAAATTTATTTAACTGTAACTGAGGGTACGATTATTTCAAAACAATTAAAATTTTAAGCTGAAGTTAAAACAGATGGTATTTATTGTCTAATCTTATTATTAATAAATGTTTATAATACACTTGAAGATTGTTTCGATTTGATGGAATAACAACAGTTTTTTAGTAATTGGTAATTGGTCAGGAGTTACGCGAAATAAACGTAATTAGATCAATGCTGGATGTAGGCTGAAAAAGTTGAAATTGCTCTACATCCGTTAGTTTATTTAATTTGATAGATTTATTTGATTATTTAACAGCCCTGATAATTAGAAAGTGACACAACAGAGAGACACTTACAATATCAACTTGTCATTACCTACCAATTTTTTAAATATTCGGCATTCTTGATGGATCGGGTAGTGCAACTTTTTTAGCTAAACCTAAAGTTTTTAATAAACTGATCGCCCACCAAGTTATATCAATTTCCCACCAACGCAAGCCAGATTTAGCTAAGTGAGGAAAAGTATGGTGATTGTTATGCCATCCTTCTCCATAGGTCAGAACAGATACCCACCAACAGTTACGAGCGTTATCATTATGATTAAAGGTGCGATAGCCCCACATATGTGTAGCAGAATTAACTAACCAGGTAGAATGCCAAAGCAAAACTGACCGAACAAAAATTCCATAGACAACAAAAGACCAACCACCTAAAACATATAGTAGAAGTCCTAAAGGAATTTGTAAAAATAAAAAGTAGCGATTTAGCCAACGATAGAATCCTTGTCGTGCTAGATCGGGAGCATAATTCTTATAGATTTGATAGTCAAAAAACTCTGGACGAGGGGATAAAATCCATTGCATATGACTCCACCAAAATCCTCTTTTTGCAGAGTAAGGATCTTTATCTAGATCTTCTGTATGAGCATGATGTTGACGATGTCCCCCAACCCAGAAAATTGGTCCTCCTTGGAGGGAAAGTGCTCCCAAGGTTGCAATTATATATTCCAACCATTTAGGAACCTGAAAGCTACGATGACTTAACAAACGGTGATAACCCAAACAAATACCAATACTCCCTAATAGCCAGTGCAGAAATAGAGTCAGACCCAATGCAGACCAAGAAAAAAACCAAGGAGCCAATAGTGCTAACAGGTGAAATGTAGCAAAGAATGCTACGTTTACCCTATTAATTGCAGCAGAATTATTGGTACAAGAGGCGATCGCCAATTTTGTGTTCATAAAAAATCCTATGAATAAATAGGTGAAAACTTAAAATTTAACTATAGAGAGGTTTTCTCTCTGTACTTCAAAACAAATACTTCAAAGCAACAAAATATCAAGCCAACAGATTATTGAAAGCACTAAAGCAAGTGTCACTTACATAAAATATGTTAACAACCTTTGAAAATTTATGCAAGTAGCACTTGCTTACTTATAATTACTCTTGTGGTTAAACCGCTAATTGTTACAGATTTAGCGTTCATCTGAGAGACATCCATGATGGACAGTGCAGCATTTCTATCTATGGCAGCAAAAACTAACTTAACAACCCAGGAGAAAGCTATTACCTATGTGCGCCCGAACTAATTCAACTCGACAACGTCTGATCCAAGCAGCTTTGGAGTTATTTATATCTCGAGGTGTCAGTAGCACTACCACTCGCCAAATAGCAGAATTAGCCGAAGTTAATGAAGTTACATTATTTCGACATTTTGGTAATAAAAACGGATTATTATTGGCTGTAATTCAAGAATCAGAAGTATTTGGAAATTTAGGAGAATCTCTTGTCCAGAAGCAAAATCCCCCAGAAAATGTTTATCAAGCACTCAAGGACTATGCAAGCAATTGCTTGCATGCATTAGAAAAAAATCCAGAATTTGTTAGATCTGTAGTTGGTGAGGCTGACCAGTATCCTACAGAGAATCGTCGCGCTTTAGGAAAAGTATTAACTGAAGCTAACGGTCATGTAGCAGAATATTTGGCTTCAGTAATTCAACAGGGTCATTTAAATACTCATTTAACAGCAGAAAAGTTAGCTAGCTTATTAAATGGAATTATATTAGGCTATACAGCGATCGAGTTCACAAGTGAGTTTCACGAACTTTGGGAAGACCGCGATGATTTTCTAGACAACTTGGTGGAATTATTTTTGCATGGAGCAATATCACCTGCAAATGATACGTCACCTGAATTATTGATTTCTCAAGACGATAAAAATATTCGTACAGTAGCTGATTTACCGGCGAATTTAGTTAATCAAATTTTGCGACAAGCCAAAAAAGTAGGATTACAAGATTATGCTTTAGGATATGTTTTGTTTGGGGCTGGATTATCACCTACAGAGATTTGTAAGTTGGAGCGATCGCATCAAATCGCAGATACTCGCCAACATATTTTACAAGTAACAACAGGCGAACAGATGCGTCAAGTATCTGTAAACCAGTGGATTATGGGTAAACGTTATGGCTCTTACAGTGCGAATCCATTAACCAAATGGTTGAAAATTCGTAAAGATAGTGAAAGTGCGATGTTTCTCAACAATGATGGTTTACCAATATCAGAATCAGAAATTGAATCCCAATGGAGAGTTTGGACTGAAGGAATATTAACTCCAGAAGGGAAACAGCCTGAAATCACACAAGCTCAACAAACTTGGTGTGTTGAGATGTTAATGCGAGGTGTTAGTCTGGAAAATATCAGCATTATAACTAATTGGGATTTGCTCAAATTAGAGCCCTATGCTCGCAGAGCAAAGGAAAAAGCAGCTATAGAAGAAGCAACTCGCTTGGATCGAAAATCTAATATATAGTTTAAATATTGCGATCGCGGATAATAATTTTACTTATTAGAATTAAAGATAACAGAGGAATTTGCTCCTTATTTAGTCTGGGATAGGGCAAATCACTGCTTACATAGCAATCAGTTAACACTATTTTTCCGGCTTGTGCTTTCAGCAACTCGACAATCTCGCAACCAAGTTTTAATTGCTTGTCCAACCACACTATTACTACTATCGCGTGGCGGCGTCGGTGGTTTACTCTTAGGATAAGAACCTGTTTGAGAAAACATCATAACCATATGCCAACCATCTTTACTTTTGGTTAACAACAGTCGATGAAATTGCTGTGAATGAATGGGTTTTTTCTGAATATATTTTCTTTCTAAAGTAGTAAAGAAAACTTGCTTCACATTTTTATCATGTGATTTTTTCGTTCTATTTCCCGTATCTCTAAGAATGTTGGTAGGTAAAGGCGAAAATTCGGGTTTTCCCGCCATCAACACATAACTGTAAGTTTGTGTAGTCCTGCTCAAGCGACGAGTGCGTTGGCTAACACGATTGGCGTAACCCGGTAGTTCGCGCAATAACTTAGTCATTAATGCTTCTACATCTTTCTCCACACAAACAGATGATTTCCGAGAAAGATTTATGTTTTGTTTCTTTTGAAAGTCATTACTATTAATTGTATCTTGCTGCTTGCTCCAATTCAAAAGGTAAATTTCTCTATAACTTTGAGAGTGATTCAATCTTCCTGAAAACTTTGATACGCGATCGCTAGATCCATAAACTGAATCAATCAAAGCCAAATTTATAACTTGGAAAAATAAGCTTGCAATTAGTAAAGAAGCAACTTGTAGATATTTAAATTTAGAAAAAAGTAAAAAATAAATTATTTTCATGTAGTTGGAATTAACTCTGCACAAATTTTTTCCCAAGCTAATATCGGCTCAGTAGATGCAGTAATCGGACGTCCAATAACCAAGTAATTTGCTCCAGCTTTTATTGCTTGCGCAGGAGTAAAAGTTCGTTTTTGGTCACCTTTTTCCGCCCAAGTGGGACGTACCCCTGGACAAACCAACAGAAAATCATCACCACACACTTCCCGTAATTGTGATGCTTCTTGGGGCGAACATACAGATCCATCCAAACCAACTTCTTTTGACATTAATGCCATTTGCAAGACATATTCAGGTAATTCTAAAGGTATTTTCAAGTCAAATGCTAACTGTCGTGAAGAAATACTTGTAAGCAAGCTAATAGCAATTAAACGCGGTGGTTGTAAACTAAGCTTATTTGCTTCCTCTGTTGCTGCTTCCTTCGCTGCTTTTAAAGCATCTTTTCCTGCTGTTGCATGAATCGTCAATAAATCCACCCCATAACGAGCAGCGCTACGACAAGCACCAGCAACCGTGTTAGGAATATCGTGGAACTTCAAATCAAGAAAAATTTTCTTCTCTTTACACTTTAAATATTCCAAAATTTGTGGTCCGGAAGCAGTAAAAAGTTCTAAACCAACTTTCCAAAAGCTAACTTCATCTAATTTTTCCACTAGTGCGATCGCACTTTGTAGATCGGGAACATCTAAGGGAACGATAATTTTGTTATTTGTCACTGTTAAGAAGTAAGGAGTAAGGAGTAAGAAGTAATGAGTAATGTTAGCGTAAGCGGGGCGCGACCTAGCGTAAGCGTACTGTAAGTATTGCGCACAGTAATGAGTAATGAGTGATGAATAAGGAGTGATGGGTAATTGGTAACTAATAAATCCCTAGTCGCTAATCCCCAACCTACCCAACAAGCTTAATAAATTTCTTCTTACCAACTTGTAAAACTTGTCCTTGCAATTCACTAACTTGCTTAAATGTAGTATCAATATCAGTAATGCGATCGCCACTCAAACGGACACCACCTTCTTGAATTTTTCGCCGACCTTCACCACTACTTTTACACAAGCCGCTGACGTTAAGGATATAAAATAATTTTGCCGGAAATTCTAATTGGGCAAGGGAAAATTCTGGAATTTCTCCTTCTTTACCGCCTGATTTTGCCGCAGCTTCAGCTTCTTTAACCGCTTTCTCCCCGTGATATTGTCTGACAACTTCTCTAGCTAGTAAATATTGCTGTTCGCGAGGATTTTCTGGTAATTTATCTAAAGGTAAATCAGTTAACAATTCAAAGTATTGCTTTAACAAACTATCTGGAATACCTTGTAGTTTTTGATACTTTGAGGCAGGGTGTTCGGGTAAAGCTACATAATTATTTAAAGATTTAGACATTTTTTGCTCGCCATCCGTACCAATTAAAATAGGTAATAACAAGCAAAACTGCGGTTTTTGTCCGAAATGGCGCTGTAAGTCTCTCCCAACAGCAAGATTAAACTTTTGGTCTGTACCACCCAATTCTACGTCTGCTTCTAAAGCAACAGAATCATAGCCCTGCATTAAAGGATAAAGGAACTCATGCAAGTAAATCGGATTTTCTTTTTTGTAACGTTCAGCAAATCCTTCTTTTGCCAGCATTTGTCCGACAGTCATGGTAGAAAGTAATTCCAATATCTTGCCTAAATCTAATTTCCCAAGCCATTCTGAGTTATAACGGATTTCTAGTCGTCCGGGTGTATCAAAATCTAAAATCGGTCGAACTTGATCTATATAAGTTTGGGCATTTTTCTTCACCTCTTCTTCCGTAAGTTGTCTTCTGGTTTGGGATTTACCTGTTGGATCGCCAACACGAGCTGTAAAATCACCAATCAGAAGAATTGCGGTATGACCTGCATCTTGAAATGCTCGCAATTTCCGTACTGGTATGCTGTGTCCGAGGTGAATATCGGTACCTGTAGGGTCAATACCAAATTTAATTCGTAAGGGACGTTCTGTAGTTTCTAGAAGCTTTTCAAGACTTTCATTCTCACTTTCAGCATTTGAAGATTGAGGTAAAGGTTGAGGAAAAATTTCTACAGTGCCGCGATGCAGCCAAGCAAAATCTTGCGCCATACTAGTAAATCCATTGTCAGTTATCGGTTAATCGCCATGCCATAAGGCTTGAATGTTAACAGTTAACAGCGAACAGTTAACAGTTTTTCAATAATTTAAGTAAATAACAAGTTTGTTAAGTCACTCTTGATTCGCCTGGGAGTTTACCTGCCAAGCTAATATAATTGCAGAAAATAAACCGCTTTGCTTTACCTGCTTAATTTACACGCTATATATACAAATGAGGAAGTAAAAACACCGTGTCGTCTAGGACTTTTGAACACAATCAGCCCGAACGTCAAAATTTATCGGTTTTCGAGTTTGTCAAGGGAGTTGGTCAGGTAACTGGTGGTACTCTCCTTGCACTCGCAATGCTGACAAGCTCTATTGTAGCCGGAGGTTTGGTTGGTTTAGCAATCAGTTTCCGTAACCTACCGGATGTTAGGCAGCTTCGTAGTTTTGTCCCTACAGAAACTACTCACATTTATGATGTAAAAGGCAAGCTTTTAACTAGTATTCATGGTGAAGCTAACCGTGAAGTTGTACCTTTAGAAAAAATTTCTCCTCATCTTAAACGTGCAGTACTGGCGATGGAAGACGACCACTTCTATCAACACCATGGTATTAACCCTGCTGGTGTAGGTCGTGCTTTGGTCGTAAACTTAAGGGGAGGTGAGGTTTCTCAGGGTGGTTCCACCATCACTATGCAGTTGGTGAAGAACCTGTTTTTAAATCGCAGACGACAGTTTGAGCGAAAAATTGCAGAAGCCGTATTAGCTATTCGCTTAGAACAAATATTTAAAAAAAATCAAATTTTAGAAATGTACCTCAATCAAGTGTATTGGGGACACAATAATTATGGGGCTCAAACTGCTGCACGTAGTTACTTTAATAAAACTGCAGATAAACTTACGCTTGCTGAAGCGGCGATGATGGCAAGCTTAATTCAAGCACCAGAAAGATACAGTCCCTTTGGAAATATGAAAGGGGCAAAAGAACAACAAGAAATTGTTTTGGGGCGAATGCTGAAATTAAATTGGATCACCCCAGAAGAATATGAAGAAGCTGTCAAACAAGAAATTAAACTTGGCAAAATACAATCTTTTCGCAGAAGTAATTTGCCTTACGTAACGAATGCTGTATCTCAGGAATTAGCGAAAAAGTTTGGGCGGGATGCTTTGCTTAAAGGAGGCATGCGAGTACAAACTACTGTAGATATTAATTTTCAAAAAATGGCGGAGAAAACCGTCAGCAAATGGCATTCTCGACTTCTGCGGCGCGGATTATATAAAAATCAAATTGCTCTTGCTGCAGTAGATCCGCGAACTCATTTTGTGAAAGCACTAGTTGGCGGAGTAAATTATAAAACCAGTGAATTTAACCGCGCTACTCAAGCTTTGCGGCAACCAGGTTCTTCATTTAAACCATTTGTTTACTACACAGCTTTTGCTACAGGTAAATATACTCCCAGCACAACCGTCTACGATACGCCAGTAAGATATCGAGATGGTAGGGGTTGGTATTATCCCAGAAATTACGATAATAGTTTTGCCGGACCAATGCCAATTCGTAAAGCTTTGGCTTTATCCAGAAACGTTCCTGTGATTAAAGTCGGCAAAGCTATAGGGATGAATAAAGTTGTTGAAACCAGTCGTACGTTGGGAATTATGAGTCCAATGTCACCGGTTACATCCTTACCGTTAGGAGCAATTGGAGTAACCCCATTAGAAATGGCTGGCGCATACGCGACTTTAGCAAACTATGGCTGGCAATCTCCAACAACAATTATGTTGCGTGTTACTGATAGTAGTGGAAATGTATTGCTAGATAATACGCCTAAACCTCAGCTAGTTCTCGACCCTTGGGCTGCAGCTTCAACAATTGATATTATGCGCTCGGTTATTGCTCCAGGAGGTACAGCACCCAATGCAGCAATTGGTCGTCCTGCAGCAGGGAAAACAGGAACAACTTCTTCTGAAAAAGATATTTGGTTTGTGGGTACAGTACCTCAACTAACTACTGCAGTTTGGGTTGGTAGAGATGACAATAGAACATTATCCCGAGGTGCCACAGGGGGTGGGATGGTCGCTCCAGTCTGGCGTGATTTCATGATCCAAGCACTCAAAGGAAAACCAGTGGAAAACTTTAAATCACCTTCAAAATTTCCTCGTCCAAAGTCTAGGTAAGTTAAATTGAGGTCAACGAACTACAGGGATAAACTTCTATTCTGAGATTGGGAAATTTTATGTTCCCTTTTCCCTGTTCCCCTTTAGGCAAAATCTTTAAGATGTCATAAATTATATACTTACCACCAGAATTAATTTTGCCGATCTAACTCAGCTTTCATTCTTTCCAATGTTGAGTTCATTTGATCGAACATTTGTTGGGGGGTAACCCCAAACTGACCTAGTTGAGTTTTGAGTTGTTCCATGGTCATTTGCGCCATAAAATCTTCGGACAACTCAAAACGTTTCATGAACACTCGGTAGCGTTCCATCATTGCTTCCATTTGTTCGATGAAAAGCTTTTTGCCTTCTCGATCAAACTTGCCGTAACCATTACCAAGTTTGATTAGCCCTTGGTAGTCTTCAAAAAGTTGTTTTGCTTCTTGTTGTACTATATCAGAGTCGAAGAATCCCATTTTGCTTTATATAATCTGAGCGATAATACCCAGTAGCTTTTAATTTTCCCATTAGTTTTATTCTAGTCTAGGCAATTCATAAAGGTGAACAAGTTCGTTTTTAAGTACTGTTTTTTACCCAGATATCAACACTTGACTGTTGTTATGGGGGATTGGCGACTGGCGACTGGGTAGTGGGGTTAGGGTTATTCCGCAAAAAGACTGCAAGTGTTATGTGGAATTAGCGCCTACGTCAACCATGTGAGGTAAAAATTTATTCGCCAATCCCCAATCCCCATATGGCGAAAGCCACGCAATACCTAGAGCCTACGGCGACGGCAGATCCGTTTGGAACGTAGCGCAGCTATAGGTAACGTAGTTATAGCCTCTAGCTTCCCTACCTACGGTTAAGCCTTACGGCATGCTGCGCTAACGGCGCAAGCCGCGTGCAATCCGGTACGCTAACGCTAATCCCTAATCCCTAATCCTTATCCCCAATACCTATATGACACTATCGTGTCACGCTACCGCTAACGCCAATCCCCAATCGCCACCAAAAAACAAATTTATAAAGGGAAATGTTTAATCAGCGCAAAAATCGAAGTATTGCTGCAATTCTAGCTTTTTCAGGAACATGGAAAATTTCAGGATTACATAAATTTTATTTAGGACAACCCCTATGGGGTATTTTATACGTGTTACTATCTTGGACGCCAATTCCCAGAGTTGCCAGTGCAATAGAAGGAGTTTGGTATTTAGCTCAAGATGAAGAAGCTTTCGATCGCAATTTCAATTTGGGCAAATCCGCTGTTAAAAGTTTTAAGCAAACCGGTCAACAGGTATCATCTGTCGCTGAAGCTTTGCGAGAACTAGATTCTCTACGCCAAGATGGATTAATATCTGAGTATGAGTTTGAGCAAAAACGCCGCCAACTGCTAGACGAAATATCTTGAATCTAAAGAGCATCGTGAATAATTGGTTGCCATTAAATCCCAGACTACAAAGATTGCGTTCTAAATTACTTAACGATCCATATTATCGGCTACAATCTGCTGAAGAAATTGCGATCGCTGTTCAAGTTGGTATCCGTATCGATGTTAATCAAGCAACAGTAGATGATTGGTTGCGACTACCCGGTTTGTCAATTCATCAAGCTCGCTCTTTAGCTGAATTAGCAGCTGGAGGGGTGAAATTTTACTGTATAGAAGATATTGCAGCGGCTTTGAGTATGCCAATACAAAGATTAGAGGTGCTCAAACCGATTCTTAGTTTTACTTATTATGATGAAGAATCTTTAGATACCCCAGTTCAGTTAATAAATCCCAATACAGCGGATGTAGAGAGTTTGGGAAAAATACCTTTTGTCGATCCATATTTGGCAAAAGCTATAGTGGAAAATCGTTTATCCGCAGGGCCTTACCGAAGCTTAGCAGATTTTAAACGGCGTTTAAAGTTACCTGCTGATGCAATTTCCCACCTCATGTATTTTTTGAGATTTTAGCGATCGGATAATGGGTAATGAGTAACAAGTAATGAGTAATGAGTAATGAGTAATGTTAGCGCCTAGCGCAAGCGTACCGTAAGGTATTGCGGGGCGCGTACGGCAAGCGCCACAAAGTGGCGATAGCGCACAGTAATGAGTAATGAGTAGGAAGTTACTAGTCCCCAGTCGCTAGTCGCCAATCCCCAGAGGCTAGAGGCTACGCCGACGCCGAAGGCTCTGACTATAGCTACGCTACCTACGGAGCCGTCACCTGCGGATCTGCCGACGCCGCAGGCTCTATGCCGCTAAGAACGCGCGGCTGCTAACGTAGTGTACCGTAAGTATTGCGCCACGTGAGGGGCGTAGCGTAAGCCACTCACGTTCATCCGTAGGATGCGTCCAAACGCGCAGCGCCTTCTCAGCGGCGGCACGCAGTGCTATCGCCATAAAGCGCGGGCTCACCCCAATCCCCAGTCGCCAGTCGCCAGTCGCCAATCCCCAACCATCAAGTTGATCCAATGCGGTCGAAGGGCCAAAATCGAAACACCGCACGACCGATGATATTTTCTTTGGGAACAAAACACCAATAGCGAGAATCGCGACTATCGTTACGATTGTCTCCCAAAACAAAAAATTCATTGTTTGGAACTAGCTGCTGTTGGCAAAACTGTGGATTTTCTCTGTCTGGGTAAGGGCGTTCTGGAGTTTCGGCAATGTAGTTTTCTTCTAAGGGTTCGTTGTTAATAAACACTGTGCCATCTTTTATAGCGATTTCTTTTCCTGGTTGACCAATTATTCGTTTAATGAAGGCTTGGTCTTTCTCAAAACCTTGACGCTGTAATCTTTCTGGTGGCAAAAAAACTATAATGTCACCAATTTTTGGCTGATGAAAACGATAGGATATTTTTTCTACGATTAAGCGATCGCCAGTATGTAAAGTTGGAAGCATTGAACCTGTAGGAATCAATCTAGGCTCAGCAATAAAAGTACGGATTAAAAACGCTAATAATAAAGCTATACCAATTACAATCAGGTTTTCTCGCAAACTGTGCCATTTACTATTGGAGACAGGTGCTTTTTTGGATTCATTTTCCTTAGAATTCATAATACATATTCAAAAATTAAACGGATACCTTAATTATTTTGAAGCTAAAGGTATGCTTCTTTGCCATGGTGACTTTACGTTTAGTCTCTTCTTTGAGTAATAATACTTGGATGATTTTTAATATTTTCTATATTCTCTCTAAGCCTAACTGAACCTATGAAATTATAAACTAAGCTTTTCGGCAAATTTCAGTTTTACATTCTTCTTTTGATAAGGTCAATTGACAAACAACCTTATGTTCGGTTTCACTAATGGTTTGTATTGGGTTTTATTTTGTTCAATATTTATACAAGCAAGTTAGTTTTTGCTTATTTGATTCTTACTCGTCTAAATCACATCACTTGTTTAAATAACCAACTAAAAGTAATAATCTGACTCGATTCAACAAATACAGCTTATTACCAACAGAATAAAAATTTTTGTCTCAACCTGTTCACTTGAGAAGAACGAATATATAAAAGTATAATATTTTACGCTGCTGAAATTATTAACGCTGTGTACGACTCAAAATTCGCTATTTAGTTTATAAACATAATTTATAAATAAGTATATTCATATTTCCCAGTCAAATTAATGCACTTACTTGACTTAACTCGAATAAGAACCATGTTTAATCGGAATCTCGATGGTAAAGCAAGTACCTTTTCCGACCTCAGAATTACAGGTTAGAGAACCATCATGCATTTCTGTAATAATTTGATGGCTAATTGACATCCCTAAACCAGTTCCCTGACCTATAGGTTTTGTAGTGAAAAAAGGATTAAAAATATTTTTTTGAATTTCTTTGGGAATTCCCGATCCATTATCGATAATTTTGATCGCTACTCGATTATTTGTGATCACTGACGTGTTAATAGATATTGTCAGTAATTTATTTTCCTGCTTTTTTTGTTTACTTTCACTTTCTTGTAAAGCATCGATCGCATTAGCAATGATATTCATAAATACCTGATTGAGTTGTCCTGCATGACATTCGACTTTTGGTAGATCGCCGTAATATTTTCTAACTTCAATATTCTGACTTTGTTCATTTTTAGCTTTTAAACGATTTTGTAAAATCATCAGTGTGCTGTCTATTCCCTGATGAATATCAACAGCTTTGATCTGTGCTTCATCTAAACGAGAAAAGTTACGCAGAGAATTAACAATCTCGCGAATTCTTTGAGCTCCTATTTGCATCGAATTTATTACCTTGGGTAAATCTTGGTGAATAAATTCTAAATCTATTTCCTCACTCAAATTTTTAATTTCTGGTGGAACATCCAAACATGTTTGCTCATAAGTTTCCACTAATTGAAGTAGGTCAAATATATATTCACGGGCATGAAAAATATTACCGTGGATAAAGTTCACAGGATTATTAATTTCATGAGCTAATCCTGCAACTAGTTGACCTAAAGAAGACATTTTCTCATTATGTACGAGTTGTAATTGAGTTGTTTTAAGCTCTTTAATAACTTGTTTAAGTAAGGATTCTTTTTTACGATTATTTTCTTCTAAATGAATTCGATATGCTTCAGAACGTTGGAGCTTTTTCTGAAGAATACGATTAGCTTTTTCTAATTCTTTTATTTTTTGCTCTAAAACAGAGAAGGGGGAACAAGAAACCTAACTAGAAAAGGTAATACTATAAATCGCAACAAAAAACGGTAGAGATATTAGTATCCCTACCGTTTTTTATTTATTAATTAAAAATTCGAGAACCAGAGATTCAAAAGTAAACTTTAAATCTTATACTCCCATCAAGCAATTAAGAAACGGCTTGTGGTAAAGAGTCCTGATTTTCCCGACCAGTAACTTTAATGTTACCGCCCTCATCAACGTCAACTACTGCTGTATCGCCGTCCTTAATGCGACCAGAGAGAATTTCTTCCGCAAGACTATCCTCTAACAAGCGCATAATAGCCCGACGTAATGGTCTTGCACCGTAGCTGGGACTATAACCTTCTTCGATCAAACGATCTTTGAAGCGGTCGGTAACTTCTAAGTTGATACCTTTTTCGCCCAAACGACCAAATACCTCTTTGAGCATGATTTCGGCAATTTCTTTGACCTCGTCTTTGCTCAGTTGACGGAAGACAATAATTTCATCAAGTCGGTTGAGGAACTCTGGACGGAAATATTGCTTAAGTTCTTCATTAACCAGAGACTTAATTCTGTTGTACTGGGACTCGCTTGCATCATCCGCAAACTCGAAACCAATACCACCACCACCTTTTTCAATGACCTTGGAACCGATGTTGGATGTCAAGATTAGTAAAGTATTTTTAAAATCTACTGTTCTACCCTTTGCATCCGTTAATCTACCATCTTCCAAGATTTGCAGTAGCATATTAAACACATCGGGATGTGCTTTTTCGATTTCATCGAATAGTACTACTGTGTAAGGACGGCGACGTACTGCTTCTGTTAGCTGACCACCTTCGTTGTATCCGACATAACCAGGAGGCGAACCAATCAATTTGCTGACAGTATGACGCTCCATGAACTCGGACATATCCAAGCGAATCATTGCTTCTTCAGAACCAAAGAAGTAGGAAGCCAACGACTTCGCTAATTCTGTTTTACCAACACCAGTTGGACCAGAAAAAATAAAGCTAGCAATGGGTCGATTGGGGTTTTTCAAACCTACGCGAGCGCGACGAATAGCCCGAGATACTGCTTTCACAGCATCTTCTTGACCGATTAGGCGCTGGTGCAAGGTGTCTTCCATGTGTAACAGCTTTTCGGATTCCGATTCCGTTAGCTTGTTCACAGGAACCCCAGTCCAAGATGCGACAATATGAGCAATGTCTTCTTCTGTGACTACAGGTTCTTCACCTTCTGCACGACCAGAATTAGATTTACTCTGAGCAATGGCGCGAATTTCGGATTTAATTTCCATTTCTCGATCGCGCAATTCGCCAGCTCGGTCAAAATCTTGGGAACGGACAGCATCGTCCTTTTCCTTTAAGATTTGTCGTAGCTCTTTATCTAATTCCTTCGCTGCTGGTGGTAACTGAGAATTAATTAAGCGGACGCGAGAACCGGCTTCATCAATTAAGTCAATAGCTTTATCTGGTAAATAGCGATCACTAATGTAACGGTCGGATAATTTTGCCGCCGCAACCAAAGAATCGTCAGAAATCTTTAACTTATGATGTTGTTCGTAACGGTCGCGCAGACCATAAAGAATTTCTATGGTTTCTTCTACAGATGGTTCACCCACCATGACTGGTTGGAAACGACGTTCCAAAGCAGCATCTCGTTCGATGTGCTTGCGATATTCGTCTAAGGTTGTTGCACCAATACACTGCAATTCTCCCCGCGCCAAAGCTGGCTTAAGGATATTGGCTGCATCAATTGCGCCCTCAGCCGCACCCGCACCAATGAGGGTGTGTACTTCGTCTATTACTAAAATTACATTTCCCGCCTGACGAATTTCGTCCATAATCTTCTTCAGGCGTTCTTCAAATTCACCCCGATATTTAGTTCCTGCTACCAGCAAACCAATATCCAGAGTTACTACACGTTTTTCTTCTAAGATGTCAGGAACATCTTTATTGGCGATTCGCTGCGCTAAACCTTCGGCTATTGCAGTTTTACCTACACCTGGTTCCCCAATTAAGACAGGGTTGTTTTTTGTACGTCGACCCAAAATTTGAATGACACGCTCGATTTCTTTAGCGCGTCCTACAACTGGATCTAATTTTCCATCCCCTGCCATTTGAGTCAGGTTTGAGCCGAATTCATCCAAGGTTGGGGTCTTCGTCCGTCCTGATTGACCAGTAGCAGCCACCTCAGCGGTTTCTCCCAACATTCGGATAACTTGAGTTCGGACCTTAGATAAATCCACGCCCAGGTTTTCTAGCACCCTAGCTGCTACACCTTCCCCTTCTCGGATTAAGCCTAACAACAGATGCTCTGTACCAATGTAATTGTGCCCCAGTTGGCGTGCCTCTTCCAAGGATAGTTCTAAAACTCGTTTTGCTCTTGGTGTAAATGGTATTTCCACCGCGACAAAACCCGAACCCCGGCCTATGATTTTTTCTACCTCAATCCGGGCGTCTTTAAGATTGACCCCCATGGATTTCAGTACTTTTGCAGCCACTCCCGTACCCTCACCAATCAGACCCAGGAGAATTTGTTCGGTTCCAACAAAGTTGTGTCCCAAACGTCTTGCTTCCTCTTGGGCGAGCATTATGACCTTAATGGCTTTTTCTGTGAAGCGTTCAAACATTGTCCCATTACCTGCGTCGTGCCGGTACGCTGATTTTAGCACAGGCTAATATTTTCAATGTCTGTAGAAAGATAAAGACGTCACATTATTATCCACTTTTCTTCTCTGTATAATCACTATGTTTATGTGATTATTTTGTACTCAGTATGTGACTAAAATCAACTCGAACGTTACGTTTTTGGTTAACTGCTAGCTATAAACCAGTGATTTTGAGATTTAGTTGCAATTAACATGTTAAATTTACCATATTTTCCATACCATGTTATGAAAATTTAGTCTATGACCAAAAATACTTAATTTTAATTATTTATACTATATCCGATCTGAATAAGAAAAAATAACTTTAAGCTTATTTTGCAGGTAGATGACAGTTTTGATAAAGTTTGTGTCAGGCAAAAAACTTATGAGCCAAAATTGTGTTACTTATAGGTGAAACTACTTATCAAGGAGGATTTCCCAGTTAGACTTTTTGAGGCGTTCGCTAAAAAGTTTTTGCCAAGCATCCAAAGTTTTTTGGAATTGGGTATGTTTCAAATTCCCCAACCAAAGGATTAAAGCATCTTCTCCGTTATCGATGTAATATCGTCGTCGTCGTCCTGCAGTTTTAAAACCAAATTTTTGATATAGAGAAATTGCTGCTTGGTTGGAAGCTCGTACTTCCAATGTGGCTCTCTCTAAACCCTGCTTGTAAGCTTTCTGAAGTAGAGAACAAAGTAAGATTTGTCCTAGACCTTGATGGTGATGTTGGGGATGCACAGCCAAGATTGTTATGTGTGCTTCTTCTAAAATTGACCAAAAACAACCCGCTCCCAAAAGTTGTAAGGGATAAACAGGAGAAAATAAACCTAGTAGATTACTAGTCGAACTTTCTAATTCTCTAAGATAAGCTTCTCGACTCCAAAGACCGTTAAAACAAACACGATCTAATTCTACTAGTGCATCTAAATGCTCTTTAGAAAGAATTTTAATTTCTAACTTGAATGATTTCACACTGTTGGCAAAACTTGAAACGTACTTGAGAATTAATGAGACGCGCTGAGAATCTGCTTTTCAAGAGCAACTCAACAGGAGTGTCTCCTTTCAACATTAAAGGTAAACTGAGAATCGGGAAATGGACGAGCGGCGTCCACATTTTAAACAAGGATAATCCTGACAATTATGGTATCGACTCACCCTACGGGGGTTCAAGATTCTGGTAACAAGTATTTACCTGCAAAAAACACTGAGAACAAAAATCTTGCTCCAAATCAACAATTATTGCCGTTAACTGCCAAAACTAATAGTTTAGGACATTTAGAAATTGGCGGTTGTGATGTAGTTACACTAGTACAGCAGTTTGGTTCCCCACTATATATTTTGGATGAAGAAAGTTTGCGAACTGCTTGTCGCCAGTATCGTGATAGTTTCCAGAATTATTACAAGGGTGAATCTCAAGTATTGTATGCTTCCAAAGCTTGGAATTGTTTGGCAGTTTGTGCGATCGCAGCCAGTGAAGGATTAGGGATAGATGTTGCATCTGGTGGCGAACTATACACGGCTTTGACTGCTGGGGTTACTCCCGACAAAATTTATTTCCATAGTAATAATAAGTCCAGGGAAGAACTAATTTATGCTAGTGAATCTGGTTGCACCATTGTGGTAGACAACTGGTATGAATTAAGCATTTTGGTAGAACTTGGGAAAAATAATAGTTCTGAGTCATCAGTACCAATTCGAATTATGTTGCGTCTGACCCCTGGAATTGATTGTCATACCCATGAATACATCCGTACTGGGCAACTGGATAGTAAATTTGGTTTTGACCCAAATCACTTGGACGAATTATTCGAGGAAATTAACAAACATAAATCTATTCTCAATTGTGTTGGCTTGCACGCCCACATTGGTTCCCAAATTTTTGAACGCCAACCCCACCGAGATTTAGCCCAATTAATGGTTAAGTGGTTACAAAACGCCAATTCCAAAGGTTTAAATATCACTGAGTTAAACTTAGGTGGAGGTTTAGGAATAACATATGTAGAATCAGATGATCCACCTAGCATTGAAGAATGGGTAAAACCAATCTGTGAATCAATTGAAGAAGTCTGTAATACTCAAAATCAACCTTTACCAAAATTACTATGCGAACCCGGACGTTCGCTTATTGGTACAACGTGTGTAACAGCGTATACAGTTGGCTCCTCAAAAAAAATTCCCGGAATTAGGACCTATATTGCAGTAGATGGTGGAATGTCGGATAATCCCCGTCCGATTACTTACCAGTCCGTATATCGGGCTGTAATTGCGAATAAAATGTCTGCTCCAATTACAGAAACAGTAACAATTGCTGGTAAACACTGCGAATCGGGGGATATTTTAATCAAAGATGCTACACTGCCAAAAACAGAACCAGGAGATATTCTCGTAGTTATGGGTACTGGTGCTTACAACTACAGCATGGCATCCAACTACAACCGTCTGCCTCGCTCGGCTGCAGTTTTGGTAGAATCGGGCGAAGCAAATTTAATTTTGCGTCGTGAAACCTATCAAGACTTAATTCGACAAGATTGCTTACCGGAAAAGCTTTCTTAGTTACTAAACAGTGTTTAGTCAAAATTTCTAGGCTTTGAGTGCAGGGTGTTTCTAACCCTCAATAGTATTACTTAAATTAAATACATTTCCAAAGTCTTACCTTAAATTTTCCGGAAAAGGGCAAAAGCATATCCCGAATGTTCCCCATACGGAATATTACCAATTAGATAAGTATTGTTCCGGCAAGGGAAATATTGGGATGCTACCCTGTACTAAATCATTTTTTCTAGTCGCACGATCATTTTCTGTTGCACAAATGAGAAATCTTGTCCCAGACTTTTTTATTACTACATCTGGGATTTTCGAGATTCATACTAAGATAGAGCAACAAAGCAGAGTTTACATTTAAAAGTAAAAGTGCTTTGAATTTTGAATTTTGACTATTGATTAGTGTCTATTTACTTATACGATAAAAGACCGAAGGTAAAATCCAGATTTCATGGGAGATTGGTGGGCGCAATGGCTCAAAAATATAGAATGGTCAAAGTCTTTGCCGCTTGACACTCTGGATATTTTGTTGGTGCTGGCGCTCACCTACATGATATTAGTTCTGATCAGTGAGCGTCGCACACTCTGGATGGTGCGGGGATTTATCATCTTGATGTTGGTCTCAGCCCTGATTGATAATTCGGAGTTCACAAGGTTAAAGTTTGTACTAGAAAAGCTAGTCATTGGCTGTGCTGTCGCAATGGCGGTTGCTCTGCAATCAGAGTTTCGCCGATTTTTGGAACAACTAGGACGCGGCGAATTTCGCCAGTTATTTCAACCTTCTAATTTGGCAGTCCCAAAAGCGGATAGTGTCATTGATGAAATTGTCGATGCAGTTAGAGAACTCTCGAAAAATCGTATTGGTGCTTTGTTGATTATCGAAACCACCGGACAAATTGACGAACGGGACTTTTCTGTACCTGGAGTAAAATTAAATGCAAATGTATCTAAAGAACTGATCCAGACCATATTTCAGCCAAAAACTCTTTTACACGATGGTGCGACATTGCTACGTGGTTCTCGGATAGTGGCTTCGGGTATAATTTTACCGCTTTCGGGACGCACAGCCTCGCGCCAGTTGGGAACGCGCCATCGCGCAGCGATGGGTATTACTGAGCGAGTCGAAAATTGCATTTGTGTTGTTGTATCAGAAGAGACAGGTTCTATTTCCTTAGCGGAAAGGGGAACCCTTAATAGACCACTTACGATCACAAAGCTGAAAGAGTCATTAGAGACTCGATTATCCCCCAGCGTGGATCGGGAAGCAGTTGCTTCCGATTTGTTCAGTTTGGGGCGTCGGATTCGTAACAAAGCACTAAAAATGATTTCGCACTTACCCGGATTATCATCGACTGCTTCTCGAGATAAAAAATGACAACACAACAAACAGAACAGCAATATTTGCCAGTCGACTTAAAACGAGAATTACTACCCAGACACGTTGCAGTTATTTGCGATGGTAATGGTCGATGGGCAAAAAAAAGGGGGCTACCCCGAATTATGGGTCACAAAAGGGGAGTGGATGCACTCAAAAATTTACTCCGTACCTGTAAAGATTGGGGAATAAAAGCTTTGACAGCTTATGCTTTTTCTACTGAAAATTGGAAAAGACCCGAAGAAGAAGTCGAATTTTTGATGACCTTATTTGGACGAGTCTTACGCCAAGAACTAGAAGAAATGCTAGCGGAGGATGTTCAAATTCGTTTTGTTGGGGACTTAGAAGAACTTCCAGTGGGGTTACAAAAAGAAATAACCCACGCAATGGAAACAACTAGGAATAATCGAACGATCCAGTTTAATGTTGCCACTAATTATGGGGGTAGGTTAGAAATTCTCCAAGCCTGTCGTAGCATTGCAGATCGAGTTCAAAAAGGTTTACTACAACCAAATGAAATTGATGAGGCAATTTTTGAACGTCATCTTTACACTGCTGGTAGTTGTGACCCAGATTTATTAATTCGTACTAGTGGGGAAATGCGAATAAGTAACTTCCTTCTCTGGCAAATTGCTTATTCAGAAATATATATTACTGAAACTTTATGGCCAGATTTTGACCGTAATGAATTTCACCGTGCGTTATCCGCTTACCAACAGCGAGAAAGACGGTTTGGGAAAATTTGATGGTGGGGATTAGGGATTGGGATGAAAATTCAAATATTATTTTCTAGTCCCCAGTCGCCAATCCCCAATCGCTAATACCCAGATTACGGCCCAGAAAACACTGCTTCTTCTATATCTCGCCGAGATAGGGAATATTTAAATGAACGTTGTATATCTTGTCCCTTTTCTCCGGCTTGAATATACTTCACTATAATTTGTTCTATATCCAGCCAAAGCTCTGCTTCCCAGGCTGGTCTTTTTAATTGCCAATGCTCTAGCTCTGTTTTATCTTGCTCACAGCCTTGCTGTTTTAACCACTGTTCTATTTGGGGCAAGGTATGGTTATACAAAGGAGTTTCTGGAACGGGAAGATCCATAAGTAAGTCTAAATAATTCACGTGTCAACGTTAAGAATATTATTTTGTGCCGACTTAAGATACATCTAATAGCCGTTGATTCAAATGAAAACCGCTATATTTACTTGCAGAATTTACGCAATTGTCACAATACACCGGTGGTGCGTGACACTCAAAACCTTATTAATACGTTCAGGTTAACTCGCTTGTGTCACGCACCCTATAAGAAAAATGTGCCGGGTGCGTAAGTCCTAACTTGAATAAAAAGAAAATCAAAATATCATATTTTCAAAACATCAAATTTTCAGTTTTTAATTTATATTAATGTTTTTTATTTCTTACTTGACTTTTACTATCATGCTATTTCACTAATTTTGGCAGGGAGGGGAAATTCAAAAACCAAGAAAATTCCTATGTAGTTTTACTTTCAGATCCTGATTTCCTTACTCCTAATTCTGTTTCAAAGGTGAAAGGTTTAACTGTTTCCCATTGATAACTAAGGAAATTAGAAGCCATTATTTGTTCTGGGTGAATAATTTTTTGACCAATTTGGGTTTCTAAAGCAGTATCGCCGCGAGTTAAACCAATTGCGATCGCTAGCAACAAACAGGCTAAGAAAGTTACTCCTAATACAAATAATGCAAAAAGTTCCCCGGGAGATAAGGGACGATCTGAAGCATCTAAATAAGCAGATTTAGACCAATCATATGATTGGGAAACAGGGGTATTTAAATCAGAGGGGGGTTGAATTACTCCAAAACGGGAATAACCTATAGTTAAATCGTAAGAAAATCGTCGGTCTGGATTGCTAAGAATTGCATAAGCTTCGTTGATCTGTTGAAATTTTTTGGTTGCAACAGCAGTGGGTAAATCAGTTGTGTCGGGGTGATAGCGTTTGCTTAATTCCCGATAAGCACGACGGATTTGAATCACTGAAGCTCCAGGATGCAATCCCAGTAGAGAATAATAGTTGGGTTTGCTCTGTTGTGATATCCCGTTTTGATTCACAGCTGGTTCCACTTATTGTGTAGATTTCTCTGCTCTTAATATTGTAAAACTATATTTTCCCGTTGGTATGGGTACTCATAAGTTAACAATCTAAGTATATATGTAAGTTTTTAAGTTTATGAATTTACAAATAGATAAATTTCTAAACTAATAATTTTTTTAAGCTGACAAAATTACTAATTCAATAGACTTTAAACAACTTTTTGAGTGAGAAATTTTTGAATGATTTATTTTGAACAATTTGCCTTGTTACCTTGGAATAATATCCCCTACCATACAAAAATTTCTTTTGAGATATGTTTGGGACTTATTTGAAAGTAAATTTTTTGAAAGTAAATTTTCTGTTGTGGAACTGAAGTATTTTAGCCCAGTTCATTACGGGGCTTGAAAGTTTCAATTTGCCGTATTTTCTCATAAAATTCTCGTTCTCGAGCACTAATTTGTTTGGGAGTAACTATTTGAATTTCTACTAATTGGTCACCACGCTTACCATTTTCATAAGGATAACCTTTGTTAGCAAGGCGCAATCTTTGACCCGATCTAACACCAGGGGGGATAGTCATTTTTACTAATCCATCAAGAGTTGGTGCTTCGACTTGTCCCCCAAGTACCGCTTCAGAAGGAGTAACTGGTACCTGACAAAAAATATTAAAACCTTCCATTTTAAACATTCGATGGGGCTCTACGGTGATTTTTAGATACAGGTCGCCACCACCAATTCCTTGATTGCGCAGGCGAATAGTTTGACCTGTAACCATTGCAGGAGGCATTTTTACTTCTAGAGAACGTCCATCTTCTAAGCGAATTCTTTCCAAACCACCCTTGTATGCTTTTTCTAAAGGTATGGTCAGCTTCGCTTCGATATCTCGACGATTGGTACGAGGGTTAACAGTGTACTCATATTTGGTTCTGGGGGGAGAACGAAATGGATCGGTAGTCTTGGTTTTGCTTGAGTTCCCTGTTGTTGTACTCGAATTTTTATTTCTACCAATAACTTGATTAATGAAACTTTCGAATGTTTGATGTTGACCGGGATCGAAACCTCCACTTCCGTTGCTAGAAGCGGAGCGACTGTCACCTCGTTTACCTTGCTTACCAAAATTCTTTTGCTTCCAGAAGCGACTAAATTCATCGTACTGAGATCTTTTTGCGGGGTCAGAAAGTACTCCGTAGGCTTCACCGATAGCTTTAAACTTTTCCTCAGCAGATTTATCACCTGGATTTAAATCGGGGTGGTACTGTCTCGCCAAACGACGATAAACCTTTTTAATCTCCTCAATAGAGGCATTTTTAGATACTCCCAAAATTTCGTAATAATCGCGGAAATTCTGCAAATTCTGCATAGCCAGTTGTTTAAGTTGAGATTCTAGATTTTAGATTTCAGATGTTAGATTTTAGATTCTAATTTTTTTTATTGGACAATAAATATTCCTTTGTTTATTAATATTTTTAATTCCTGTTATTCTCTATTCTTGTGGATAGGAGATTTGTAACTAAGGAATGACTACAAATTCCTGTTGGTAAAATCCGCACATGATACCTACTAAGCTCAGCGTTTAGTAACTATCCATACATTTCAAGAATTTGCAGATATTTCCTACAGATAAAGCTGAAAATCCTACATACAGATAGTTACCGGTATAACTTAGAACCAGTCATCATCATCGTCATCCCAATTATCTCTGTAGCTGGGGCGGGGGTTACGAGAAGAACTTCGCTTTCCTTTATAAGAACGGCTGTCTCTGCTATCCCTTTCTAGATCTCGATCTTTATCATAACTTCGACTATATCCTTGGTTATAGTCTTTGCTTTTTTCTCGGTTATAGGTTCCTAGATCGCGATCGCTATCATATCCTCGCCTATCATCTTGTTCCCAATCTTGGTTGTTGTTACGACCCCGATTGTAATCTTTCTCATAACCTTGGTTATAACCTTGGTTATAATTTGGGTTGGGTTCTCGGTCATAGCCACCACCCCTGTCGTAGCTAGCACCACGTTCGTAAGCTCCACCACGTTCATAACCTCTACGTTCATAACCACCACGGTCATAGCCACCACCAATATCATAGCCACCACCCCGGTTGTAACCACCCCGGTCGTAATCTCGATTGTAGCTTCTGTCGTTGTAAAAATCGCGATCGTCATCATCTTTCTCACCAATAAAGATGTCGCGAATTGTACCAAACAGGTCATCTTCTTCATCTTCTTGGAAGAATTCCCGAACTTCTCGACTTAATTCATATAAAGCATCTTGCAAATCAGCGTATGTCTGATCTATTCCCCGCTCATCTTGGGCTTCTAAACTTTCCCGCAGTTCTCGACAAATATTATCTATGCGCTGGCGGCGATTGCGAGCAAAATTAATACCTAAATCTAATGCGACTTCCCGTAATTGTCTTTCGGCTTGCAATATTAATGCTTCAGCACGATTGCGCTTTTCTACTTTTTCTTTACGCTGTCTGTCTACTTCCGCAAATTTTTCAGCTTCTTGAATTATCTGGCGGATTTCAGCTTCACTAAGGTTGGAAGCGCCTTGAATTGTAATACTTTGTTCTCTTCCGGTAGTCCGATCTAAAGCTGTTACCTGTAAAATTCCATTTGCATCTATGTCAAAAGATACTTGTATTTGTGGTATGCCTCTGGGTGCTGGTGGAATACCGTATAACTTAAATCTTCCCAGGGATTTATTATCCGCAGCCATTTCCCGTTCGCCTTGGACAATATGAATTTCGACGGTATTTTGGTTATTTTCTGAAGTAGAGAAAACATCGGAACGGCGAACTGGGATAGTAGTGTTACGAGGAATTAATTTTTTCGCCACCCCGCCAATGGTTTCTAATCCTAGGGATAGAGGTGTAACGTCCAGTAATAATATATCTTTGAGTTCTCCGGCGAGAATGCCTGCTTGCACCGCTGCACCTACCGCTACAACTTCGTCAGGATTGACATTTTGGTTGGGTTCCAAGCCGATCATCGCTCGAACCAATTGTCTAACCATCGGCATCCGGGTAGAACCACCTACCAATACTACTTCATCAATACTTCGTGGCGACAATCCCGCGTCTCGTAATGCCCGTTTCACTGGGTTGCGCAATCTTCCCAACAAATCATCGCACATTCCTTCAAATTGAGCCCGAGTCAACCGAGTTTCTAAATGCTTTGGACCATCTTCTGTAGCGGTAATAAACGGTAAATTGATATCAGTGACCCCAACCGCCGAAAGTTCAATTTTGGCTTTTTCTGCCGCTTCCATTAAACGCTGTAAAGCTTGGCGATCGCGTCTTAAATCTACACCTTCAGTTTCTAAAAATTGTTCTGCTAACCAATTTACAATCCGCGTATCAAAGTCATTACCCCCCAACTGGGTATCACCGCTAGTTGCTTTGACTTCAAATACACCATCGCCTACATCCAAAATAGAAACATCAAAAGTACCGCCACCTAAGTCAAATACCAAGATAGTTTCATTTTCAGCCTTATCCAAACCGTAGGCTAAAGATGCGGAAGTTGGTTCGTTAAGAATTCGTAACACTTCTAAGCCAGCAATTCTACCTGCATCTCGGGTAGCTTGGCGTTGAGAATCATTAAAGTATGCTGGAACTGTAATCACCGCGCCGGTTACAGTTTCTCCCAAATAAGTACTAGCATCTTCCGCCAATTTCTTTAATATCATTGCGGAAACTTCTTCCGGGGCAAAGTCCTTACTTAAACGCGGACATTTGATTTTTATACTGCCAAACTCATCTTTGCGGATGGTATAAGGTACGCGCTTTGTTTCCGGACTAAGTTCGCCATACTTACGTCCCATAAAGCGTTTAATTGCGAAAAAAGTATTTTGGGGATTGAGGATGGTTTGTCGCCGCGCCATTTGTCCCACAACTCTTTCGCCATCTTTACTAAAGCCTACCACCGAGGGTGTGGTTCGCATTCCTTCAGCATTGGCAATAACCACCGGCTTGCCTCCCTCCATGACGGCAACTACTGAGTTGGTTGTACCCAAATCAATGCCGACTACTTTGCCCATGCGTTACTTTTCTCCTAATGTTACTTATAAATTTTATTTCTTTAGATCCAATGCTTGATTTATTGTATCTTGCACTTGAGAAATACACTGTCATTGAGTATTCTTTATCAATTAATTTGTGAATTTAAAAGAGCAACTAACAACTCACCTCTCTGAAATAGTACGGGAGCGCGATCCATATATGGCGTCGGCTGGTCATTTTTTTGTCCAGGAATACATTCGCGCTTCATTTAGTCAGTGGGGAAGTGTGGAAATCCACACCTTTTCATTCAAAAGTAAAACATTCAAAAATCTCATCCTCAATTTACCTGGTTTACCCAGAAAGAAAAAGAGAGATTTACCACCAATTTTAATTGCTGCTCATTATGATGCTGTTCCAGGATCTCCAGGGGCTGATGATAATGCTACGGGGGTGGCTGTTCTCTTAGAATTAGCCAGAATGTTTGCAAAAGAACCGATTAAATATCCCCTGCGGCTAATAGCTTTTGATATGGAAGAATATGGTTTGATTAGTACTTCCGGTGCTGCTGACTATGCAGCAATGTTGCAGCAAGAGAAACAAAAATTACGTTTGATGATTTCTCTGGAAATGCTGGGTTACAGAGATTCTAGACCTAATTCCCAATCTTACCCTCCTCCTTTAGAACGCTTTTATCCCAATCGTGGGGACTTTATTGCTTTAATTGGTAATTTGCGAACTATACCAGATTTAATTCATCTGTGCCGTAACATCCGCCAATCTGGGACACCTAGCGAATGGCTAACAGTACCAAATAAAGGTAAAGTTGTTCCTGATACGCGACGTAGCGACCACGCACCATTTTGGGATGCGGGTTATCCAGCGATGATGGTGACGGATACATCACTTATGCGCAATCCCCATTATCATAAACCCAGCGATACTATTGCTACTTTAGATTTAGATTTTCTTACGGGAGTTTGTCGGGGTTTGGAGCAAGGGATTAGGAAGATTTGATGGGGATTGGGGACTGGCTATCGCCAATCCCCAATCCCCAATCCCCTCTCATCAAATTATTATCTGATTCTCAAGCTGCATTAAACTTCATCAAATCTACTAGTAATTAGTAGGAGTTTGAGGATACGAGCTATGAAAATACTAACCCGGTTAGCTATTGCTGTTCTGCTAACGATCGCAATCGCATTTGGCGGATTAGTTACTCATGCTGGTGGTTGGGATAATTTTAAACTCCGCTATTTTTTTCTGACAAAATATTTTAACGACCAAAATAAAGAACTTGATGACCTGCGCAAACAAAATAAAAATCCATTAGAAAATGCTCGAATAAAATTAGATGATTTACTGGATGGGGGACCAGGTAAAGATGGTATCCCCAGTATTGACAATCCCAGTTTTGATACAGCTAAAACTACACTTTTCAAATCAGATGAAACAGTTATTGGTGTTGTTGTAAATGGAGAAGCCAAAGCTTATCCGTTTGGAATTATGAATTGGCATGAAATAGTTAATGATACAGTTGGGGGTATCAATGTAGCGGTTTCCTATTGTCCTTTATGTGACACAATAGTTGCTTTTCAACGAGGTGGTTCAACTTTTGGGGTCTCAGGAAAGCTTTATCACAGTTGTTTAATAATGTACGATCGCGCCGATGATACTCTTTATGCTCAACCTTGGGCTTTGGGTGTGTTTGGTCCTAGAGCTAATGTTTCTTTAGCAAAAGTTCCTACTGTTAAAACAACCCTTGGTGCTTGGTTAAAAAAATATCCCAACAGTAAAATTCTTTCTACTAAGACCGGACATAACCGCAATTACCAAAGATATCCCTACGGTACCTATTACACAGATAATCAAATTATATTCCCCGTCCGCAATCAAGGTTCTCGCAAGCTTCTTCCCAAAGCAATTGTCACCTATGTTTGGGAAGCAGATAATAAAAAGCCTAATAACCGATTTTCTGGTGCAAGTTTGCAGTTTAATCACCAAGAAATGGCAAAAGTTGGTACCAAATTAGTTGATTTTAACGATCGTCAAATCCGCGCTCGTTGGGATAAGGAATTTGAAACAGTCATTGTGGAAGAACTAGATGGAAAGCAAATACCAAGTTCCACAGCATTTGCTTTTGTTTATCCCGCATTTTTCTAAGTGATTGAAACCTTACCCCGATGTATCTGGTGGTGCGTTACGGCTCAAAGATATGTTTCTTTTTCCCAATCATTAAACCGCACTGTAACACACCATATTCAAATCAAAAAGTTCTTACAGTCAACACCTGAGGTGGGGTTGCATCTGGAGGATAAAGAAAGTCTACCTGCACCAATCTTGTGTCATTTGGCTTGATATTCAAGGTTACCAAAGGTTTACCTTGTTCGCCTCGGTTTTGTACCAAATGCACGTAACGTGTCTGCGGTATTCCTTTATCGTCAGTGTAACGGACTAATACTGTTCCCCGGAAAAATACTCTTTTGGTTGGTTCTGTAAAAAAACGCAATCCATTTTTACTTAACTTGTCTTCTTTAATTGGTGTTTGTAAGGAAACACTGACAGTTTTCTGGCTATTTCTATTATTGTAAAGCGGTAAACTTAAGCTGTATTGGATTCCATAGTTACCGTGGGCGCGATATGCTGTGTCGGGATAGCGGACTAGCATGGGTGCGCTTTGAATCTGTTCAGTACCAAGGGTACCGCGATCCAGGGTACTAATACCGTAAGAAATGGCGCGATCGCGATCAGGAATTGTTAAATAAGTTGCTTTGGGACTATCTCGCAGTAAAGTTCTCCATGAAGAACCCCGAGCAACTCCTGCAACGCGACCATAAATTATCGATTTATTAGTTTGGTCTGGAGGAGTGGGTTTTTTATCTCGCGGTCCAGCTAACTCGCCATTGTTAAGTAAATTTTTCCATTCTGTTAGGGTTGGAGCGCGTTCTTGACCATTTGCATCATTCGGTGCAAACATTGCCAAACTAGCTGCATATACCGTTCCATTGCTCCGTAATCGCATTAAAGTCGATCTACCGTTGATGGGTGGGTCGAATTCTTTTACCGGAATTGGTGAATTTAGTAACATTTTACTTTCACCAGGTGGGATAGTTATTTGTGGAGGTAAGATAGACTGTCGCTTGCTGCGGAGAACGTCATGGGTAGCGCGACTACCTGGACCAGCATGTACTTTACCAAAAAGATTATTCTCTTGGGCTGGTAGGTCAACAAATGGCGCATCGGGTTGACTGAGATAACTGGCTGCATGTAATACATATACCTTGACAGGTTCTTTGCTGGGATTATGCAGAATTACACCTATATGTAGTGTCCGTAAATCTTCTGGGGTTTGAGCTTTCGCAACATGATGTGCAAATATATCAAATCGACCCCGGAAGGGAAAATTCAAATGTGCTTCTGGCGATTTTTTATTTTTTTGGGGAAAAGTAGAAAGCAAAATCCCTTCTTTAAGAACTAATTCTGGACTATTGCTATTAAATACAGGGACATTATCAAGATTACCTGACAAAGATCGAACTTCCTGCGGTCGAACAAATTCTACTGGTGCTGGAGAAGGAGTAACTTGAGCGATTGGAAAAGCAATTGAAAAATGTAGTAAGAATGGCAACATATATCCAGATGTTTTTTGCACCATCAAGACGCATATAAGTTTATGAAAGTGCCAGTCTATCAATAATTAATAGAAAATGATTAAGGATAGATGAAGTATTTTCTTCAGTCAAAATCGGAACGTGAACAAATATGCAAGGAATTTTGATTTGATTTTGTTGCAAATAATCTAAGACTGAATAATAAAGTCCTTCACAGACAAATTTACCGCAGTCATGGCTAATCTGAACATTTTCTATACCCTTGACTAAAAGTTCTAAATCAACTGTTGTATAAAGAACTCTTTGATGCTTTTCTGTAGATAATATAGCTGTACTACTAGCATTTGATTCCACACTCAATTGAATTCTTTTTTCTGCCATACCGCAACAGATTATTGCACCTGGCTGGATTTGACGGATTTTTTTAATTACCCGATCGCTAGCCAAATAAATATCAACTGGTATCTGTTTTACAAAAGTTAAATAATCATCTGTTGGGTAAATTTTTTCGAGAGCAATCAACAAATCATTTGCAGAATTTGATTTTTGATCTGGGAGCCAAATATCAAAAGAAGTTAATAGTATTCTTCTCTTCATAAAAAATTTTATTTACAATAGAAATACCCTCCATAATAAATTTATCGGGAGCAGGCAAATGGCTGTAATTGCAATCGTAGATTACGAGATGGGTAATTTGCACTCAGTCTGTAAAGGATTAGAAAAAGCAGGAGCTATTCCAAAAATTACAGATTATTCTAAGGATTTAGAAAGAGCAGATGCCGTTGTTTTACCAGGTGTTGGAGCTTTTGACCCCGCAATGCGAAACTTGCGAAATCGAGGTTTAGAAGGTCCAATAAAATCAGTTATTGCATCAGGTAAACCATTCTTAGGTATTTGTTTAGGATTGCAAATTCTCTTTGAATCTAGTGAAGAAGGTGTTGAACGGGGATTAGGAATTATTCCCGGAAAAGTAAAACGTTTCCATCCAGAAGCAGGAATTACAATTCCTCATATGGGTTGGAATCAGCTCGAAATAACCCAACAAAAATCAACTTTATGGGAGCATTTACCTTCCAGACCATGGGTTTATTTTGTTCATTCTTTTTACGTTGACCCCATAGATCCAAAAATTTCTGCAGCTAATATTACTCACGGAAATCAAACTGTAACAGCTGCAATTGCTAAAGACAATTTAATGGCTGTACAGTTCCATCCGGAAAAATCTTCTAATATTGGATTGCAAATTCTGTCAAATTTTGTATCTCAGGTTAGAGAAAAAGTTATGGTTTAATACATTTATTTTCGACAACTTAGATTAAAATATTGGGATATTTGCGCCCACTTTAAATAATTACAGTTTTATGTCTGTGATAACTTTACTTTTCTGTAATTGGGTTGAAGTGAGGCAAAGTTTGTGATGCAAATTGTCCCGAGTCCGAAAAATATAAAGTATGAGTCTGAGAATTTACGGTAATCGTCAGCTGAAAACGCTACCGGGTAAAGAAACAAGACCGACGGTTGCACGTGTAAGAGAAGCAGTTTTCAATATTTGGCAGGGTACAATTACTGATTGTAGTTGGTTGGACTTGTGCACCGGAACCGGTTCTATGGGTGCAGAAGCTTTATGTCGAGGGGCGAGTTTGGTAGTAGGTATCGAAAAATCTCGCCGTGCTTGCAGCGTAATAAAAGAAAACTGGCAGCAATTTGCTAACGACGAGCAAAAATTTGAAATTTTACAGGGCGATCTACTATCGCAATTAGAAAAACTTAAAGGACAGCAGTTCAGCAGAATTTATTTTGATCCACCCTATGCAAGTGGTTTATACCAACCTGTCTTGGAAAAAATATCTCTCAACCAAATTTTAGAATCGGAAGGTGAAATTGCAGTGGAACACAGTTCCAAGGGTTGGACATCACCTGTAATCTCTGGCTGGAGTATTTGCCGTGAAAAAACCTATGGTAGTACGGGATTAACTTTCTATAGGAATGGGGATTAGGGATTAGCAATTACCAATTACCAATTACCAATTACCAATTACCAATTACCAATTACCACCTCGACAGATATCATAGCTGCCAAAACAGGTCATATCCAGATTCTAAATGAGTAAATTTTTTAATAAATATGAAGGGAAAACACTTATTTGAAGTATTAAGGGCGCAAGCAATTGCGCCCCAGTTAGTCCTGATATGACTTACAAACCTAGTTGGTTGCCACGCTTGTATTGATCATATGCTTTGTAAAATAGTCCGCCAAGGGTGACGAAAACTAAACCAAGAACAATTCCACAGAGTAAAGGTTCAACCACCAGACAACTCCTTTGTTGCGATTAGTAAACAAATTAATTCACGATTCTGATTCTACCAAATTGGGTTATAAGGGCTTCATTGATAGATTTTCAGCTCTTAAAGAAACCTATAAAATTCCTCCACGCGCTTGCAGACAAAATCAAGAACTTTTAAGCTATGTGTATGAAATTAATATTTTCTGGCAAACCTCGACCATAGCAACAAATCCGTTGAATAATCAGATCGCTAAACCCGAAGCTCTAATACAGCGCATTTTTTTGACGGCTCTAGCCCTTGTGCTAGCAGTCCTATTGGTCGTTTTTGCAGTTAATTTGGCTCGGGCTTCCGATCCGTATATCAAAACAGTTTTGTCATTGGATGGCGATCCAGTTCAAGGACACGCTATCTTTCAAATTAATTGTGCTGGTTGTCATGGCTTAGAGGCAAATGGAAGCGTTGGTCCTAGCTTACAAGGGGTATCAAGACGTAAGTCTCGTTTTGGGTTAATTCAACAAGTCGTTAGTGGTGAAACCCCTCCGATGCCAAAGTTTCAGCCTAATCCTCAGGAAATGGCTGACCTTTTAAATTTTTTAGAAAGTCTTTAGGTCGGCGATTTGGGATTGGCGACTGGGGATTGGGGATTGGGGATTGGCGACTGGGGATTAGTAACTTATAAACTTATAACTAATCACGACTACCAATTACCAATTACCAATTCCCATTAGCAATGACAATAGAAGTTGATTATCGTTTCCCTGCGGGTGTAGGTGCCCAAAAACAAGCTAAGATTATCGCCGTCGGGCAAACTGCAGGTACTTGGAATGCCCGTTTTAGCGATCGCGAAGCAACTTTAAAATCCCATTTGGGAGAGGTTATCTCTGTTAAAACTGATGAAGTAACAGGTCAAAGTATCGCTACGATTCGCTTTCCGGAAAAAAATGTAGAAAATGATATTTCCAGCCTAGTGACGATGATTTTTGGTAAGTATTCCATGGCTGGAGCAGCAAAAGTTATTGCAGTGCGTCTTCCACAAGAATATGGTTTAAGACCACAATTTGGGATTACTGGTATTCGAGAAAAACTTGGCGTGTTTGACCGTCCCCTAATTATGGCGATTTTTAAACCTGCATTGGGACTTTCTGCTCAAGACCATGGAGCGATTTTCAAGGAAGTTGCTTTTGCAGGGTTAGATATTATCAAAGATGATGAAATTCTCGGCGATTTGGATGTCGCACCAACATTAGAACGCTTGAAGGCTTGTCGCCCAATTATTGATGCTATGAAGCAGGAAACCGAACGTACTGTGCTATATGCAGTTAATGTCACCGGTAGTGCTGACAAGTTACTAGATAAAGCACGTTTATTAGTTCGTGAAGGTGCAAATGCACTTTTAGTTAATGTTCTTTCCTATGGCTTTTCAGTGTTACAAGCCTTAGCTGCTGATGCAGAGATAAATGTTCCTATTTTTACACATCCAGCCTTTGCAGGAGCGATGTGTGCAGCCCCTAATTATGGTATGGCATATTCAGTAGTACTTGGAACTCTGATGGCTTATGGTGGTGCTGATGCTGTCTTGTATCCTGCACATTACGGTAGTTTACCTTTTGATAAGTTAGAAGAAGCCAAAATTAGAGATATTTTGTGCGATCGCAATGTTTTTCCCGTTCCTTCAGCAGGTATTCATCCAGGTATTGTCCCCAAAGCCATAAGCGATTATGGTCAAGATGTCATCTTGAATGCAGGTACTGGAATTATGGATCATCCCGATGGTCCTGCATCCGGGGTCAAAGCATTTTTTGCAGCTTTGGAGCGATTCAATAAAGGTGAATCTTTTAATTTGGAAAACTTACCTGATGGGGTATTGCGAAAAGCAGTGGAAAAATGGGGTAATGGAAGTTAAGTTGCTGAACAATTAACTATGAATAACTTGTAGAGACGCGACATGTCCCGTCTCCGTAACTTATCAGAACTAACCGAACTAATGAGATTGGCTACCAGATAAAGGATTATTTTGCGGTGTCTTCAATTATTAGGCTTGCTACAGGAAGTGATGCTGTGCAAATTTTAGATATTTACGCCCCTTTCTGTAACGATTCATCATCAGTGGTATCTTTTGAAGTTGAACCACCTAGCCAAGATGAAATGATATCTCGCATTAACTCTGTTTTACAACAGTTACCATGGCTAGTTTGCGAACAAAACGGTCAAGTATTAGGTTACGTTTATGCAGGACTTCATAGACAACGAGCAGCTTATCAGTGGTCTGTTGAGGTCAGCGTTTATATTCGCGATACAGAACGTCGTTCTGGTATTGGACAAGCTTTGTATACTTCGTTATTTAAAATTTTAGTCCTTCAGGGTTATTTTAACGCCTATGCTGGCATGACTCTCCCCAATCCAGGTAGTGCTCGACTCCATGAAAAAATGGGATTTAAACCAATTGGAACTTATCACAGAGTTGGGTACAAAAATGGTGCTTGGCGTGATGTTGCATGGTACGAACTTTCATTGCAACCACTAGTTAGCAATCCAGAAAAACCAAAAAATATTAATATCGTACGTAATTCTATGGAATTTGAATCTGCTTTGCAAAGTGGGATATCTTTGCTGACATAATGGTAAGTAACATTTATCTCTACTTATTCTATGTATAAGTAAAAAAACGTAATTGTTAAGGAATGTTTTAGTTATTTTTTTAACTTTTATTTATTAACTAACCATTAATCCTTCACCCAATATAGTCTCCTTATTTTCTAAACTTGTGTTTGGATAACAAACATCAGATAAGACCAAAAAAAAAATTGTATTCATAAGAATCAAAGTTTTTTTTCAGAACAAATCTTAGAAAAATTTAAGTGGAAAAAATTTCAAGTTTAGAAAATTTTAAATCGAACAATCAAAATTCTGAGGAGACCGGAAGATGAAAAGTGCTGTTAAAAAAATGTTACTCGCTACATCAATTGCTGCTGGTATGGGTGGAATGTTTACTGCTCCAGCACTTGCAGGTAGTTTAACTAACGCTACTATCGGTGGCTCCGCAGCGAATGATTATTATGTATATGATTCTGATGCTACCAATACATTTACTACCGACAAAACTCCAGAAAACCTTCAAAAAGTTTTAGGTGGTAATGCAACAGATCCTACAGGTAATGTAGAGCTAAGAGCTAGTAGCGAAAAAGCTGAATTTAATGTGAATGAGTGGAGAAAGAATACTACTTTAGAAGGTAAAATTGGCGGTCAAGATATTAAATTAAGCAGCATAACAATTGATGATTGGGTAAGTAGAGATGCTAGTGGTATGATATTTGCTCAACGTTGGTTTAATGATGCCTTGCAAGCAAACGGGTTTGGAATTTTACTTGATAGCATGTTTCGAGACCAATACTCGCAAGCCTTAAACATGTTTGCCGATCAAGGAGGATTCCAACGCTTCAGCGATCCAAATATTTCCTATGTTAACCAAGATGACAGTACTGGTTTAATTCGCATTGGATTAGCAGGTCACTTTGATGCCACCGATTTTTTACTGGCTGGTTTGGGTGAAGATGAACGGAATATGGTAAATAGATTTCGCAGCACTAATGCACCAATACAAGCAAGTGAAATTGTAAAAGTAAGTTATAGAGGTGTAACTGATTATCTCTACAGTTTTAATGCTAGTAAGTCTGGGTTAACCGAAAAATTTGATGGTAGATCCCACAATGGTAATTACGAAGTTACACTCGCTGGTGTACCTCCCACCTCAGTACCAGAACCCTCTGTCATGTTAGGTTTAGTAACTGTTGCAGGTATGGTGGTTTCTCAACGTAAAACGAAGAAAGCTTAGCGAGGAAACACTAAGCAGTACACCGGTGTATGTTTGTTTAATCTATATTTTCAATTTCCGAAAACAAGAAATTGAAGGTCATGCTCAAACATTAAACTAAGATTGGAATATTAATTAACACTATGGATACGATTCATTGCTTCAGACTAAAACTACTGTCTAGCAAGAATTGTATCTTTTCATATCAGAAAAGCGACATTATAGGGATGTTGTTCATACCAAAGGTTTGACGGAAGCACAAATAAATAATCTTAAAGCTTTAGGAGCAATTGAAGAAGTAAGGAGTAAGAAGTCAGGAGTGACCAATTACCCCTTACCAATTACCCATTACCCATTCATTACCCATCCCCAAAATCAATTCTTAAATTGTTGAGCATAAAATTTAGCGTAACGACATTCCAAAGCTAATAACTCTTCGTGAGTTCCGGATTCGACAATCTTTCCTTTCTCGAAAACCAAAATACGATCGCATCTTCTGACGGTACTCAAGCGGTGAGCAATAATAAAGACTGTTCTTCCTTCCATTAGTCTTTCTAGTGCTTCTTGTACTAACGCTTCCGACTCTGAGTCTAATGCAGATGTCGCTTCATCCAAGATCAAAATTCTCGGGTTAAGCAAAACTGCACGGGCGATCGCAATTCTTTGTCTCTGTCCGCCAGATAAATTAACCCCACGTTCGCCAACCACTGTATAATAACCATCGGGTAATTGACTGATAAATCGATGAGCGTTGGCGATTTTTGCTGCTGATTCCACAGCTTTCATATCAAATTCAGTTTGTCCAAAGGCGATATTTTCAGCGATTGTTCCAGAAAACATAATGGTTTCTTGGGGAACTATTCCAATCTGTCGCCGCAAACTATGTAATAACACATCGCGAATATCAACCCCATCAACTAAGATTTGACCTTGTTGGGGATCGTAAAACCTTGGTAGTAAGTTAACAAAGGTGGTTTTACCCGCACCAGAAGAACCCACCAATGCGATCGCTTCCCCTGATTTTGCCAGTAAAGTAATATTATTGATGACTGGTTCGCCTGGTTTATAAGCAAAGGATACGTGACGATATTCTACTTTGCCATCAACTGGGGGAAGGGGTACAGCATTTGGTTTATCTACTACTGTTGGTTCAATTTCTAGTAACTCAAAAACCCGATCTACAGAAGCTTCTCCCTGCTTAAACTCATTGAAATTATTGGTCACGTGACCGATGGGGTCAATCAACAATGCACCACCTGTCAAATAACTAATAAAATCCGGTACCGTCAAATTATTACTCGCAATTAACCACGCGCCGATAAATACTATTAACAAGACACTTACAGCTTCGAGAAATCCAGCGATGGGAATTTGGATCGCTTTGAGACGTTCGGTGGAATATTTAGCTTGAAAACTGCGTTCCGCTTCCCGGCTAAATCTATTAATTTCATAGTTTTCCGCTGCAAATGCTTGGATTAGCCGAATACCACTAAACACTTCTGTGAGAATAGCTGATAAATCTGAAATCCGGTTTTGACTGCGACGGGATAACTTTTGCAGACGTTCGCCAAACCAACCAATTAAAGCTCCCATCACTGGTGCAACTATTAGAATTGCTAGAGTCAGTTGCCAATTCAACCAAATCATGTAAATTGGAATTGTAACCAACTGCAAAGAACTGGGGATTAGATCGTGAAAAACTTTATGTATTACTTCCCCAACGCGATCGACATCTTCAGTGAGACGGTAAGATAAATCGCCAGCCTTTGCTGTTTCAAAGTAACTTAGATTTAGCTTTTGTAAATGTGCGTAAACTTGCTTGCGCAGATTAAAAGCGACCCTTAAAGCAGCTTTCGCCATGTAGATATCTTGTACTGCTTGAAAAACGCCTCGTACCAGAAATACAGCAGTTACAACACCCAATAATTGTGCGATCGCCACCACATTACCCGAATCAAACAAAGTAGCTAATCTTTTCGCTAGAGTCATTAAGGTTAAAGTCGCCATAACATAACCGATAATGCCAATAAACCCCTTAACAATATTTAGCCATTGGGGGCGGATATAGGGTATTAATAGCCAGTAATTAGAACGAGTTTTCAAGCCGTCACATCCACACTAAAGATTTCCTTTGTTAGACGGTATCAGGTTTTGGGGAGTTTCTGAATGGTTAGGTGATACGGAATCGGGGAATTGGTAATTGGGGATGGGTAATTGGGAATGTGGGGTTGAGCAAATAGTATATATGGGGGTACATTTAAACTAAGCTGAAGAGTTACCCCTAGTTTAACGCCAAATATTTAACATATAGCACTACGAAGTTACGTTAGGACATATATTTACCTTAAAAGCAATACGTATTAGGCTTTTGACTTTTGCTCGCCTTTGGCGCGGTCTGTTTTGACTTTTGACTTTTGGCTTATGTCCTACGGACACGCAATACCTATAGCTGTGCTACCTGCGGATCCGGTACGCTGCGCTAGATGCTAATGACTTTTGACTTATGTCCTACGGACACGCTCCGCTAATGACTTTTTACTTGCGCGTAGCGCTATACAGCTTCATATCGCACGTCTCTGGTGTTACTGGTCATGGAAAAACAACTATACAAGTCTCATCCAGCAATGTTCCGAAATAACCCTCTTGGTTTTTTGCTCGCCATAATTCTGATTGCTGCATTTGGCTTAGGTCTGCTAATTCTACTTTTCTGGTGGTTAGATGTTGCTCAAACGACTTTAACAGTCACAGACAAACGAACAATCTTTAGTAAGGGAATACTTTCTAGATATACGAATGAGATATTTCATTCCGATGTGAGGAATGTCCAAGTTTGGCAAACTCCTTTTCAAAGAGTATTTAATATTGGAAATATCGGAATTTCTAGTGCTGGTCAGTCAGAAATTGAAATTCAAGTAGATGGAATACCTAATCCTGAAAAAGTACGAAAAATAATTGATAATTATCGATTACAGGAACACTCATCTTTTAACTTCTAATATTTTCATCGTCGAATAATCATTGCTACTGTCGTAAATATTTCCCAAACAAATTAATTAAAAAGATGGCTCTTTGGTACTTAGTATACTGAAAAAAAAAACTCAATTTAAAAGCCCAAAAAGCACACTTTACAAGGAAAGCTGACCTTATTTACTAACATTTTATCTTCTACATAGCTTGGGTTTTTAGACCTTTATTTTAAAGTCAATCTATGATGTTTAACTAATAGTTTGGCAGGACAGGTACTTAAGAAACAAAAATATTTCTAAGGGATAATCTATAATTTTCCCAAATTGTGATGTAGTTATAAAGTAACCTTCTAATACCCAGTCTAATAAATAAAATAAATTTTTTGTGTATTAATTAACAGATTAATAATCTTAATTGAGATATGGTTTTGCTCTCTTTAATCAACTTCTGATTATAATTAATTTAAGTCTATCAAATATCTTAAACCCTTACTATACAAGCATATAAAGAATAATTATTTTGATATTATTAGAAGTAATTTAATAATTTTAAATAATAACAATGTATTGTCTCGATTTTTTTTCGCTAGCATGCGAAGAATCGTCGATTCAATATTAATAAACTCTAGGAGTTGCTTGTGGAAAATTGGCAAGCCGTTGTGAGTGTGCTTACCCTTGTAGCGATAGTTGTGGTATTCACAACAGAATGGTTTGATATTACAATTGCTACTTTTTTAGGAGCCCTATTTTTAATTTTTACTAATGTCATATCACTTCGAGAAGCTATAGATTATATAGCCAGAAGTGATGATACCCTTGCTTTATTGTTTGGGTTTATGGTCTTAGTCAGAGCCTGGGAACAAACTGGAATATTTGAATATTTCGCTACAAAAATATTTTTATTTGCCAAGGGAGAAGGTAAACGTTTATTACTAACTATTGTTGGGATTACTTCTCTTACTTCAGCTTTTTTGCCTAATGCGATCGCAGTAATTATTTTAGCTCCTTTGATGCCAGAATTAGCCCGTCAATTAATGGTTAATTTAGCACCATTACTAGTTTTGCTGGTACTAGTTGCAAACAGTGCTGGATTATTAACTATTTTTGGCGATCGGGCAACTTTTATTGTTGCTGATGGGATAAATCTCAATTTTACAGATTATTTATGGCAAGTTGGTTTAGGAGGCTTATTTGCTGTTGGAACAATTACAGTAATGTTGCCATTTTTATGGAAAAAGATTTGGAAAACTAAAATTGAAGATTTTGACCGGCAAAGATTACCCCAAATCCATGCTCGTAATTTTTTAAATTCCAGTGGATTAATTATTTTGGGAATAGGAATATTTTTTATTTTTACCCAATTACTCAATTATGATGTCTCACCAACAATTTATGTTTTATTTACAGCGGCTTTAGTTGTACTTTCATCCCACCAAAATCGGATGAATTTAGTCAATAGTATATTTCAAGATATTGACTGGAGTATTTTAATATTTTTTGTGAGTATTTTTGTCGTAGTTGGTGGATTAGAAAAAGCTGGTGTAGTCAATGGTTTATCTAGAATAATAGCCGCTATTTTTGGCACAAATATTATATTTGGCTTACTAATTTTATTATTTTGTTGTGGCATTATATCAACTGTAATTCCTAGCCTTCCTTTGGTTGTGGCAATGTTACCATTACTCAAAGAATATATTGTGAGTGTGGGGCTCGCAAATTCAAGTTTTCTTTTATCTAATTTTCAAGGACAATTATCTGTTGAGGCTTTATTGTTATTTTATGCAATGCTATTCGGTGTGACTTTGGGAGGTAATGGTACCGCAGTTGGTGGAATTAGTAATGTTATTGCGGTGAACTATTCTGAAAGACAAGGAAGTCGAATTTCGTTTAAAAACTTCCTCCATTATGGTATTCCAGTGATGTTGTTACAGTTGGTCGCTATAGTATTGTATTTGCTGGTTCGGTTTATTATTTGATACTTTGTCTTTTAGCAGTTTTGTAACTTTATCCTTGGAAGATTTGATTTACTCAACCTGAAATCTAAACATTGAGTTCCCAGTCCTAGCTGCGAAGCAAAATCTACCTGAAGCTCTACAGATTACACTACAAATTTTTCTATTCTCCCCGACCCTCCACAACAAGGAGGGTTTTCGTTAATTCGTATTTAATTTTTCTAAGTTTGATTTTTCTAACTTCAAATTCTCTAACTTCAAATTCTCTAACTTCAAATTCTCTAACTTCAATTTTTCTTGATTAAATTTTTGTGACAGCAAGATATAAATTTATTCGCTGAATATACTATGTTTTCATAACCTAAAGTACCCGTATGAAAGTTAGACGGTGCCATAAAAATGACACAAAGTCAAAATCAAATAAATAATAATTACACAAATATTTTGTGGCTACAAGTTTGTTGTTTAGGTATGGTACAGGGGGCGATTAGTATTACTTGGGTGATTTACAATTTGTATTTACCTAAGTTATTAGTTGAGTTTGGCTTTCCTAAGTCTTTAGCAATTAGTTTACTAATTCTCGAAAATGCTTTGGCGGTGGTTATGGAACCTTTGATGGGTTCACTTTCTGATAATATGCAGCGCTGGTTTGGTAGCAAGTTTCCTTTTATTACTGCGGGAGTGCTTCTTTCTTCAAGTTTATTGATTGCAATCCCATGTCTTGTAACTTTTACTTCACCAGAATCAGTAATTAGATACATTTTGCCGGTTTTAATGGTAGCTTGGGCATTAGCAATGACCGTATTCCGCAGCCCGGTACTTTCTTTGTTGGGAAGATATGCATTGCCAAAAAGTTTACCAATGGCTGTAAGTGTCTTAACTTTGATTATTGGAATTATTGGTGCTTTTCGATTGACTGCTTATGATTTTATTCTTGGTTTGGGTCCAATAGCTACTTTTACTACTGCTTCCTTTGTTTTGTTAGCTTCTGCTGCAATTTTAAGATTCGTCCATCCACCGGATAGCATATCAGACCAACCAGTAGATCGACATCGTGCGGTCGCACCATTACCTGTTTCCTTTCCCGCTTTGGGTTTAATTTTTACTTTGGGTGCTAGTTTTGCTTGGGGTTATCGCTTGCTACTAGATGCTGTGGGGAAATTTCTCAAAGTTCAGTTGAGCCTTGATAATGTGGAATTACAATTAGCTATCTTTGGGATTGCGATCGCGATCGCAGCTTTACCCGCAGGTGCTGTAGCGACAAAAATTGGAAATCGTAAAGCAATGCTTGGTGGTAGCGGTGTTACTGTTGTGTTAATGTTTTTGATGCCTTTTATTGGGGCACAATTTATAGTTCTTGCTCTTTTGGTTGGAGCATTTATTTTTATTTTGAATGGTACTCTTCCCTTTGCTTTAGAAATGGTTCCACCTCATCGGGGTGGATTAGGTGTTGGGATGTATTTTGGTGGAGCTGGTTTAGCTATGAGTATTTTTGGTTCTACATTCCCAGATCCTAAAGCGATCGCTCCTGAGTTTGCTGCTGTGGTGAGTGCGATCGCGTTTCTGATTGCAGGTGTGTGTGTCGCTGCTGGTAATATTATTGACGCTCGAAATTCCGCAATCTAAAAGTCGCGAAGTTTTAAAAGTCATGAAAGTCTAAAAGTCGTAAAATTCTAAAAGTCACGAAAGTCTGAACGTCACCAAATTGTCACTATCTTTCCTGTAAGATTTAGATTCATAACTTTCCACCACGTAGTTTAGTCGTGGTGCGAAACCTGTTAGTGATTTGTCAAGCGCATTAGTCTGATGGTTTAGTTAATCTGCGAAACCTCTGGAGACGTAGCAATGCTACGTCTCTACAATATAAAAAAATAAACATAAAAAAATAATCTGAAAATTTATAACAATAAACAGTCACAAAGATTGGCTATTTCTGAAAATCATTTGAGAATAATTTTTAAAAATTCCCAGAAAATAACATTTTGAATCAGTAATTGCACTGTTAATATTGAATTCCATTTGTAATTTATATATATAGCAGGTGATAAAAATGTATTTTTTTAAAACAAAGTTTTTTAGTCTCGTTTCTCTTTACCTGCTTTTATTTCCCAATGTCGTATTAGCACAAACTGAGGGAATTCCTGAAAGCGAATCGGAAGCTGAATCTTCAGCACCGCAAATAGTTTTATACCAACAAGCGAAAAAAGAACTTGATTCTGACTTTTATGCTCTTTACCGGATTGTGGATCGAGTTTCTCGTGCAAATCAATTTGATGATCGCTCTTGGGTGGTAACAGTTGTTCCCAGATTGAAGAATTCTCCTGTTAGCAACAATCTGAATTCTATTGAGATTGAACGTCGTGCTCTGAGACTTTTGAATGGGGATTCTTCTGGGGTAGCTTGTATTGTCAGTCGAGAAATTGCTCGACGCACTCACAACTATAGGACTCTTGATGAAACCCAAAAGCAAGAACTGATTGCAAAAATCAAAGAAGAAGCAAAAGAAGAAGTATTGGGAAAAAAAAATAATACACTCAAACACAATGCGATGAATGTTGTTGGGAGTGTGATCACAGACCATTTACTTCCTGGTTTTATTGGTGACTTTGCCGGTTCTGTAATTGGTAGTCGTAGACACAGAAGGCGTATAAGTCGAAAAAAGCAGAAACGAATAGATGAAATTGTTGTAAGGAAAACTCAAGAGCTAGAGCAAAGTTGGATTGATGAAACCCGAAGTCGAGAATTAGAGTTGGACAAAAGTGCTTATTTGGCTACAGTTCGTGCAGGTTTTGAAGCGGAAGGATGCTTAAGAGCAATGACGATCTTAGCTCAAAGTAATAAGGATGATGTTGATGCTGGAAATTTGACAGTTTCCCAGCGGATAACTGCGCTGAAAAATTCAATTGCAGAGTATCCATTACAAAAATTGTTGCGTGAAGGAAAAACAAAAATTTCCCATACTCAACCTTTAGCTTATAATCTATCTGAGGATGGTAATTCTTTAAAAGTAAACTACAGTCAAAGTGATTCTGTCGCTAATGATATAGATAGACGCTTTGGAAATTGAGGATACGCGTACAACCTATCTCATTTAAGTGAGGTACACCTCATATCTTTAATAATTTAGAGGAGCAGGGAGCAAAGGAAATGTACCTCATCTATTTGCAAAGTGCTGTATATCTCTGAATTGAAATTTTCTCATATGGATAAAGCTAGAAGATGGTTAATAGCTAAGATAATAGGTAAAGAAAACGGGCAAAAGCAAAGAAAGTTTACTTAGTTTCTTTAAGAACAAGCATTAACTATTGCTGTACTAAACTCCGATTTAGGTACAAAAATCGATAGAGGTATATTTGTAGTGGGATTACTTTACTAACGGAGGATTTAAATTCATTAAATGTATGACGCAATATTTAAATTAAAACTCTAATTTATCATAATTTTTGTCGATTTTTTATCTGTTTTAACCCTGTCAAAATTCAGTGACAATTGCTTGAAAGTGAGTATTTACCAATCTATTTAAAACGTTTTCATAAAACAGATGGAAACACTGTAGCACACAAATTGTCTCATTCAAACCACATAAATGGTTCAATCAAAATTAATTAAAAAAATTAGCAATTAAAGTTAATTCATTGACTGTTTTTTATAAACATTGTCTAAAATTGAGCTAAGAAATCAGAGCATACTATTGAGATATTAAATTTATATTTTCTTACTTTTATACTTTGAAGTAATTAGGACAATTCCCAAAAATTCCCTGAATTAGTAATATTTTCACTGAATTATTTCCTTTTATTCGCAGCTGTTTAAAATCAATCAATTAACAATAAATATTTTCATCAAGAATTATGAAATAAATAATTATTTTGCCAAAACAGAAGTAATTGTCTAAGTAATTATGCCATTTAAATTAGTCTAATTAGTTGCTATCAACTCATCAATAACTGTAATTATCTGCATATAATTATTTGCTTAAATTGCTATTAAATTGAGGGAAAGCTGTATTTAAGACAAATGAGAATTTAAATTTTTAAGTTTTGAATTTTTAACATTTATAAAAAAATAGGAATTCCGAGACTACAATCTGGTTAGTGGTTTATACAGAGTAAATTTGTCAAACTGGAATGCCACACTAAAAAATCGAAAGGGAGGTCAGCTAATGGCTATCTCAACAATTAATCCGGCAACTGGAAAGTTGCACAAAAGTTTTGAGCCACTAAAACCAACAGAAATCGCTACAAAGCTAGATTTAGCACAACAGGCTTTTGCCAAACACCGGAAAACTAGTTTTGCCCAAAGAGCAGAATTAATTCGAGGTTGTGCTGAAATCTTAGAGAAAAATCAAGAAGCTTTTGCTTCTATCATGACTTTGGAAATGGGCAAAACATACAAAAGTGCTCTTGCTGAAGTCAAAAAATGTGCTTGGGTATGTAACTTTTATGCCGAACATGCACCTGAATTTCTTGCTGACGTCCATGTGGAAACGGATGGAAGTCAGAGTTTTGTTTCCTATCAGCCATTGGGTGTAATTTTGGCGGTAATGCCTTGGAATTTCCCATTTTGGCAGGTTTTCCGCTTTGCTGCACCCGCATTAATGGCGGGAAATGTTGCTTTATTGAAGCATGCTTCCAATGTTCCCCAATGTGCTTTAGCAATTGAAGAGGTTTTTCAAAAAGCTGGATTTCCTGAAGGGGTATTTCAAACTTTGTTAATCGGTGCGTCTCAAGTCGCGGATATTATTGCTGACGATCGAGTAAAAGCTGCTACATTGACGGGTAGCGAACCTGCAGGTGCATCTTTAGCTGCTGCTGCTGGAAAACAAATTAAAAAAGTTGTTTTGGAACTGGGGGGTAGCGATCCATTTATAGTTTTGGAAAGTGCGGATATAGAAGCAGCAGTTTCCACGGGTATTACAGCCCGAATGTTGAATAACGGTCAATCTTGTATCGCAGCTAAACGCTTTATAGTTGCCGAAAGTATTGCTGATAAATTTGAAAAATTATTATTGGAAAAATTCCAAGCCCTCAAAGTTGGTGATCCAATGGAAGCAGATACTGATATTGGACCCCTAGCCACACCTGGTATTCTTGATGAATTAGATAAACAAGTTCAAGCTTGTAGAGATGCTGGAGCAAAAGTTTTAATTGGAGGTAAACCTTTATCTGAAGGTTCTGGAGGTTCTAAAGGTTCTGGGAATTTCTATCCCCCAACAATAGTTAAAGATATTCCTTTAGATAATCCAATCGCCCAGGAAGAATTCTTTGGACCCGTAGCATTATTATTCCGGGTTCCAGATATTGATGCGGCAATTGAACTAGCAAATGCTACACCTTTTGGTCTGGGTGCTAGTGCTTGGACAGCAGATCCAGAAGAACAAAAACGCTTGATAAAAGAAGTTGAAGCTGGTGCGGTGTTTATTAATGGGTTAGTAAAATCCGACCCCAGATTACCTTTTGGTGGGATAAAGCGTTCTGGGTATGGAAGAGAACTCAGTATCCAAGGCATACATGAATTTGTCAATGTTAAAACTGTGTGGGTGAAGTAAAGTTTATATCCAGTCTGTTTGGGTGCTTGTTATACTGTTAATACTGGTAATAGGTAACGGGTAATTGGTAATTGATTTACCCCCTTTAGTAGAAGGCAGTAGCAAGTAATTCATTAATTAGACTTGATGTTAGCTATACTTTCATCCTTAAACCCTGGGAACTCGTTTTCCCAGGGTAGAACGGCTTTTGGAAACAAATACCTTTGGAAGCAAACAAGATAAGAAAATAGCAATGAATACTGCAGAATTATTGATAAAGTGTCTGGAAAATGAAGGGGTGGAATATGTTTTTGGACTCCCCGGAGAAGAAAACTTACATGTTTTGGAAGCTTTAAAAGGTTCTTCCATTCAATTTATTACTACCCGTCACGAGCAGGGTGCTGCATTTATGGCTGATGTCTACGGACGTCTGACAGGAAAAGCCGGGGTATGTCTTTCTACTCTTGGACCTGGGGCGACAAACTTAATGACTGGGGTCGCTGATGCTAACCTTGATGGTGCGCCATTGGTAGCAATTACTGGTCAAGTGGGAACCGATAGAATGCATATCGAATCCCATCAATATTTAGATTTGGTGGCAATGTTTGCTCCGGTAACAAAATGGAACAAACAAATTGTTCGTCCCAGTATTACCCCTGAGGTTGTGCGGAAAGCATTTAAGCGATCGCAAAGTGAAAAACCAGGTGCTGTTCATATAGATCTACCAGAAAATATTGCCGCAATGCCGGTTGAAGGTAAACCTTTATGGAAAGACGATATTAAAAAAACTTTTGCGCCCTTTACTACGATTCGGGCTGCTGCTGCGGCGATTTCCCAAGCCACAAATCCAATTATTTTAGTGGGAAATGGTGCAATTCGCGCCCAAGCTAGCGATGCGGTGACTCAGTTTGCAACTCAGATGAATATCCCCGTTGCTAATACTTTTATGGGTAAAGGGATAATTCCTTACACTCATCCTTTAGCATTGTGGTCTGTGGGATTACAACAAAAAGATTTTATTACCTGTGGTTTTGACCATACCGATCTAGTAATTGCTATTGGTTACGATTTAATCGAATTTTCTCCTAAAAAATGGAATCCTAACGGCGATATTCCCATAATTCATATTGCTGCTAACCCAGCAGAAGTTGATAGTAGTTATATTCCCCGGGTCGAATTAGTTGGGGATATTTCCGATTCTCTCTATGAAATTCTTAAATTAGCCAATCGCGATGATAAAGAGCAGCCTTACGCAATCAAGTTAAGGGCTAATATCCGCGCCGACTACGAAGAATATGGTAAAGATGATGAGTTCCCTATTAAACCCCAAAAGTTAATTTATGACCTGCGTCAGGTCATGGGACCGGATGATATTGTCATCTCTGATGTTGGTGCTCATAAAATGTGGATTGCTCGTCACTATCATTGTCATAGTCCCAACACTTGCTTGATTTCCAATGGTTTTGCAGCCATGGGGATTGCAATTCCTGGAGCTTTAGCAGCAAAACTAGTTCACCCGGATCGCAAGGTGATAGCTGCGACAGGAGATGGTGGTTTTATGATGAACTGTCAGGAATTAGAAACTGCGAAACGAGTTGGTACACCTTTTGTCACCCTAATTTTCAATGATGGTGGTTACGGTTTAATCGAATGGAAACAGGAAAATCAGTTTGGTGAAGGTCATTCGTCTTTTGTCCATTTTAACAACCCAGATTTTGTCAAGTTAGCGGAAAGCATGGGTTTGAAGGGCTATCGAGTTGAATCTGCTACCGATTTGGTTCCGATTATTAAGGAAGCTTTAGCACAGGATGTTCCTGCTGTGATTGATTGTCCGGTGGATTATCGGGAGAATAGTCGGTTTACCCAAAAGGTGAAGGATTTAAGTTGTGCGACTTAGAGGAATGAGGAGTTTAGGTTTGGTGAGTTACTAGCTTTCATTTTGATATTTTGTAGAGACGCGACATGTCGCGTCTCTACGGGTTTTTGGTGAGATGCAAATAGGAAATCTAATTTTTATCCTCGATTAAGGTTCGATCTGTCCAACAATAGTTGAAGATGTATTGGGATCGGGGGATTTAGCATAATTAGTTGGTGTACTATTTTGCTGCGGAGATTGTTTTATATTTTCAAGATGACTAATAGTTGTTTGTAGATGGATTTCGTTTGACTGACTTAATAAGTATCCACTAATTCTTCCTTCTCTTTGAAGGACTTTTTGTTTTAATAAATTTTGAACTTGTTTGAGAAAATTCAATTCATCAACTAATCTTCGGTTCTGAATATCTGTATATTTATATCTATCTGTGAGTGAAGAAAAAACATAATATATATTCTCATTTGATAATGTTAAAACTGCTGAAAAAAAATCTTTTGGTTTTAAATATTTCAAAATAGGAATATCATAATATTTATCTTCTGATTTATATGAGTTAGTTGAATAACCGATACATATCATTGATCTAAATTTACTAATATCACTATTCATAATATCTAGTATTTTTTGTGCCTCATTAGGCATATTTTGAAGCCTTAATTTTTCCTGAGAGTCTTTAATATATTTATCAAAATCTTCAAATTCTTGAAAATCTTTGGCTTGAAAACCAAGTCCCATATAACTGCCGAGTGAATTATCACTATATTTTGTATCTAGCTCATTCTTACTCTTTAAATAATCAATATATCTTTTTGCCTCATTAAGAATATCTGCCTTATCTTTTTGATATATCCCTGCATCAGAAAATAGTAAAAATAACCCGGTAATATGTTTAATTATTCCGATATCTTTATAATATCTATTTATATATTTTGAATCTACTTCCCTAAGTATTCCCTCAAATTCATTATCAGTATGCATCTTATAATGCCATAACTTTATCCAAATAGGTGTATTCTCATCTTGAAAATATTTGCTATTTGGCATTAATTTTTCTAGAGATTCCTCATCAATAACACCTTTATCAAAAAACTGTTCCCACCATGAAAAATCAGGGCAAAGCCCATTTAGAAATATGGAATCATAAATCTTGGTATATTTTTGAAATATCTGTAGAAAAGACTTTTCTTCTTTCGCATTATTTTCTTTGTCTTTACAATCAATCAGTTCCATTCCTTTAAGGCTTGCATGTGCTAATTCCTTTGATAACTTTTCTGGTATTTGACTGATATCTTTTGATTGGAGTGTTCCATAAGAAATTTCAATAGAAAAAATTATCAGTACTTCTAAGATATCTTTTAGTAATTCCTCTTTATTCTGTGCTTTTTGTGGTAACTTTTCAAAAATCCTCTCAAAGTCTAAAATTATTTGATTCAATATTCTTAGATTTTTACACTCTGCTTGTTTATAAAATGCTTCAATTAAATCCTGATTGCCTGATATAAATTTTCTGACATCTTGATTATGTACTTGCTTTAAAATGTCCTCTAATGTTCCTATAAAATCAGGAATAATTTCAAAAGTCTTCCCAATTAGTTTTTCCTTACTTTTACCGTACATTGTGTCATCAGTTATTTCCTCTTCATTTGCAATTAAAACTACTTTTAGTTCTGGAGATTCAACAAAACTATTAATATATCCCAAAATATTTTTAATATCTATATTACAACGTTCTAAATCATCAAATATTAAAAGACTATAATTAGAATCTTCAAATTTTTTGGGAATTTCTATATTTGGAATAGAAACAGACCATGTTCCATCATTTTCACCATCATTGTTTAAGTCAATCTTTAATACACCTTTCAATAATCCTTTGAAAACTTTTCCTGCTATTACCATCTGTTTTGATGCAAGTATAGGGTGCAATTGCTGAAAAAGAGAATCTTCTATTTCTGAATAATTATTTACTCCATACAAGCTAACATATAAAGATTTCTTATTCTGTGAGTTTAGTCTCTCACGATACTGATTTATAAACCATGTTTTACCGCAACCCCATTTTCCTTTAAGCAAGACAGCCAATTTAGGAGAATAGGATAAATCGCAATAATAGTCTAAGTATTCTTTAATGTGATTATTGGGTGATATATTTTTTGGAGACATCTTGAACCTTTTGATAAAACGATTAAAGAACTTAAAGAACTTTGTTATAACATTCATATTTAATTATTTTAATAATCTTAATTGTGGTGAAGTTCGTAGATTAATTATTCAGCTTCTGGCTGCTTTAATACCAATTTTTTTGACAGCGATGTAACTAAATACTCATCACGTCATACAGCAAATAACATATTAGACTATCTGATTTTTCGTAGCATGTGGACAAAGTGATTTTAAGGGTATTCTCAACAATGCTGTGGAAAAACTATGCTGTTTCGTGTTTTGAGGAGTTACCCTGAAAAACCAGATTAGACTCTATGTTATTTTTATTTGTTTATACTGTCATCATGTTGATAATACGTAAGCTATCTGTTGACGTAATTGCTTATTTACTTCACCTTAAACTTTGATAACATCTTCATAAATTTCTGACATCGTTAAAGTTGCTCCAATAGAATCTAAATGCAACTCATCATCCTTGCCTAAAATGATTAATGACCAGTTTCCCTGAGCATCTTTACGATAAACTTCTACTTTGACCTCATCTTGGGAAACTAACACATACTCTTGTAAGGTTTTTAAAGTTCGATAATTAACAAGTTTTTCTCGTCTGTCTGTGGTTTCTGTGCTGGGTGATAGTACTTCTATTATTAAACAGGGATAATTTAAGAAAAAGCGATCTTGGTCTTCGGAGTCGCAACTGACTACGACATCTGGATAGTAAAATATGCTTTTGCCTTTATTTGCTAGTTCAAGCTTTACTTTCATGTCAGACATAAAAACGCTGCAGGAACCACCCCGTACATGGGAACGCAATCTACTAGCAATATTGAGGGTAATCAAATTATGCTCTTTGCTACCACCAGACATAGCGAAGACTTGACCCCCAAGATATTCATAACGAATTTCACTGGATTCTTCGGCTTCGAGGTATTCGTCAACAGTGAGGTGGGTTAAAGGAACAGACATGGGTTTGGTGGTGATGTTTTATTCGATCACAGACTATAATTTCACCTGGTAATTTGGCACATTATCCAGATTTAAGATGCTAATATTTCACTGAGGATAACAACAAGTAAACCGGGAGCATTACGAAAACCTTTATCGTTGGTAATAAATTGATCGCAACTAGCCGATAAAGCTGTTGCAGCATGAATCGCATCTGGTGTTTTCAAGCTAGTTGTTGCGCGGAGATTTGCAGCTTGTCGCAATATTGATTGATTAATAGGAATTAGCTGGACTTGAGATGATAATAACAGTTCTTCGTAGTCTGCGACTAAAACATTATTACCATTACGCAATGGAACGACCAAAACCTCCATTAACGTTAGATCGCTGCTAATGATTTGAATTTCTCCCGCATAAAATTTAGACCACAGTGGTTCCAGCAAAGAATAATAGTCGGGATTACCTTCTATAGTATAAATAACCACGGAAGTATCTACATAAATTGCGCTGGAGGATGGAAGTATTAGCTGTCCCATGACGAACGTTCTTCTTGCAGTTGTCTATCTATTTCCTCAGCAGTTCGAGAAGGATGTCTCTTGCGACTTTCTTCTATAATTTCCAGCACTGAACGCTTTTTAGTTTCAGCTTTCTCCGGTAAAATCACAAATACATCAACGTTATCGCCGATTTGAGCTTCTGGAACTTGAATTTCGATTTTGTTTCCTGGTAAAACTTTGGTTGTCACACGTAAAGCCGATTGCATGGTTTTTCCCTCGATTTTTCTTAATGCTGTAGGTGAGACATTTCTCTTCTATATTGTCCTACAAGTTATAAACAGCGGAGATGGGATAAGCTGTCTGGGGAGGAGCGATCGCCTAGTTCTTCTACCATGCTTTACATTTAATACCTACGCACTCGTTAAAAGTTAAGTTTTTGGGATTGCTTCCTTACGTCGCAATGACATGATATGAGTCCTAAAAACCAAAATAAACAAAGCATGACTCTTACGTCGCAATGACATGGATAAGTCCCACAGACAAAATAAAGAAAGCATCACTTATAGCACTACGTAATTAGGTTAGGACATTGATGAACGCCCAAACCTATGATTAGTGCACTTTTGACTTTTGACTTTTGACTTTTGACTTGCGCGTAGCGCTCAATCCAAACTCTGCAAACCCATAGCAATTTTACTGTGCTCCTCAATTTGTCCCATCACCTGCTTAGCCCGTTGAATTACCGTTGCTGGTAAACCAGCTAACCTACCCGCTTCAATTCCATAGGATTTATCAGCCCCTCCCGGTTGAACTTGGTGTAAAAAGATGATGCTATCCGGCATTTCTTTCACGGTAACCTGATAATTTGCCACATTAGGTAAAATCGACGCTAATTGATTTAACTCGTGGTAATGGGTAGCAAAAATCGTCCGCGCACAAATATCCATTGCAATATATTCTGCCACAGCCCAAGCAATGGAAAGCCCGTCGAAGGTCGCCGTTCCCCGACCAATTTCATCTAATAATACTAAAGATCTGGAAGTAGCATGGTTGAGAATGTTTGCAGTTTCGTTCATCTCCACCATAAAGGTAGATTGACCTGTCGCTAGATCGTCTACCGCTCCAACACGGGTAAAAATGCGATCGCAAATCCCCAATCTCGCAGATTTAGCCGGGATAAAACTCCCAATCTGCGCCATTAACTGGATTAATCCGACCTGTCTTAAATAACAACTTTTACCACTGGCGTTGGGTCCGGTCAAAATTATCAAGTCGGGAGCATTATTTTCGTTTTCTACCTCCCGCTTCATTTTCCTTCCCAAATTAGTAGAATTGGGAACAAAAAAACCAGCAGGTAAGGATTGCTCTACTACCGGGTGTCGTCCATCCACAATGGAAATTTCTCGCCCTTCCAACATTTCCGGACAACAGTAACCCTGGTAAACCGCCAATTCCGCTAAACCACAGAGTACATCTGCAGCTGCTACCGCTCGGGAAATGTTGCGAATTGTTTCGGCGTGGCTGGCGACTTCATCCCGCAAAGCAACAAAAACTTCGTACTCTATCTTATTTAAGTCGTCCTGTGCTGTGAGGATGCGAGCTTCCCGTTCCTTTAATTCTGGTGTAATGTATCGTTCTTCATTGGTTAGGGTTTGTTTGCGAATATAATCACTGGGAACCTGGTCAGCATAGAGTCGAGAAACGCTAATGTAATAACCAAAGGTCTTATTAAAACCGACTTTGAGTTTAGCGATTCCAGTTTTTTCCCGCTGTTCCACCTCCAAATTAGCAATCCATTTTTGGTCTTCTTCCACCATACCCCGCCTTTCATCCAAAAGCGGATTGATTCCAGATCGAATTAAACCACCTTCTTTGATGTGCATTGGTGGTGATTCTACGATATGAGCCTGTATCTTTTCTCCTAATTCTTTTAAGATTGGCGGTACATCTTGTAAAGCTTGCAAAAATGGCGATTTCGTCTGAGAAACCAAGTTAGCAATTTGTGGTAACCGAGCCAAAGAATCAGCCAAAGCCGATAAATCCCTTGCATTTGCAGTCCCGGAACCGATTCTTCCAGTCAATCTTTCCAAATCGTAAATTTGCTTGAGCAACAAACGCAAATCTTGACGTAGAGTGGTATCTTCTAGTAATTCCCTGACGGTATCTTGTCGCGCTTGGATACCCTTAACTTTCAATAATGGTTGTAACAACCACCGACGCAAAGCTCGACTTCCCATCGCCGTACTGGTTCGATCCATCGCCCATAATAAAGAACCAGCAAAGGAACCATCGCGAATGGTTTGGGTAATTTCCAAATTCCGTCGGGTTTGATGATCGACAATCAAAAAATCATTCAGGGTATAGGTGCGCAATGGTTGGAGGGGAACAGAATCGTGTTTTTGGGTTTCCTCTAAATACTCTAATAACCCTCCTGCAGCCCGCACGGCTAAAGTTAGGTGTTCGCAACCAACTCCTTCTAAGGAACGCAATTTAAATTTATTTAATAACCTTGCTCTAGCTTCCCCCTGACTAAAAGGAATTTGCGATCGCAGCGAATAACAAAATGAAGGGGGTAAACATTCCGGTAAGTCGTCCGACTTTTCACCGGGACGTAATAACATTCCTAAGTTTGGCGCATTGGTGGGAAATAAGACTTCACTCGGTTGTAAGCGCATTAATTCCTGAGTTAGATGTTCTAAATCGCTTCCCTGGGTGGTGAGAAATTCCCCTGTAGAGATATCTGCATAAGCCAAACCCCAATGTTTCCCAGCAATTACAACCGCTGCTAAATAATTGTTGCGACTAGAAGTCAACATTCCATCTTCGAGCAAAGTACCGGGGGTAAGAATGCGTGTTATTTCCCGACGCACTAACTTACCGGGGGATACCTCCGAAGCATCTTGCACTTGATCGCAAATTACGACCGCATAACCTTTTTCTACCAACAAAGTTGCATGACGTTCCCAAGCATGGTGAGGTACACCACTCATTGCAATTCTGCCCACATCTCCCACTGACTTGCTAGTCAGAACCAGTTCTAATTCCTGAGCTAGGGTGACAGCATCATCAAAATAACACTCAAAAAAATCTCCCACCCGATACAATAACACCGCGTGGGGATGAGCTGCTTTGACATCCACATAATGCTGAAACATCTGAGTGAGCTTACTCCGATCCACATCCTTATAATTGGAGATCGGCGGCTCATTGGAATTTTTACATTCGAGGGGTTTGGAGGTTGACTTAGAGGCGGTCATGGGTTATGTGCGATCGATGGCAAGCGGACAAGATAAGATGATAACCCGATGTGAGTAACGATCCAAAATTGCTCAAGGTTTATTTATTTTTTGTAACTTGAATTTAAGAGTTGGGAGTTAGGAGACAGGATTCAGGAGTCAGGAGTAAAGAGGGTTTTATTAATAACATAAATTTTGAACTCCTAGGGTTGCAGCGACCTGTGTTCAAACCACTACAGTAAGGTGTGTTATGTCCATTACTATAGCTGACTGTAATGATAAATTTAATAGGTCTAACGCACCATGTTACGTCGGTGCGTTATGGCAAATTCTGTGTTTCTAGGGAACAAAAATACTGATTACCTTAGCCGAGAAAATAGGCGATCGCCAAAGTAGATTTTTGCAGTTTGTATCGCTAAATCAAATGAGCTTTTCCCGATACCTTAATTTCTTGAATAAACGGAGAAAAATCAGAAGAACTAATAACTAGATAATCCTCCGGACGAGTCATACCAACATACATTACGCATCGTTCTTCAGCTTCATTGGTATCTGAAAAAGGTCGTGGTAATAGATCTGCCCACATTAAAATTACAGCACGATATTGCAAACCCTTAGCAGAATGTACAGTCTGAATTTTAATACCTGGCTTAGTGACTAACTCTCTAGATGCTGGAGATTCATTCAACCAAACAACAGGAGCAAATTTACCTAAGCCTTGTATTAAACCTTTCAGATTGACTTTTTCTCTTGAAGAAGCCATTGGATATAAAATAGCAATTTCCTCTGGTTTTAGTGATGGGATTGATTTCCCAAACCAGTTACCTTGAAGCAAATTTATCGCGATATTCATCACCTTAGTACATTCAGCTTCCCGATTGTATGATTCAACTAATACAGGTTTCATACCATGGGGACGCTGACACTTTGATGGATCTACAAATAAAGCGCGTATAGAGTCTTCTGTTTGTTGCTCAGCTTCTGAATTTCTGGCAAATATGGCTGCAAGCTCGACTATTGGACCGCTATTACGATAATTCTTATTCAAACCAAAGTTTTTGGAAATAGTCCTACCCTGGGCTTTAATTCCTATTTGTTTCCAACTGATTTTACGAGACTTATACAAGCCCTGACTACCATCAGCAACAATTACTAAATCCCCATGCTTGGGGTCCTTCATGGCTTCAAGGACACACTTAAACCAGGAAACATCAAAATCTTGAGCTTCGTCAATCAAGACAGCATCATAACGACGGGTATCATAACAACCATTTCTCAGCTTGTCTAAGAAACGAGCACCAAGGTCTTCGTTAGACTCATTTTTTTCGCGCTTAAGCTCATAACCATTAGCTTTGCTCCAACTGTCAAAATGTCGTACAGTCACATTTAGACAGTCGCGAAGATTTTTGCGTAAATAAGTTGCTAAAACAACGTTATAGCAAAGCACGAGAATTTTTATATTGGGCTTTTGTTTGCTCAGCAAACGCGCTCTAGCAATTAGTAAAACAGTTTTCCCCGAACCAGCAATACCATATATGATCCGGTGTCCATTGCCTATTTTACTAGCATTTATTTCTTGGTGGGAATCCAGTTCATTTAAGGTTGTTTGCATGAGAGAAGCCTTTATCAGAGATTTTTATTTTGCAGAGATTAAATACATGATTCATAATTCAAATTCCGTAAAAAAGGCATTTAAAAGTTGATTTTCCTCAATTTTATTGTCATGGAAAAATCATGTTTAGAAAATTGCCAATTCTACTTTGCTTAGGAAAAACCAGTAGAGTAAGTGGTAAAAAGTAATTAAATACCCCCTAGTTTTTACTTATGGGGATATTAATTAAAATGACATGAAAGTCTCATCTGAAACTCAACACTCGCTCGCGAATCAAATCAGCCTTTCCTGACTCTTTTATTTCTCGAATAAAGGGAGAAAAACCAGAAGCACTAATAACCAAATAATCTTCCGGACGAGTCACACCAACATACATTAGACATCGTTCTTCAGCTTCATTGATATTTTCAAATGGTCGCGGTAATTGGTCTGCCCACATTAGAATTACAGCACGGTATTGCAAACCCTTAGCTGAATGCACGGTCTGAATTTTAATACCTGGTTCAGCAACTAAAGTCCTAGCAAAGGAATCTTTATTCAGCCAAACAACCGGAGCAAGTTGACCTAAACCTTGTATTAAATCTTTCAGAATCGCCCTTTCTTTCTGAGGAGCCATTGGGTATAAAATGGCAATTTCTTCTGGCTTTAGTGGTTTAATTGATTTGCCGAACCATTTACCATCTAATAAAGCTTTGACAATACCCATGACCTTGGTTGATTCAGAACGGCGATCCTCTGATGTTACTAGTACGGGTCTAATACCAGTAGGACGCTGACACTTGGCTGGATCGACGAATAAGGAAAGTATAGAATCTTCAGTTTGTTCCTTATTCTCTGAATTTCCGGCGAAAACCGCAGCAAGTTCAACAATCTCGCGACTATTACGATAATTTTTATCTAGGTCAAATTTAGCTGAAATAGTTCTACCCCGAGCGTTAATTCCAATTTTTTTCCAGCTAATTTTGGTAGATCCATATAAACCTTGACTACCATCACCAACAATTACCAAATCCCCATCATTTGGTTCTTGCATTGCTTCAAGGACGCATTTAAACCAAGAAACTGCAAAATCTTGGGCTTCATCAATTAGTACAGCATCGTAGTAACGGGTATCAGGACAACCATTTTCCAATGTACTCAAGAAGCGAACGCCAAGTTTTTCGTTAGATTCTTCTCTGTGACGCGTACAACCATTAGCCTTACTCCATCCGTCAAAATGACGAACATTTACATTTGGACATTCGCGCAGTATTTCACGTAAATAAGTTGCAAGAGTGACGTTATAGCAAAGTAAAAGAATTTGCGCATCTGGTCGTTGGTGACTTAGTAAGCGTGCTTTTGCAATCAACAAGATAGTTTTACCGGAACCTGCTACACCATATATAATTCGATGTCCTTCACCGATTTTTCGAGCATTATCCTCTTGACGCAAGTCAAGGACTTTTAAGTCTACAGGTTCAAATTCTTTTGATGTTTCTGGATTTGATGCTTTTAGGGCTGACTTTTTATCCTGTTTTTGAGGTGAAGCCGAATTTTTTCCTACCGAAGATATTATAATCTCTGGGTGGATAATTGCCCTAATTGCATTAATTTGATTTTGATTTAATCTGGGAAAATCCCAATAGGGGTTAAAAAATGTTTTAATTACCTCACACAGATCCTCACAACCAAAGGAATCATCCATCCAAGACTCAAGAACATCGCGAGGAACAACTTTGTTTGGCGGAAAAACTTCAGTTAAGTCGCCAATATCATGCTGTTGTAATTGACTTTGAGTAATATTAGAAAGAACAGCAAAATGTCCGAAGGGAAAAATAAACTTGTTTTGATGTTTTCCTTCCTTTTGCAGTAAACGTTTACCGTGATAATGCTCCCTACACTTATCCATCAAGGAATACATGTAATCTCGTGCTTGTCTCACAGGATGATTGCGGTAAACTTCTCCGTGAGCTTCCTTGACGCAAATAGAATTAAGATCGCCCGCACGAATATCCCTGGGATACCAGCCCTTGACCTCAATAACCAATAATCCCATATCTGGAGAGATAACAATAAAATCAGGATAGCGATCCTCAACTATGGGTTCATAGTAAACGATGCAATCGTCTCCTAGTTTTTGTAGCACTGAAAATAACTTCTTTTCACCAGCAGAAGCGCGGGTAGGAAGCCGATCCGGAATCATTTGTGCCATATTTAGGTTTTGATAACAGAGATTTTTATTTGCAGATAATAAATACATAATTTATATTTAAATTCCGCAAAATAAAATCCCCAAGGATAATTTATCAAGTCCTTGGGGAATTGGTAATGGGTAATTTTTTAAACTCTTAATTCCTGACTCCTGTAGAGACGCGCCATGGCGCGTCTCTACGACTTCTCATTACTCATTACTTGTTACTTGTTACTCATCAAACGGCTTTAGCCCCAACATCAACGGTTTCTGCATCAATATTCTCTAATTCTAAAAATCTTCCTTCACGCAAACTGTCAGCAATACTCTTGATAAAACTAGCTAACGGTATTGCAATTAATAACCCTAAAACTCCCAATAATTTCGCACCAACCCACAAAGAAATTACTACCCAAACAGGATTCAAACCAGTAAATTTACTTAGAATTCTAGGAGCAATAAAATTATAATTAAATTGGTCAATTCCCACAGCGATCGCTAAAACTTCTAGACCCAAACCAAAGTCATTTAATGCCACTAATAAGCTAACTATAATAATCCCTATACCTGTACCAAAAGGGAATAAAGCATAAAAACCAATTACTAAACCAAACAACAAACTTAGAGGAACTTTAAGGGCGAGAAAAACCAATGTAATCAACACTCCCAATAAAGTTGCTAAAGTTACCTGTCCAATAAAGTAATTTTGAAAATCCTCACGTAAGGACTCCCTTACTTCTTTTCCTACATACGCCGGGAACCAAAGGAAAATTCCATCCCAAACCCGTTCTCCATTTAAAATTAAATAAAACGTTAGTACTATAGTAAGTAAAATATTGACAATACTGCCAATAGTGTCAACGGCAAAACCGAACAGTTTACCACTGAAATTTTGCAATTGACTTGATAATTTATCTAAAATTGTTGTAGCTAATTGACTAAAATTTGCCTGAAATTGTTGGGTCGAAGCCCAATCTTGGAAGGCTTGTAATTGTTTATTTCCGGAATCAATCCAAACAGGTAGAATATTGGCTAACTCGTTAAGTTGTTCGACAATTCTGGGAACTAAGGTAGTTGCGATCGCAGCTAAGATTACTAGACTCACCACTAACACAACAATAGTCGCAAAAGTTCTTTGAACCCCACGTCCCTGTAAAAACCGAATTGGATAATCTAACACAAAAGCCAGCACGCTAGCAGCGATAAAAATACTTACCAAAGGTTGAAAGTAACGAACAAATTGAAGTAATACCCAACCATTGAGAATCACTATAGGAATCGCCAATCCTAAAGTTAACCATCGTGGCAATTTACTGCTTGACTGCATGGCATTCAATTAATAATAGTTATCAACTAACTAATTATTTATAATTTACAATTTATAATCACTACGGATAATATCAAAATTTAAATATTTCGAACTAAAGAATTTCAGATTAAAGAATTTCACACGAAATACTTCATACTTTAACTTTTTCCATAAAATCCAACATTATTTGCTGATGTACTGGACCTAGAGGTCGAACTTCCCCAGCATTCGCGGAATAACAGCTTCCTTGAGAAATATCTGCTGCAGTTAACAAACCCATATCCCACCCTTCATTCAGTTCCAACTGATTTAACTCTACTGTCAATGGTGCGTAGAAGACATTACGAAGAACTTTTTCATCTTCATAATTACCAAATTTAGTAAAACTTGGTGCTTCGTAAGCAATTTCTTCAATCACTTCTCGTCGCACAGCCACTTCCGGCGTTTCTCCAGCTTCGATATGTCCACCAAATAGCGCCCAGTATCCCGGATATAGAATAGTCGGGATATTATCCCGCAGCTGCATTAAAAATTTATCTTCCTGATAAAGAATAGCGATCGCAACTTGTACCGGTTGTTTGTTCATGGATGAGTCAAGAGTAAAAAGTAAGGAGTAAGAAGTAAAAAGTAAGGAGTAACTAATCCCCAATCCCCAATCCCCAATCACTCCACCTCCAGATAAATATCGCTAAAATCCTTGTCTGCAATTGGAATCTTTTTGTATTTAATTTTACCTTTTGTTTGAACTTCTTGACCAACTTTCCAGTTAGTTTTATGAGTCAAAATCCAAACTTTACCTGTAGAATCTTCCATTTGATATAAACGTTCATTTTTAAGTAACGGCACTTGTTTTGTAACTTTACCTCGTACATAAACCGTAGTTTGGTCAGCCTGTGGTGTAAGCTCTTTAATTGGTGTAATATCTGCTCCAATACCTGTGATATCAGTAAAATTTATATTGCTGCAACTAAACAATCCAACCGAAATATAGCAAATTAATAACCAACCATATACGGATAAAATATAGTAATGTTTTGTATTTTTTCGCATAACATCCCCAAGAACAGGAAAATTGTCCCCTAGTACTTTTTTGTTACTAAATCAACTGGACTTTTTAGTTACCATTATTACCAGAAAAAATCTGAAATGAAGAAAATTCAGACTCAGAAATATCAAAATATAGAAGATTTTTATTTCAATGAAATATTTGTCATACCAAATATTTGTAATTTCAAGCTATTTTTTGGCTAATTTCAACAAATATAATCAATAAGCTACCTGGGAATACCGAAACTATAAATTACTATTTTTGTGAAATTGATTTTGTGAAATTGATTTTGTGAAATTGATTTTGTGAAATTGACTTTTGGCACAAGCCATAAAATATTAGAGTATGTTTGGAAAACCATATTATTTACCCGAAATATCCTAAATTACCCTAAATCTCTGGTTCACGCAGTGCTTCCAATGTGTTGGGGGACTTTTGCCCCCTTTTTAATGGGGTTGGGGGGATCTCCATAATGATTTTTGGTCACAAAACATACTTGTCACACATCCTCTTAGGCTCGGAATCATGATATAGAATAATTTTTCGGTTGAAACTTACACCATAACTTCAATACACATAAGATTATTCTGAGCCATCGGAAAATAAATGTTGCAACACCTGTTAGCAAACGTTATTGAAGCGTAAACTGTTGCATGCAGGTTATAACAACGCCACAAATGCTGATCTACTTATTTTAGTCCCATGATTTGCATAAAACCTATTTACTGAAAGTCAAACCTCGACAAGACAATGGAAACCGAACATGGAAACACAAACAGCGAAATTGCTTGATGGTAAAGCATTAGCCGCTAAGATTCACCAAGAGCTTATTACTGAAATTTCTCAATTACAACCCAAAATTGGTCGTCCTCCTGGCTTAGCAGTATTAATGGTAGGGGATAATCCTGCTTCTGCAGCTTACGTCCGTAACAAAGAAAAAGCTTGCGCAAAAGTTGGGATTGCTTCTTTTAATAGACATTTTCCTAAAGAAACAACTCAAGCAGAATTAGAAACTGTTATCCAAGAACTCAATCAAGATCAGCGGGTAGATGGCATTCTAGTACAGCTACCATTACCCAAGCATTTAGATTCGGTAGCGCTGTTACACCAAATTATGCCCGAAAAAGATGCTGATGGGCTACATCCTGTAAATTTAGGGAAACTTGTGCGAGGAGAACCAGGTTTACGTAGTTGTACTCCTGCGGGAGTCATGCGTCTTTTAGATGAATATTCTATTCCTGTCACGGGGAAAAAAGCGATAGTAGTTGGGCGCAGTATTTTAGTGGGAAAGCCACTAGCATTAATGCTGCTAGAAGCAAATGCAACAGTGACCATAGCACATTCTCACACTAAAGACCTCAAAGCTATTACTAAAGAAGCCGATATCCTCATTGCTGCAGTAGGACGTCCCCAACTAATTAATGCAGAAATGGTTAATAGGGACGCAGTTGTGGTAGATGTGGGGATAAACCGCGTCACTGATACTAACGGCAAAAGTCGGTTAGTAGGAGATGTTGACTTTCAGTCTATTCAAGGAGTAGCTTCTTATATCACCCCCGTCCCTGGAGGTGTTGGACCAATGACTGTGGCAATGTTATTGCAAAACACAGTTTCTAGCTATTCTAGGACAGTTGACAGTGAACAGTGTTAGCGGAGCGTGGCGCTAGCCATACAGTGAACAGTTAACAGTTAACAGTTAACTGTTAATAATAATCAAATAACTGATAACTTTAGCCCGTAAGGGCGTGGCGTTAGCCATAAACTAACAACTGATAACTGAATTTACAGCTCCAAACACCTATAAAATTGTGACGTAAATGACCAAAAACCAAGGAATGTCAGAATGGTAGCAGCGGATAACCTTCGAAGAATTGACTCGAAAACAGAATTTGATTTATCGATATATCTAAAACAACGCAAACAGCTTTGTGAAGAAGCCTTGGAAAAATCAATTCCAGTGGTTTACCCAGAAAAAATTTATGAAGCTATGCGCTATTCGCTGTTAGCTGGAGGTAAACGCCTGCGTCCCATTCTTTGTTTAGCAACCTGTGAAATGACAGGTGGAAACATTGAAATGGCGATTCCCACCGCTTGTGCTTTAGAAATGATTCATACAATGTCTTTGATTCATGATGATTTACCGGCGATGGATAATGATGATTATCGTCGCGGTAAACTCACTAATCACAAGGTTTACGGTGAAGATGTTGCCATTTTAGCTGGAGACGCTTTATTAACCTATGCCTTTGAGTATATTGCTTCCCAAACTAAGAATGTGGCAGCAGATCGAGTTTTACGGGTAATTACTCATCTAGGAAGGGCGGTAGGTGCTGCAGGCTTGGTAGGCGGACAAATTGTAGATTTAGAATCAGAAGGTAAATCAGACGTTTCCATCGATACACTAAATTTTATTCACAATCATAAAACCGCCGCTCTTCTCGAAGCCTGCGTAGTCTCTGGTGCTATTTTAGCCGATGCATCACCCGTAGATTTACAGCGTTTATCTCGCTATGCTAAAAATATTGGGCTGGCATTTCAAATTGTTGATGACATTCTTGATATTACTGCCACCCAAGAAGAATTAGGTAAAACTGCAGGCAAAGATATTGCTGCGCAAAAAGTTACTTATCCTAGTATATGGGGATTAGAAGAATCTCGTCTGAAAGCTCAAAAGCTGATCCAAGAAGCCTGTGAAGAATTAGAATCCTACGGAGAAAAAGCTAATCCTTTAATTGGAGTAGCTAATTACATAACTGCTCGCAAGCACTAGTCGAACGCGGAATTTTGGGACTTGAGGTTACATAAAATACTTTCTAATACACACAACCGCTGCTAATATAAACAAACCTAACCAAAATACCATGCAAGACATAGGCGACATCCTAGACAACCGTGTGCTGCTGGTTGCTTTGTTAGCTTGTGTGACTGCTCAAATATTGAAGCTGTTAATCGAGCTAATTAGAAATGGCAAAGTTAGTGCAAGTGTTTTAGTGAATACCGGGGGTATGCCTAGCGCCCATTCGGCTTTAGTAACTGCTCTCGCTACCGGTGTAGGACAGTCACTTGGTTGGGCTACGCCGGATTTTGCACTCGCAACAGTATTTGCCATTATCGTCATGTACGATGCTGCTGGAGTTCGTCAAGCAGCTGGAAAGCAAGCACGCATTCTAAATCAAATGATAGATGAGTTATTTCAGGAACACCCAGACATTGCAGGCGATCGCCTGAAAGAACTATTAGGACATACACCTTTCCAGGTGATAGCTGGTTCGGCTTTGGGTATTACTATTTCCTGGTTGGCGAGATTTGCTTATATTAGTCCTTAAACTACGAGCGGAGCACCCTTGTTTTGCTCCGCTTAAATTTTGTTTGGATTTATATATAAGCTCAGTAAATCTTAACTCAATTACGGCAGTCTTACTGCAGGACGTAACAACATCACTTTTCTGCTATCGGCAATAATAGCAAAGTAACCTTTATCGCTAAGTTTTTGTAGAGTTGAGTATGCTTCCTTCTGCTCGTTAGTATAAGCTGCTAATAGGTAAGGACGCTGTCCGTAGGAAACGAAACCGACATCACTTTTAATTAACTTTCTGACACTGGATGCGATTTGGGGACGGTTTCGGTAATCTACCAATACAGCAAAACCTTCCCCTAACTGTCGAGGTTTATAACTTACCTTCTTCGTTGCTGTGCGAGCTATCCTATTTCCTGGTCTAGTTGTAATTGTTGCATTTAAGCCAGCTGAATCACGGATATACCTTGCCCAGCGATTAGCATCATCAATCCTAGTAAATCCCCCAATTCGCGTTACGGTTCCACTGAGGTATTTACAAACATTTAACTTGAGTTGTGGGGGTAAAACTTGACGTAACTGAGTGCGGTTATCTTTTGTGGGACTGCTCACAAGTAAAAGATATTCACCAGCTCTGGGACCCCGACATACGGGAATTTTTTCCGTCGCAAGGGTAGTTGTCATATTGACAAAACCGACAGTACCACTGCATAGTGATACTGCTAAAGCTATCGGTATAGTTTGCCATTTTGGGGATACAGTCAAACGCATCTTAATCTTCTCTCCTAAAACACCACGTTTAACACTAATAAAATACAATTTTTAAAAATTTCTGTTGCATCTATAGCAATAAGTACTAAACAACAGATATTAGAGTTAAAGAACCGCCTTGGGGGCGGCTTACTTTTATTAGGACACACTAGTATTAGGACACACTAGCAAGAGATGCTATCGGATCGGGAATTTCGGAAGAGGGAGCTTGGAATTCACCTGTAATTACATACTCCAGTCGTAGTTTCAACCAAGTAATAAACTGAGAATCTGTCGAAACAATTGCTACAGCTGGTTGAGGACATTTAGCTTTGATTGCTTCCATTTGAGGTGCTTCGAGAAAAGCTGGTTGTTTTACCAACCAAAAATCAATCTCTTTTTCCTGCTCGTGATAGTAGCGGGTACGCTCCCGAAGAACTTCTTCTAATGGCTCTTCTTCTAACAAAAAGTGTTGGGAAGCCAAGACGTAATAATATATTTGCATTGTCACCCTTAATTTGTGTACGAGTACCAAGACATGACTATCTCATAATTGTAATTTTGGTCATGTCTTGGCGGATCTCTTAACTTAAAACACTACCATCGAAAATGAAAGGGGCAAGCACTTACTTCTGTTTGTTGCGTGAAATTTTCTTGTACCCTGACAGTTGGTTCTTCACTTCTTCTCCAAAGCTTCCGGAAAAAACCCCATAAAGAATTCTCTGTTTGTTTCTCATTTCCTCCATCCCCAAGAGATGTTAGCTTGGCGAAAAACTGGGTGTTATCGAAATAATGTTCCACCGCCGAGATTTTAAGGTCTTCAGTTACCCGTGCAACGCTCATACCAATTATCTCTATAGTTTCTCCTGTAGGACTATAGTCTTTATATGACCCAATAAATGTTCCCCAATGTCGCCATTTAAATGCAATATTGGGCGGTCCAGAGTAAACTTCTAATACTTCCCATAGGAAACCTTTAGGAAATGCGGTACGAAAAAGTCTTCCAGAAGATTCAAAAGTTTCTTCAGAAGCCTTATATGCATCGGTATCGCCAATAAATAAATTGTAAGTTCCGCCCTTGACAACATCGTCAGCAGTATATTCCTTACTGCCATTACTACTCATTCGAAAACGTTCCCTAACCACCGATAACCATTGTTCGGGATTAGTTTTAAAGGAAACTTCCATCTCAAAGGTTCGTACCAAATTTTGGACGATCGCTTCTAGGGAGCCTTCCACATGATTACAAGTGCTTTCTGCTGCGAGTCCAATCTTGGATTCTGTATAGTCTGGAATTTTTCCATCTCGCCATTGGTCATTTGTACTATGTGCGATCGCCTTATCTCTATCTTGTACCCAAACTGGAAGTTCGTTATTCTGTGTTGTAGTCATAGGAATTAGGAATCCTTACTTGCAGTTTTCTTGGATTTCGCAGTTAAGCCCCTCTTTTTCAGTTACCAGTTAACAGTTACCAGTTAACAGTTAACTGTTACTAGGTATCATGCAATGTGCTATCGTGAATGCAAAGAATTAACAGTTAACGCTTATACGCTTCATCAAATATCCATCAAGATGAAAGCATCTGCTAACAGATACTGGTTACCAGTTGACAGTTTATGATGTTCCACCATGCAGAAATAGCTAACAGTGGACATTATTAAATAGGTATTGGGGTTGATAATGAAGGTTATTTTTCTGTGATGTTAACTGTTAACTGACAATTGTTTGCTGTCAGTATGGGATAGTAATAATTTAGTTAATATTTACACGAAGAGTCAGCACCACTCTTTTCTCCTGTTCCAAAGTCCCTATAAATTAAGTTTACCGGAAATATTATGTCTATTACGATGCTATTTGCTTTATTTTCATTTATTAAATATTATGCCAAGTATTTAAAATCGTACTTCCTAACTATTTTTAAGACTTGTGTTCTCTCTTGTCACACCAAAAGCAATTAAGTAAAATAAAGCACTTTCGATTAAAAACCAAAATATTAACCACTGAGGATTAGCTGTTTCTTTTACAAACCAAATAGCTGGTACGGGTAGAGCCGAATCCTTGGTGGTGATAAATATATGCAAAAGATTATTTGCTGCGTGAATACCTAAAGCCAATTCCAAGCAATTATCTTTGAGGGTGACAAAGGAACAGAATACCCCAAAAGCAAAAAAGTAAAGAGCAACCCAAACTGGACCCCTCTGGATTTCTGGGTTTGGTAAATGGGGAAGCATAAATAAAATGCCATTGATAAACATAATTATCAATGGTTTTTTAGTAATTAAACTTAAGCCTTGAATTAAATAGCCGCGAAAAAATAATTCTTCAGTAGAAGTTTGAATTGGAGTGAGTATTAATGCAAAAGGTAATAGAATCAGCCACTGAGAAGGTTGAAAAGCAAATTCAAAGTTTTCTGGTTCTACAACAAAACCGATAACTGTTATGGAAGCAAGAATCAAAAACCAAGCTCCAAACCCAACCAATAAGCGCCGAAAATTGATCTTAGCTTCCGCACTTACTAATGTGAGAAATTTACGTTCGTGTAGAAACCTAACAGTTAAGAATATTCCAATTGCAAAGAAAATGAAATTAATATTTTGAATTATGTAATTAATTGCCGAACGAGTTTTCAGAAACTCTTGTAATGTTGAAAGGTCTCCAACAACTAACCTAAAGGATATTAATGTAGCGATTGTACCAATAAAAATCCAACAAAAGAAAATCACCAATATTCCTAGGAAGTAGCGCCACGAAGCATTTTTTCCTTGTTTGGCAATTTCCAGATAACTTTGACTCATGGGTTATATCCGATGTAGAGTTATTCTTGCTTCTGCGTCTCAGTATAAAGCCAGATAAATTTTAAAAAAGTGTTTAATAGATACATTAATACGTTCAATTTTTATAAGTACATGAAGAACTTTATAATTAACACCGAACGTTCAAAATCAATCAATTTTCATTAACAAAAGATGTTATTGAAAGAGTATTTGTATTGTGGGAAGGAACTATATCTATAATTTTTAAATGAGAGTGAAGCTAACTAAAATTAATTATAGGAATGATTTGGGATCGGTTATATATATTTTTGGCGTTGCATAATAGAGGGATGCATTGAGGTATTCTTCTTTGTAATGGGTAATTGGTAATGGGTAATAGCTGATAATTGTTAGCGGAGTCGCAGGTAGGGCAGCTATAGGGCATTAACTGTAGCCCGCAAGGGCGTGGCGTTAGCCATAAACTGTTAACTGTTAACTGCTGACTGACATATCAACTTGAAGCACTAGTGTAGAAACGCAAAGCAAAGCGCCAAAACCAAGTAGAAATCAAAAACAACAGTAACGCCAGTATTCCAGCACCAATGACCCAAGTAACTTCTCCTTGACCCAACATGGTTTGAGCGGGAACTGTAGTTAAAAATGCTACTGGAACAACAAAGGTGAAGAACAATCTAAAAGTTGCGGGGTATGCAACCATCGGATAACGTCCAGCTTCTAGCAATCCCCGTAAGACTTCAGTTGCATTATAGATTTTGACAAACCAAACGCTGGTTGCTCCCAGAATAAACCACAAGCTATAAAGCACAACTAAACCAAAAACAACTGGGATCAGACCTAATAGATAGTTACCGATTCCCAATCCCAAACGACTACCCGCATACCCAATAATAATTAAACCGAAAACTAAATCTGGTATTCCCCAAACCGAAATATTGTTAGTAGATAACCAAAACTGAGAACGGATTGGCTTCAATAAGATAAAATCAAGAGTTCCTTCCTGAACATGGCGAACGATGCGGTTAAGATTAGGTGCTAAAAAGATTGCACTAAATCCCTGCAGTAAGGTAAAAATCCCTACAACGATTAATGCTGAGTCCCAATTCCAGCCAGTAAAGTTATATCCTTTGCGGTAAAACAAGAATAAACCAAATATACTGCCAGCAAGATTACCTAAACTACTGAGTACAGCCAAAAGGAAATTAACCCGATATTCCATCTCTGCAGCTAAAGCCGCACCCCAAAATAATTTTAATACTCTGCAATATCTTGACATGAAAACAACAAAATCTTCGGTATAGTGTAAGCTCGTGCTGTATTTAGTTTGTAGTGGATCTACTAACTTTTTTATATGTAGTAATTGTAAGATTTTTAGGACTAAAAAATTTTAAGTCTTTTTCAAAGCCTTGAATTAAAACTTGAATTTATAGCACTTAATACTATGGTACTAATACTATGGCAAAACTTTCTAAAGAACTAAATCACTTTTTTTTTGAAGAAAAACGACCTGACTACGTGACATTGGAAGATATTCTCCAAATAGCAGGTGACAGCGTTTTTGGGTTTTTGTTCGTTGTTTTGGCTTTACCTTCAGCTTTACCCTTACCTGCGCCAGGTTATGCTGCTCCCTTTGGTGTCTTAATATTTATACTTGCTATCCAATTCATTATCGGTCGTAAAAAACCTTGGCTACCCAAGAAGATGGCAAATCATCGAATGAAGCTGGAAACAGTACAAAAGTTTATTAAAGCAGGAACTCCTTGGTTGCAAAGAATTGAAGCCATAACTCGTCCTCGTCTACCTTATGTTTGTACCACTATCCCAGGAAGATTGATTATTGGCGTTGCTATTGCTTTGATGTCAATTTCTATGTGTATTCCTATTCCTTTAACTAACACGCTACCAGCAATTGGTATTTTTTTTGTTGGCTTTGGCTTACTTGAAGATGATGGCTTTATTAGTCTAATTGGTTTAGTTATTTGTTTGATGGGTGCAACTTTAACCAGTTCAATTTTCATCTTTGGCTATAAAGCTGTTGAAGCTGGGATCGCTGCAATTAAAGCACTCATATTTGGTGCTAGTTAAATATTGATCTAAATTTTGATCGTTCCCATTGAAACTCTATTGGGAGATTGATATTGAAATAGGGGATAGGGGATCGGAAACGAAAACAAAAAACTAATAAAAAATTTTCTAACAATTATGGCTAATACTATTTAGCCAAGAGGGCACATTGATTTTGTGCCTCTAGCTTGATACTTGCTGTGCTTGTACAGATAGAAAATAAAGTTTCAATTCCCAATTCCCGCTCCCTATATTACGTGTCCTGTCACGCAATACATACGGTAATCTTACGTTAGAATCCTAATTCCTATCGTCCACTCAACGCCGATACTCATCTCCACAATCACCAATCAGCTCATATAAATCCTGTGATTTGCGGGATATTGCATCGATGCGATTCAAATCTTCCGAATCGAGTTGAAGGTTAAATATTTTGGAATTATCTTCTATATGCTCGGATACACTAAGTCTTGCTCCGATTATTACACCGCCAACAGCAGGCTTATCTAAAATATAACGGGCTGCAACATTGGGAATACTAACCTGATGTTTTGCAGCAATTTCCTTAAGAGTAAGCAGTAATTCTTGAAATAGTTTCCAACCACCCCAAGCATCTATCATATTTTTGTATTTTCTCAAGCTGGTGGTATTTAGTCCCCAACTTTTTGGTTCCGGTTTACCAATATAGTTTTCTGATAATAAACCGCCACAAATAGTCCCATAGGTCAATAGTTTAATGTCATGTTCTTGACAATATTTAATCATGTTGACTTCGGGACGGCGATCAACAATGGAAAATTGTACTTGGTTAGAAACTATTTTGATCCCAGCATCAGTGATAACTTGTAAGTGCTCGGTATCAAAATTAGTTAAGGCTAAATGTTTGATTTTGCCCTCAGATTGCAAATCCGCCATATATTTCAGAGCATCTAAATAGTTTTTATCTCGATACTCCCACCAATGAAATTGCATTAGATCTATTGATGCTACATCCATTCTTCTGAGGGAAATATTGATGTTTTTATCAACGATTTCTTTGGTGATGTTACCGGGACGAGGAACCCATTTAGTAAAAGCTTGCAGTTGAGATAGAGCCTGTTCGCCACGACTATTAATTAACTGACGACGAAACTCACCGATAAAATCTTCCGCAGGACCATAGTGGTCAGCCAAATCCCAAGTAGTAAAGCCTGCATCCATATATTTGAACATCGATTGAATCGCAGGTTTGGGGTTGATGCGTCCATGTCCCCCAGAAACCTGCCACATTCCATTGAGGATACGACAAATATTTAAGTCGGGAGTGAATTGTAAACGGCTAGATGCAGGTAATACCATTTTTTTGCCAAGTCCTTAAGGGTCGAGTGTAAACCTACATAGAGTTTATCAGGCAAGGCAAATTATGTTGGGTGCGATCGGGGTGCTCTCGCTTTTGATTTAAAACAAATGTGTAGGGTGTGTTAGGCGCAAGCCGTAACGCACCGAATGATATTACTTTATGGTGAAGGTCGGTGGGATTGGTGCATAAGTTCTTGAAGCGGAATAGTTACTCTAGCCTTTGCCTTATATCAAATTCAGGTCTAAGTACTAATAATAGATGAAGCAATTACGCTGCTAAGTGCTGAAATAAGAACATTAGGTAGCTGCCAGTATCAATTATCGCTAGTTAACTGCAAGACTACTGTTCAACTTAAGCATAACTTGAATAAATTTATATACCAACCCATGATGATTCAGCAATGCGTTACGACGCTCTTAAATTTTTTCTAGAAAAATATATATAGTTGTACGCCATAACACACACTACATCATCTAGCACCATACATTACCAATCCCAAATCGCCAATCCCCAATTTATTTAAGTTTTGCCAGTGCATTTTCCGCCGCAGCTTTTTCTGCATCCCTTTTACTGCGTCCCCGACCTTCACCATAAACTCGATCGCCCACTAACACCTTGGCAAGAAACTCTGGAGCATGACAAGAACCTCCAATAGGGATAGTGTCATATTTGGGGGGAGAGGGAGTAATATTTTTTTGTACCCATTCTTGAAATCGATTTTTTGCATCCACATTGGAGCGTAATGTAAAAGTTTTTTCAGGGACTGAATTAAATAAAGGTTCAATAACTGCACGCACAGCCTCGATATCACAATTTTTATCAAGGTAGTAAGCTGCGATTAAAGCTTCAAAAGTACTACTAAGTAACTTAGGATTTTGAGAACCTCCCTCACGTTTTGCTCCTTTACCCAAGCGTATTTTTGAGTTTAAACCTACTTCAAGAGCAAAATTTGCCAATTGTTGTTCGTCTACAAGCGCGGAACGTCTACGGGTTAACTCATCTTCCCCTTTTTCTGGATATCTTTGATAAAGATACTCACCACTTAAAAAATTTAACAACGCATCGCCAAGAAATTCCAAACGTTCGTTATGCTCGCCAGACTGTGGATGTTCGTGAAGATAGGAGCGATGGGTTAGTGCATTAAGTAGAAGTGTTCGATCTTTAAACTTAAGAATTTGATGCATTTTCATGCTTTTTTGAATACGGATGTCTCTGTTAATCAAGAAAGAAAAAAGAAAAAGTAGAAGAACGAGAAATTAATTAGACTTGAGACAGGGCGCATCCCAATTGTTGCAAAAAAAAAATTTTTTTGTCTAAGAAATTAGCGCAAGGTGGATTATTCAACCATGCACGAGCAAGCGAAGTAAAATATTATCACCATAAATTTACAAGTAAATTGAACCTAGTAAATTTACAACTGACAGATTTCAGTAACTTTAGACCAGATAAATTTAATTTATATATTTGGGATGCTTCCCTTTCGGTAAGCCTTTAAAATTAGGCATTGGGAGAAATAAAATCTCGTATTATAGCGTGGTAGTTAGCACCCGATGAAAGCGGTGTTTTTGCAATACATACAGTATGCTCCGCTAACCGCTAGTTGCTCAGGTTGTCATATGTAATGACTTTTCTTAATTTTCTTTTCTGTAAAAAAAAGACTCTCCCGGACAAGTGAGTATCTAATTATAAAAATTTGAAAGATTAAGCTTTGAAATATTAGAATTTGAAATATTAGATTTTAAAATATTACGCTTTGAAGTATTAGGATTTGAAGTATTTATAGCAATCATATTTGATTTGCGAAGCGGTAAATCCTTCAGAGACGCGACATATTTCCCTCTGGAAAAGCTAAGAAGAAGGCATCTCTAAAATTCTAAAATATTGGTTCTCATGAATGGTGTAGAATTACTATATATTAGAAAGTAATGAAAATATATTAGAAAATAATGAAAAATATTGGTAATTATTTTTCATTAAATTTGATTGAAAATATAAATTTGATCCCAGAGATTTGGACGACATAAAACAAAAAAGTAGAGTTCTGTTAGCATAAGCGCGGAATACTACAATACCGCATTCTCGCACTTAAAGATAAAACAGCAGACAATTGCGACATCTAATTATTGCCTCAATGGTGGCAAGTTTTGGTATGCTAAAAAGCTAGATCGGTAATGATGAAAACTATGCCCGCCACCAGTGTTAGCCCTTCAAATATCGCTTTTCCCCTGACAGCCGTAGTCGGTCAAGAAGCAATCAAGTTAGCTTTGCTTTTAGCCGCAGTAGATCCTGGTTTGGGAGGGATTGCGATCGCAGGTCGTCGGGGTACAGCAAAATCGATTATGGCACGGGCGATTCACGCTCTTCTTCCGCCCATAGAAGTTGTTGCAGGCTCTATAAGTAATTGCGACCCCCAACACCCTGAAGAATGGGACGATGAACTATTAAAAAACACTTCCTCCTTCGGGGGAGATCAGGATGGGTTTCCTTTGGCGACTACTCAGGATGGTGTCTCACCAGACACAGTTAATGACAACCCAAGTGGGGTAAAAACTGAAATTATTCCATCACCTTTTGTCCAAATTCCCTTAGGAGTTACAGAAGATCGACTTTTAGGATCTGTAGATGTAGAAAAATCAGTTCAGCAAGGACAAACAGTTTTTCAGCCCGGTTTACTCGCCACAGCTAACCGAGGAGTTTTATATGTAGATGAGATCAATCTTTTAGACGATCAAATCAGCAATCAATTACTAACCGTTTTATCAACCGGGCGCAATCAAATCGAACGGGAAGGAATTAGTTTTCAGCATCCTTGTAAATCACTGTTTATTGCTACTTATAACCCCGAAGAAGGAGCCCTACGGGAACACTTACTCGATAGAATAGCTATTACCTTGAGTGCTGATGGTGTCTTAGGTTTAGACCAAAGAGTTCAAGCCGTAGAACAAGCAATTAACTATTCCCGATCGCCCAAAGAATTCTTACAACAATACAGCGAAGACATTGACACCCTCAAAACTCAAATTATTTTGGCAAGGGAATGGCTCAAAGAAGTTATCATTAGCCGCGACCAAATTAATTATCTTGTTGATGAAGCTATTCGTGGTAATGTCCAGGGACATCGTGCAGAGCTATTTGCTGTACGTGTCGCCAAAGCAGCTGCAGCTTTGGAAGGACGCAACCAAGTTAATGCTGAAGATTTACGACGGGCAGTAGAATTGGTCATAGTTCCTCGAGCAACTACGGTGGAGACACCACCGGACCAACAGCCCCCACCACCTCCTCCCCCACCACAGGACCAAGAAGAACCCGAAGACCAAAATCAATCGGAAGAAGAACCAGAAGAACCCGAAGAGCAACAAGAAAACGAAGAACAACAAGAACAGGAACCACCCAGTATCCCTGAAGAATTTGTATTTGATCCTGAGGGTGTAATTCTCGACCCCAGCGTATTGTATTTCGCTCAAATGTCCCAAAGACAAGGAAAATCAGGTACTCGCAGCCAAATTTTTTCCGATGACAGAGGGCGTTATATCAAACCGATGTTACCCCAGGGTAAAGTTCGCCGAATAGCTGTAGATGCCACATTACGAGCCGCAGCTCCCTACCAGAAAGCGCGAAGAGCTAGATATCCCGGAAGAAAAGTAATTGTCGAACAAGCAGATATGCGTTCTAAACGCTTAGTACGTAAAGCTGGTGCATTGGTAGTATTTGTTGTTGATGCTTCCGGTTCGATGGCATTAAACCGCATGCAATCAGCAAAAGGTGCGGTCATGCAACTACTTACAGAAGCCTATCAAAACCGCGACCAAGTAGCATTGATTCCTTTCCGAGGTGAAGAAGCTGAAGTTTTACTACCACCTACTCGTTCTATAGCTTTAGCGCGATCACGTTTGGAAACTTTACCCTGTGGTGGCGGTTCGCCCTTAGCTCATGGTTTAACCCAAGCCGTACGTGTTGGTTTAAACGCCAGAATGAGTGGCGATATCGGGCAAGTTGTAGTTGTAGCGATTACCGACGGGCGGGGTAATATTTCCTTGTCACGTTCTTTAGGAGAACCCCAAGAGCCAGGTCAAAAACCAGATATAAAAGGCGAATTATTGGATATCGCGGCAAAGATACGCGCTGCTGGGATTCAATTACTAGTAATTGACACTGAAAGTAAATTTGTCTCCACAGGTTTTGCTAAAGAATTAGCACAAACAGCAAGCGGTAAATATTACCATTTGCCAAAAGCAACCGATAAAGCAATTGCTGCGATGACTAAAGGTGCAATAGCAGATATTAAGTCCCAGTAATAGTCTTGGTAAATATTTAATGGTTAATTGTTTGTTTCATTAACACCCACTGCATAAGCAGTTAAGGTATACAGCAATTACCCATTACACATCACCAAACCGAATGTAAATAAATAGATAAAGATATTTCTGAAGATTGCTGTAGCGTTTGGAAGGTGTTGATTTCGGAAATGAGCGCCTACAATGTAAATCAAATAGATATTCAAGCAGAAGTTCCTGCTGAAACAGTTTGTGGCTGCATAAAAGACACTAAATCCTGAATGCCTTTTTGCAAATATCGCGTTACTGTCATTGGTGAAGTTCCAATGGTTTTAGCTGCATCCTTCCGAGAAAGTTCTTTTAAAAACACTAATTCAACTGCCATCCGGGGTTTTTCTTCCAACATATCGATCGCCCCTCGAAGCTGCTGTCTTTCTTCTTCTAGTTGTTGGTGAGAACTACTACGTTGACAGGGGAGTGCTTCACCCAGAGTCACTTGACAATCAACATAATGAACCACTGTTGCATCTAAACTTAATGGCATCCTGTTTTGTGCAGCCAACTTAGTTTCTTGCCATTCTTGTAACGAAACCTTCAATAGTTTAGCAATTTCAGCATCTTTTGGAGGTCTACCCAAATCTGCTGCTAATTCTTTACGAATTTTTTGCCCCTCATTGTAGAGTTCTTGCCATCGTCTGGGTATCTTTAATAAAGTACTGCGATCGCGAAGAAAATGAAGCATCTCACCCCGAATATAAGGTACAGCAAAAGAACTAAAAGCATAACCTTGAGATGGGTCGAAACGTTCAATTGCACGAATCAAACCAAAATAACCGATTTGCTCTAAATCTTCATAAGGTTCATTACATTGATGGCTAAATTTATGAGCCATCTTCCGTACTAAACCAGTATGTAGTTGTACAAGTTTATTGCGTAGTTTGATTGAAGGATTTTGATAGTACATACGCATTAGTTCCATACTATCGTACCTCATAGAGGACTGAGTAGCTACCATATGAATACCCTTGTAATAACTTCCATCTCGGGAAAGGAACTTTAATCAATAATTTTTATACTTAGTTGCATCCAAATAGAGAATTCAGTGTTTTATGCTTTGTGAGTCAACTTGATAATTAACTTTAAGCATGCAACTCAGTATTAAAGCTGTAATTATTTTCCTTGTGAAAGGTTTTGCAGACCATTCGTCCTTTCACTGAAATTGCTAAGAGTCTCACCCCACAGCTCAGTATTTATACGTAATATTGTTTTTGTTTTCCATTATTGAAATAAATTTTGTTAAATAATAAACCTGTAAACATGCTTATTAGCACCATGGTTGGAGGTATTGTCTGTGCGCCAAAATGGTAAAAACGATAAAATTTGATTGGATTTATTTTTTGATATATGAGTAATACAAGTAATTTTCGGGATGCTATCCGCAATGCCAAAACACAAGCTCTTGTGGGTCCAAATGTCATTGCGAACGCTCTACCCTTCGTAGGTGGTGGACTTTTACTAACAGCCTTGGGAACCTACGGTGGAATTAATATCATCCAAAACAACCCTGAGTTGTTCTTCCCAACTTTTATTGGCGCGTTCATTGTAGAAATCATTCTCTTCTTTGTCGCCCGCAATGTTGCTGAAAAAGCTAATAATGCAGTAGCTCTTCCTTTGCTTGCTGCTTACAGTTTGTTGTCGGGCTATACTCTGAGCGGTATTGTATTTTTAGCTTTAAGAACCCAAGGAGTTGGAATCGCAGGTGTGGGCTTTGCTGCTTTTGGATGTGGTATAACTTTTGTTTTTGCTCGTCAAATTGGTTCTAACCTTTCCGAGGAAGATGGTATTGCCCTATCCAAAACAGTTAGTCTGGGAATAATTGCTCTAGTTATTGTTTTGGGGCTTCAGTTAGTTTTGAGCCTTTTTGGCATTTATACTCCTGGCTGGTTAGAAATTAGTATTTCCGGTATTGGTGTACTTCTGTTTGCTGGTGCGGCCGTGGTAGATTTCTTCGTATTACCACGTACTTATAGCGATGATCGATACTTAAGTGCAGCATTATCGATGTACTTAACCTACATAAATCTATTTATCTTCATCTTGCGTTTGCTGATTGCTATCAATAGCCGGGACTAGTGAAGTAGTTAGTCAAATTACAACGCTAAAACCAAATAAAGCAACATTAATTAAATAAACCCCAGCTATACCCAGACCAATATTTTGTAGGTACAACTCAATTGTTTGCAATCAAATATTCAAACTGGATCTGGTCTTAATACATTAATCGTGGTGCTTGCATTTGTAAGTACCACGATTTTTAGATTATAGGATTTTAGATTATAGGATTTTAGATTCTATGGTTTTTAATCTTTAAATTCTTTTGGTATTTATGAAATTTTCATTTCTGTATTTAATTATAATTCCGTAAAAACATTGAAAATTATTTATATTTATTGTTTATAAATTAAAAAGATAAGTGTTTCATTAAACACGTTTATTTTAATTACAAATATGTAATTATCCGTAACATTTATTTTTAAGAAAAAACTTAATTAGATCCCCTTGTCGAAAGGTAAAACCAATGAATAAATTGAGAACATCGATTCTCAGGGAAACCTTTTCATGAAAGTTTGGAATAAGGTATTATTCGTATCTGCTACAATACTAGCCACTTTAGGAGCTTTTGCTTCTTCTGCACAAGCAGCTGGTTTTAACTATATTCGTATCGGCGATCGTGACGGTTTGGGTTATGGAAACGGTTCGGGTTACACCGCAGCAAACGGTGACGCTGCTAATGTTGATGGAAAAGGCGTATTGGGAGTTGGAGATTTTATCCCAGACCTTAATCAAGATGGAAAATTAGCAACTGGTAAGGGAGATGATTTTGATAATCGTAGCGCGGCAGAAAAATTAAATACTGCGATTCAAACTAAAGGATTTATTGATAATGGAAGCAGTGGTTCCATATTTACTGATATTTCTCTGTCAACTAGTTTCATTAAAAAAGCTAATTTTTCTGAAAAAGGTTTTTCTGAAAAAGATTATAGATTTCAGAATACAAATGGAGATCAAAAAACCAGTCAGATTCCTCTTCCAGGATTTGATTTTGACTTTTCCGTAGATAAAAATAATGTAGTTAAAGACTCCCCGGTCTACTTTAATCTCCTCTTTGGCGATTACGATGTGAAAGATGCCAAAGTTGGATTTTGGAAAGCAGATGGGAGCTACTTTGAGAGACAGCTAACAAAACAAAAAAATAGCAAAGGTCAAGATGGCTGGATTCAATCAGCCTTTGTAGAACTAGATTTTGATGAAGTATTTAGTGCGACTGCGAATGGTTATGACGGGCTCCTGAGAACTAAGATAATTGCTCCTGATGAGCCGTACTTAACTTTTGATTATGCTGAACTAAGTACAAAACGAATTTCATTGGATCCCGATCCTCAGTCCGTACCAGAGCCCACAACAATATTAGGTTTGGCTGTATTTGGAATATTTGGAGCTAGTTCTTTACGCAAACGCCAAACCGTGAATAGCTAACCTCTAAAATTTGCCAATACATCCTTCTCTGATCGTGCAACTGAGCAATAATACCTTGCTGCAATTCCTCAAAATGTACAAAACTTAATTTATCTTATCCTCACCAAAAGCAATCAGCAATAAAAATTAACCAACATAAACAATTAAGATTTTCTAATGCTTAAAATTAATCTGAAATAAACCTAAATTGTATAATTACAATCTGCAAGGGTATGCTTGCAGTTTTTTTATTTTTAAATTAATAGAATTAAAGCAATAATATTCTTGCATAAGCAACTTAGTAATCACTATGGACGCTCTGGAACTTAAACGCGAAGTCGAAATGTTGTCTGGTCGCCTGGGTAAAACCCAGGAGTATCTTTGACGTTCCCGCATTAACCGCCAAGATTCAAGATTTAGAACAGACCGCAGCACAACCTGATTTTTGGGACAATCAAAGTCAAGCCCAAAAAATACTCCAAGAATTAAATGACCTCAAAGCGAATCTTCAACAATACAAAGACTGGGAATTAGGTTTGGAAGATAGTAAGGCGGTGTTAGAGCTTTTAGAGCTTGATGCCGATGGAGCATTAATTGAGGAAGCAGAATCTACTCTTAGTAAACTCAACCGCGAATTAGACCAGTGGGAATTACTGCAATTACTTTCTGGGACTTACGATAGTAGTGGAGCAGTGCTTACAATAACAGCCGGAGCTGGTGGTACTGATGCCCAAGACTGGGCAGAAATGTTACTACGCATGTACGTCCGTTGGGCTGAAAGTTACGGTTATAAGGTTACTTTGACAGAAGAATCTAAGGGGGATGAAGCTGGGATAAAATCAGCAACTTTAGAAATTACTGGACGTTACGCTTATGGCTATTTACGTTCAGAAACCGGAACCCACCGCCTGGTAAGAATTTCGCCATTTAATGCTAATGGTAAACGACAAACTAGTTTTGCAGGGGTAGAAGTCATGCCCCAATTAGACGATTCTGTTGAGTTAGAAATTCCAGAAAAAGATTTGGAAATTAGCACATCTAGATCTGGTGGTAAAGGTGGACAAAATGTTAACAAAGTAGAAACTGCTGTCAGGGTAGTTCATATACCCACTGGGATCGCTGTCCGTTGTACAGAAGAGCGTTCTCAACTGCAAAACAAAGAAAAAGCTCTTACCCGTCTCAAAGCTAAATTATTAGTCATTGCTCAAGAGCAACGTGCTCAGGAAATCGCAGAAATTCGTGGCGATATGGTGGAAGCAAGTTGGGGAAACCAAATCCGTAACTACGTGTTTCATCCTTACCAAATGGTTAAAGATTTGCGTACAGAGGTGGAAACAACCGCTATTAATGATGTCATGAATGGGGAACTCGATTTGTTTATCCAAGCTTATTTGAGACAGGAAAATCAACTTGTAGAGAATACCTCTAACTAATAAGCACGAGATTTGGGATTCAATTTGGTGGGTGAATCAAGGTGGCTGAATCAAAATTATTGGATTAAACTTCTGGGACTAAATCTCTTGAAGTCAAATTCTCAAATTACTTTGTATTCCCTAAGTCCCACAATTCTTAACTCAGAATTGATAATTTCAGAATTGATAATTATTTCCAAAAGAACATTAAAGTACTCAACAAACTGTTACATTGAAGTAAGGTTTTCGGATTTAATAAAATTTATGGAGAATTCTTCTTCCGAGGAAAAACAACCCTCTTACGTAAAACTCGCAATGCGAAACATGGTGCAAAAGCGTCTGACCTCTTTAAAGCACTTTGCCTTGACTACAATAGGATTATTGACTGTTTTAGTTGGTCTTGCTTATCTAACTCGATAAAGAAGCAAGGAGCTGTTTAGCTAACTTCACTTACAGTTGTCTAAGTCAGTTAAGGACATTTATACCTTTGCAAGCTGAAATTTACGTACAAGACAATTTTTATTCCGAGCAAATTTCTCTTCCAGATTTCGAAGTTGGCGATCGCAATAACCGAATTTCCAGCAAAACTTGGGAGAGTTGGTTTTGTGCCTGGCTTGATGTTTTACAGCCAGATATATCTAAAGCTCCAAGTTATGAAATTGGATTGCGCTTAACAGATGATATAGAGATTCAGAAGCTAAATTATGAATATAGGCAACTAGATAGACCCACAGATGTTTTAGCTTTTGCAAGCTTGGATACAGATATACCCCAATCAGTGCAAATACCTGACGAAATACCTCTATATCTTGGAGATATTGTTATTTCTGTTGTCACAGCTAGTAAGCAAGCAAAACAGCAGGGTCATAGCTTACAAACCGAGCTTGCATGGTTGGCTTCTCATGGTTTACTTCACCTTTTAGGTTGGGATCATCCTGATGAAGAGAGTTTGATAAAAATGCTAAACCAACAAGTAATATTACTGAGGACAGTGAATATTATTATTAACGTATAATTACTTGATTCCTAAGAAACTAATATTACAAGTTTATAATGATTTAACAATCAAAATCAGATTTAGCAAAAAATTACTGAAAAATTAGATCCACTTTTGTAGAAAACTATATCAGGGTTACTTAAAAAGCAAAATGCGAACAAGTGCTCTTTGCACGTTTTGAACAAATGCATTTTTATTTCATTACTTCTTATAGTTTCCACATTTCATAATATATGTCCCAGCAAGTATCTTCACCAGCAACACCAAAACATTTAGAACCGATTGTGACGCAAGAAAGGAAGTACTCATGGAAAGTAGCTAGTAACTTATTTACTAGTTTTAGATATGCATGGGCTGGTATTAGTTACGCATTCAAGACACAACGTAATTTTCGTATTCATGTCTCTGTCTGTGTCCTTGCACTTGGATTGAGTATTTTTTTGCGGCTCGAAGCGATTGAAGTGGTAGTTATTGGTATTACCAGTGGTCTAGTTTTAACTTTAGAGCTTTTGAACACTGCTCTTGAATCTTTGGTAGATCTAACGGTCAAGCAAACTTATCACGATTTAGCCAAGATTGCTAAAGATTGTGCAGCAGGTGCAGTACTAATCTCAGCTTTTGTTGCCATATTTGTAGCATCAATTCTGATTCTTCCACCACTGACAAAGTTAATAATTACATATGCGCATAACTTTTACTTGAATTAAGCCAAGATTGAGATTCTCTACCCATATAGAATTTAAATAAATTAAATATACTCATATCAAAATGACACTGATAGAGATTAAATCAACCAAAAATCAGGCAAAATCTGATATGGAATAAAAATCAGGAGTCATTGTTTTTGATTATAGTAATTGATAATTACGATAGTTTTACTTATAATTTGGTGCAGTATTTGGGAGAGTTAGCAGTAGATTTCCCCGTTGCATCGGAAATTAAAGTTTTTCGTAACGATAAAATATCCCTTGAGCAAGTTCGGGAAATGAATCCCGATGGAATAGTTATTTCTCCTGGACCAGGACGTCCGGAAGATGCAGGTATTTCTTTAAATCTGATAGAGCAACTAGGACCTAGCATCCCGATTCTGGGAGTTTGTTTGGGTCATCAAAGTATTGGTCAGGCTTTCGGTGGTAAGATTGTCTCTGCCAAGGAACTAATGCACGGAAAAACTTCATTTGTTAAGCACTCAGGTGTGGGAGTTTTTCAAGAATTAGATAACCCCATGAATGCTACCAGGTATCATAGTTTGGTTATTGAGCGGCAAACTTGTCCAGAAGTATTAGAAATTACAGCTTGGTTGGAAGATGGAACAATAATGGGAGTCCGACATCGGAACTATCCTCACATTGAAGGCGTCCAATTTCATCCAGAGAGTGTCCTGACTATTTCAGGAAAGCAATTGTTGCAAAACTTTCTGAAACAATTACAGTCGAGAGAATAATTAATGAAACGACGACAGTTGATCGGCTACGCTGGAGCGGGATTGGTAACGACTTTGGTTGCTAACTTGGGTTCTCAATTGCAAGCTGATGCCCAATCTCGCGGTTCATTATCAATTCGTTGGTTAGGACATACCAGTTTCTTCTTCTCTGGTGGTGGAATTAATATTCTTTCCAACCCCTTCGAACTGGTAGGTTGTACTGCTGGTTATCGTTCCCCCAAAAAAAGAGCAGATTTAGTTATTATTAGTTCCCAACTACGTGATGAAGGTGCAGTAAAAGGTTTACCTGGCAATCCCAAGTTGATGTATTTACCTGGGGTTTACCAGTTTAAAAAGATTAAATTTCAAGGATTCAGTAGCGATCGCCAACGCGATGGTAGAAGATTTAGCGAAAATATTGCTTGGGCTTGGGAGCAAGCAGGGGTTAAAATTTTGCATCTTGGAGGAATTGCAGCTCCAATCACAACGGAACAGAAAATCCTCATGACTGGGGCGGATATACTATTGGTCCCTGTGGGGGGTGGTCCAAAAGCATATAGTCCGGTTGAAGCGAAACAAGCTATTGAAACAATTCAACCCAAACTAGTGATTCCTACCCATTATCGAACTCAAGCTGCGGATACTAGTGCTTGCAGTCTTTTACCGTTAGATGATTTTACTTCAACTATGGATGGTGTTGAAGTTCGTCGTAGTAATATTGACAAGATTACTGTAAATTCTGCTAGCTTACCAGAAAATAAGGTTATCCAAGTTTTAAGTTACAAGTTTTAAGTCAAAAGTTTTTGGGTTACAAGTTTTTGGGTTAAAAGTTTTTGGGTTACAAGTTTTTGAAATTTAAAACTTATGAGCTTTAAGCTTTAAAACTTAACGTTTCAAATATCCAGCTAATTTGAGTTTAGAAATTTTGTAACAAAAGTTAATCAAATTTGTATCTTTCCTCGTATTTATTCCTCCCCAACCAAATTTTTCTCATTGAAGTGGATCCTCTTCCACCGCAACAGTGTAGAAATTATGGATGGGGTTAACTAATTGACTCCTATTAGATTATTTTGCTACTGAATTTGAATTTAATTTAATTCACAAATAACTCACCCTTATTTTTATTAGGAAAAGAAATATATATGATAAATTTTTATTATTTTAGTTTTTTATTAAGTTACTAAATATTGAGATTCAAGCTAATTTTGATAAAAATCATTAGGTTTTAATAAGTTTAGGAAATATTCTGATTTGATTGGATAGACAGCTTTTCCGAAAAGTTCTACAATCTGACTGATTGTACAAGATTTACTAGCTTATAAAATTCGTAAGTATAATAAAAAATTTAAGTGGGTTTTCTCACTTGACTCCCATGCTCTATTAAGATGGAAAAATCTTTAGTAGAGGTTAACAAAAAATGGACGTAAAACTAATTTTGGTCGGTTTAACAGTGATTTTTACAGTTTCCTGTCTATTCTTCGGCACAAAAAATGGATTTTACGACTCCGATAATTACGACGGTAATGGTTCTGCTCACTGAAAGAAGTACAAGTTGAGGTTTCTTGCAATCGAAACTTTCAAAGTTAAAACAGCTCCTAAGCAAAAGCCCTTAGCCCTTGACTTTTTGAAGAAAATTTTTTTGGCTAAGAAAGTTTTCTGGTTCGCGATAGTTCATCTAGGACAAACAGCGAGCTTAGTTTTGCCAATTTTGGGTATGGGGGCGAATTGTCGGATCAACTCCGACAAAATTTGAGGTTAAGAGAGCATGAGCGATCATCTATCAGCATCTTCTCAGCCAGGAATGGGGGAATCATGTAGTGAATTAGAATTTTTTCCCTATGGTGTCGAGCAGAATAAATCTGGTGTCTGTCTGCTCATACGCATGGGTAGATATCGGATTCTGCTTGACTGTGGGTTGACAGACATTTCACCATTAGTCAATGATTTACCACAGTTTTCTCTCCAAAGTAACTCAAATCAACCAGTCGATGTAGTGATCGCTAGTCACGCACATGCCGATCATGCTAGAGGTTTATTAGCGCTACATCAACGTTTTCCCCAATTACCAATCTGTGCAAGTGAAGTAACGAGTAAATTACTACCCCTCAATTGGGAGAAAAGCGAATCTGAGGAAATACCAGATTTTTGTCAAGCATTACCACTGCGGACACCAATAGAACTCAAGGAAAATCTGATTGTTGAGTTATTCCCTGCGGGACACCTACCTGGAGCTACAGTTATTTTACTGACTTACAAAACTCCAGATCGGACTTACAAGCTGCTTTATACTGGTGATTTTTTCTTATCCAATTCCCGTTTGGTAGAAGGTTTGCGTTTGGAAGAATTGCGGGGACTAAATCTAGATGTATTGATTATTGAAGGTACTTACGGGACATCACGCCATCAACATCGGCGCAATCAAGAAAACCAACTAGCCGAAAGAATTAATCGTGCTATTGCAGATGATTATTGCGTCTTACTACCGACGCCAGCTTTAGGCTTGGGTCAAGAATTATTGATGCTTTTACGCAGTCATCATCATTTTACTGGGCGCGATCTCGATATTTGGGTTGATGGAGCTGTTGCAGCAGGTTGTGATGCTTACTTAGAACTTTTGCCTCATTTTCCTGCATCAGTACAAAATTTTGCCCGCCACCAACCTTTATTTTGGGATGAACGAGTGCGCCCAAGGGTACGTCGCCTGCAACCAGAACAATTACCGATGTTGACAAAATCTCCTTGTATTGTTCTGACTGACTCCACCGCAAATCTTAATAAATATTATCAAAATGATAATGATTCTTGGTTGGTTCTAGTACCAGGAAAAATAGATACAAAAATTAACCACTCAAACCCAGAAGCAATTAATCTTGAAACTTATCTACTTGCCGAACACAGTGATGGTCCAGGAACTACCCAGCTAATACATAACTTACGCCCACAGCATGTCATATTTGTTCATGGTTCTGCGGCTTATTTGGCAGATTTAACGAGTCTAGAAGAATTACAAAATCGATATCACTTGCATTCTCCTGGACCAGGGACTTTAGTTGAACTACCGATAGGTGAAACATTTTTACAACCAGCTCCCCCGGAAACCAATTATGAGGGAGAACTATCGGAATGGGAATCAGCAATTACAATTTCTCTTCCAAATGGGATTACGAAAGATCCTCGGTGGCGTCAATTTGCTGATACTGGCTTGATTGAAGCTCGCTGGCAAGGAGAAGAATTACTTCTGCGGGGATTGTCTCCAAAAGAACTTATCAACCAAAATAGCGAACGATTTATTTGGCCTAATATAGATTGCTGTGGGACTTGTAAGCACCAAAGGGGACAGCGGTGCTGGAATCCCGCTTCCCCTTTGTATAACTTTAAAGTAACTTTGGAGGGTTATTGTCCGGCTTATGAACGCTCTAATAGCAATACTACTGAATCCTAAGCTTTGAGTTTTTGGCTACTAGACTTGAATGGTTTTACGAACTTTACTCTATCTACTTAAATTGAACATCTAAGTCGACGAACTTAAGTTGGTGAGCCCTAAGCTTATGAGCCTTAAGTTTACAAAAGCATAAATTCGTGAGCCAAAGTTGACTATAAAGCTAAGCTAATTTTTGTAAATCTAAGCTAATTTTTGTCTGGTGCATGCACTAAACAAATATTTACAGCTTAATTTATAGCTTATTCTCTATCGGACTCTGGGCGATTGCGAATACGTTCTGCATCTGGACAATCTTCTGTCATAAGTGGCTCAACATTACCGCGTGGTACCGAAGCTAGTTTTTGATTAATGGCACCAATGCTTTCTAAACGAACCATCTCTTCCCAGGAACAGATTTCGTCTTCTTCTTCGGTTTCATAGCGTAGGGTGACTAAATCTCCCTCTATGTCAATAATACGGGTGCGTTCAATCCAGCGTTGCTGATCCCGTAAGAAAACACATACCTCCCGCCCATCGCAACAAAGTTGATAAATCTTGCGGTGTAGCATGTACTGCTTCCTTTTTTATATGTGGTTAAATTTGTAAACATTTAGGCTTTACACCTGATAGAACGTAGCCCCTAATATCTGGACAACGTACTTTTAATTATGCCGTTTAAATTAGCCAGAAGATTTACTTAGAAGTTTTTTCAATCTTATTGTATGACTTAACTTATTGGCAAAAAATATGCTCTTGGCACTAGTTAAAATTTATTACCCTTGGAGGTGATTCAAGGAGTACACACTTGAGGGTAATGTCATAATTTAAACTTTCTAGTAATTTTGATCGTATTGGCTGGAGAGTCATTGGCGACACTATGAATTAAATTATACTCAAGTTTAGCTAAAGTTTGCTGTTGTTGAAATTGCCTGTGTTTAATCATTGGCATAACTAGAAAAACAGGAGACTTAGCTGGAATTCAACCCCTACGTATCCGATCTTAGCTTATTCTGCGTTGAAAGTCGCCCAATAATTAACGCTAAATCCCAAATAACAGAATTAAAACTAGTACAAAAGTTCAAAGTTGCTTTCTGTCCCGAGTGCGATCTGATTAAGTAAAATACCTGCTCGAGCAAGATATTCATTAATACTAAGGCCAAAATTTAAGCGTATATTGAGTTTTTCTTTACTCTATCAGCTATATTGACGGAATAGTACAGATTAGTTTACTCAGATTACTAATAAAGTCAGTTTAGCAATAAAGAGATAGCTCTATCCTCAACTTTGAGGATGATTCGCGTTTTATTCGACCTTCGTGCACTGCCTTACAGAGTAAGTTTATCTTTTCTAAGTCCTCTGTTCTATAGCTTCTGGTCTCCAGTACTTGATGAAGAAGACCTTCTGACTCAACGCTCAGACATCCAGTTTGAAAAGCAGATTCAACAAGTGCGCGAATCATTTGACTGTGATTATATTTTACAGTTGGTTTCTCTTAACTTAATGTGAATGATTTTCGCCCTATTTAAACTGACATAGGTCAACAAAAGAAGTGATATAAATCACTATTTACTAGGAAATAAATTTAGATTTTTATCTTGGAAAATAGCTTGTCAAATTTATGGCGTTATTTTTCAGCATTAAGTTTGATATAAATAATACTCCTAATAAAGATTCAATAAAACAGCAGGAAGCCAGTCTGATATAATACTTAAACTGCAATTATAATACTTAGAAATACATTTTTTGTAAGCCGAAAATCTAAAATATATATTAATTGCTTTAGAGTAAATTAGACTGGAGTAGTGATTTGGAAGAATTGGCGAAAATCTTCATCTTTTTGGCTTAATTTGACCCAGCTAAGATTTAATGAGTCAAATTTTTGGGCTAAGCGATCGCAACTGGGACGTTCAGTCGCATAATGTCCAGCATCAATGAGAATTAAACCGCGATCGCGACTTTCTTGAAACTGATGAAACTTACAGTCAGAAGTAAGGTAGGCTTGAGCACCACTTTTAGCAACAGCTTCAATAAAGCTAGCCCCCGAACCACCTAAAACTGCTACTTTGGAAATTTTTTGCTGAAAGTCAGCATGTGGAGAAAAAATTAAATTTGGCGGACACAGCCGATTTTGAATAACCCCTAAAAGTTGCTGCAGTGTAGTCGGAGAAATTAAATTTCCTACACGACCATACCCCAAACCCAGTTGTGTAGGAACGATGGGTGTAACTTCTTGAAGTTCCAAAATTTGAGCTAAAACATCGGCAGTACCATCTTGTACTTGGTCGAAGTTTGTATGTGCTGTATAAATACCTACTTTATGGACAAATGCTAGTTGCGCCATTTCACCGATACAGCCATCATCACTGCGTAAAGATTTTAGCGGATTAAAAATTAACGGGTGATGGGCAAAAATTAAATTTACGCCAATTCCTTGTTTGCGAAGAGAAATAACTTCTTTCATGACCGCCAAGGTGGGAGTCAAACAAATTAAAACTTTTGCATCCTCTTGTAAAACTCCCGGTTCAATTTGCCAACCGCTATTATCCCAACTCTCTTGCCAAGAAGGATTTGCCCAAGCTTCAAACCAGTCGATCAGCTCTACGATTTTCATAATTTGTAAATTTTTATAATTTTTCAGAGACAAAAATCAGCTTTACAACATTAAACTCAAGAATTTTTAACTCAAGAGGCTCTAAATTTTAAGGGAATTATAACTAAATCAAGAATTTAACTTTCCTGAATAGGTTAATGGTAATTTACAACTACATATTTAACACTCCCTTCTTTAATGACTCAGAATTAAATAATTCTAGCCAAGGAAGTGTTAAATTTTGTGACTATATAAATCTAAAAAAACTAATCTGAAATATGGACGACTAATTCTCGATAATGATTTTGTTGTCTGTGCTCCCAGATGTAAATACCTTGCCAAGTACCTAAAACCAGTTGACCTCGGTTAATGGGAATGTGTTCTGAAGTATGAGTCAAAACAGTACGAATGTGGGCTGGCATATCATCTGGACCTTCAGTATCGTGAAAATAGGAAGCAGATTCTGGTACGATTTTTGCCATGAAATCAGCTAAATCTTTCAGCACGTCTGGGTCTGCATTCTCTTGAACGATCAAACTTGCTGAAGTATGGCGTAAAAATAAAGTGCAAAGACCGATATCTACTTTTGAATCCGCAACTATGGCTGCAATTTCCGAGGTGATATTACGCAACGATTTTCCATTTGTGTTGATTCTAAGCAGCTTTTGGTAGTGAGTCATCTTTATAAGAAACAGAAGTTGGCACTTGGGAATCAGAATTTAAGAGTCAGCGAACAAAAACTAAAATCCAAAATTCCAACTAATTGAACAGTTTAAACTTTTTAAACAATTCAAACAATTCAAATGATTTTATATTTGACTTGTTTCGACAGGGTTTTTAAGAGCTTTTTGTAATATGTAATTTACTTATGATATGCTAGCAGATGACATCACAGTATTATCTTGTTTTCCGGTTCAAAATGGGCAAAGCGCTGACATAAACAGATTTTAATAGACAAGTATAAACAGGCTTGAGCAAACTAAAACTGTAAAAAAGACATTACCTAGGAAACTGAGTTCGCCAAATCTAATGGATTCTTCGTTCTTCCTTGTCAAAAGATATTCAGTTCCCCGTGAAGCTTCATCAAATGAAATAGTATATTAGGTAAACTTTTATTGAACTTTTAGATTGCATTTAGGAGAGCAAGTAAAAGTTTATTCACCTAGCAACTCATTTCTTGAAGTTGGTGAGCCTGTATTATACTTAAGCATTTATTACTCATTAATGCTTATACTTTATATTACTTTAAGTTCTTTTGCTATTGTCTTCATCGGTATTTACTGATGGATTCGGGTATATACTATCAGTATCTGGTTGGATTTGCGGTTGTTCTTCGTTGAGGTCCTGGTTAGACTGTTTACCTGATGATGAGTTGCTCTGCACATTTTCGGTAATTACTGATTCATCAGGGTCATCTTCTTTTTTGTCTGCTTCTTCTAATGCATCTGCTTCTTCTTCAAGTTTTGTCTCTTCTAATGTATCTGCTTCGCTTTCCTCACCATCAAGCCAAGGGGAATCAAACTGATTCCAAGGTAAAATTGGATTTTTTGGTAGATTTGACGTTAGTACCTTAATATTTGCCGGGTCTGGCTTAGGTAAAGGTAAGCGTTTTTCAGAAGTTTTCATATCTTCTTCCTCAGAACTCATGGGCTTTTTAACTCAGGTATAAAGTAAACAGTTCCCAAGTGTAGTACGGCGACAAAAATAACTCCTAAAGTAACATAAGCAGCATAAGTCAAAGTTTGAGAAATATCATCAATTGTCTGCTTGTTTGCATTATATGCCGTTACCAAGTTAACGAGCATCTGTAAATCATAATCTTGATTTGATAGTGGCAGATAACGCTCAAGAAAATCATCATTTGGAACAGGCGTAATTACGAATCTACGCGGTAATAGGGCATTAATCAAAAGAATAAAGTTTAATAAAACTAACAACACCTCAATTGCGTTAAAAATAGTAAAAATAGTTAAAAGTCTAGAAATTGCCAATACCGTAAGTACAGCGGTGTTAGTAACAAACAGAATATTCATTTGGGTAAGCAATATTTGACGTTCTTCCTTCTGCTTATCCAAAACTGTTCGTACATCCCGAGCCGCTAATCGAACTGTAACAGGGTCTTGTATGGGAGATTCTTCAGGTTCTGGAACTTGAGATTCTTTAGATTCTTCAGGTATTGGAACCACCCCATTATGACTTTGTGGCTGAAGAATAGCTTCCATAGCCGCTGGGGGGATCGTAGTTTTCTGAGGGTCTACACTTTGCTGCTCCACTGTTGATTATCTCTTTAATAGAGTTTAATTCTGAGCAATCATCGCAACAATGCCACTTCCAAAATAAGGATGTCAAGGATAACTTGAACTTTTTGTTTTCTTGATTTTGACATCATTAATACATCAAACATCAAAACTTTAAGAAAAATAAACTAAAACTATATTAAGATTTCTGTTTATTCATTCGATTTTAGTCATTCATCAATTTCTTTGAAAATAATCCATTTAGTTAACTAAACATAAGTTTAATCCTATGTAAACTTGGACTAAACATAAATTTTTATTGTGAATTTAACAATAATTGACTTGTGCCTGGAAAATAGTTAACTAATGTAATTTACCACAGCTTGAGCTATTTTTTCATTGCCGTCAATAGCAATAGTTCTGGGATTTTTTGGTGGTTTCAGTGGTTCGGAAAGAAAATCCCAATTACCTTCAAAGAATGTTTGTGGCGTTATCAATTTATGATAGTTATGATTTTCTATGCCTGCATGTAAAAATTTAGCCTCCGCAAATCCTTCACGAGTGACAGAGATAATGGGTATATCCAGCTTCGTTGCTTCAGCAAAAGTACTAAAGCCGGGTTTAGAAATGACACGAGAGCATAAAGGCATAAAATCTACCGGACGATACTTGCGGTCGTTAACTATTAATAGATTTGGTAAATCGGGTGCGTCTCGGTCAAAGGTAATAAATTGCCAGTCAGGATATCGTTTGAGGTTATGGTAAGGTATTTTTTCTAAGCCTAATCCTCCAAAGGTCATTAAAATAGTCTTATCAACGCTCGAACAGATTCCCCACTTAGATCGTAGTTCATCGATTTTGAAATGTGGCGAACCTCCAGGTAAACCAACATCTGTGATGCTAGGGAATGCGGACATAGGCTCATTGAAAGGGAAACGGAACAGGTGATCGCATTTTGCATAACAACCTGCAATCCAATCCGCAATTTCAATGAACTCTCCACCCCACTCCCGATAGATAAAATCCCAACCAAAATTACTATTCATCCAGCAAGGTATTCCCGCTACACGAGCAATTTCAGCAGCTAAAAAAGGAATGTCAGCCAAAATTAGTTGCACCTGATTTTGACGGATAAAGTTTACTTCCGAAGCAATAATCGAATTTTGGTCTTGCTTTATAGCCTTTAACTTGCTCAGAGTTGTTGCTTTATCCATTTTCAAGCTGTCGGTTTGTACCACACCGAGATCGTAGGCTCGGGGACGATGTATAAAATCTCCTCCGATATAAGACTCAAGCAACCACCTCGGTGCTGTGGTCACCATAATCAATAATACTTGGGGACATAATTTTTGAATTTGTGCGGCGATCGCTGCGGTTCGCGTTGCATGACCAAAACCATGATTGGTCATTGCGATATATAAAATTGGTCTTTTCATATTGGGTATTGGGGGCTGGGGATTGGGGATTGGAGATTGGGATTGGGGGAGGGTGCTTCCCAGACCACCAATCCTCCAATTAACCCAAAATACTTTGAAATTTTTGAATTTGCGTAATTAATAAATCAATTTCTGATTCTAATGTAAAGTAGTGCACGCAAGCTCGTACGCAGTCAGGAGCAAGAATGGTTCTAGTCAGGAAACCTTGAGATTCCAGGTAATTTACCAATTTTTGACTTGCTTGTGGTTGATTTGTATCAAGAGTAAAAGATACTAAACCGCTTTCAGGTGGCGAAGTTCGCAAACATGTCACATTATCAAGCTCTGTTAATTTATACCAAAGATATTCGCTGTTACGACAAATTTGTTCGTATCTTTCTTTAGATGTTCCCCATTCTTGATGAACTTGAATTGCCTCTTTTAAACCAGCGTAAAGTGGATAATTGGATGTTGCTATTTCATAACGACGTCCATCTGGCTGCAACCTTATTGGCTGACATTGATTATCAGTAATTACACCCCGCCAACCAATAAAAGTAGGTCTTAAATTGTCCCGTATTTCTGGTTTAACGTATAAACCACCTACCCCCCCAGGTCCGCATAACCACTTATGACCAGTAAAAGCGTAAAAATCTACTTCCAATTCAGCCAGGTTTAGAGGTAACATTCCCACAGACTGAGCTGCATCTACTAGAATTTGCGTTTCTTGGGAATTACTTCTACAAACATCAGTAATTTTATCAAGGGGTAAAACTTGTCCCGTGTTCCACAGCACATGGCTAAGTACAACTAAGCGAGTACGAGGATGAAGGTGTTGGGTAATTACTTCTACAGGGTCTCCTTCATTAAGAGTTGACATCAATGGACAAATACTTACCTGAACATCAAATCTACGGGATATTTCCTGTGCTATGGCAATAATACCAGGATGTTCGCAGTCTGACAGCAGTAAACGATCCCCGGAGCGCCAATTAATCCCCCACATGGCAATATTACAGCCCGATGTCACATTTTCTGTTAAGGTAATCGTTTCTTTGGCTACATTTAACTCAGATGCAATAGTCGCTGCAGTTGCTGCAACTTCTTGTTGTATCCACTCATTAACTCTGGTTCCAAAGGGACCAAGATGCTGAATATTAGTTTGAGCTTGGATAATTCCCTGAATTGCCATTTGAGGCATTGGACCTTGACCGCCATAATTAAAGTAGGTTTTATTGTTTAATGCTGGAAATTGTTGCCGATGGCTGTACAACTGCTGGTTCGGTCTTGGATAATACATATTTTTCATAACTTGCTATTTTGGAATATCTGCTACTTGCGGGTTACTATTTAATGTCTTGTTGAAGTTATAAGAAGTATTGACAGGTGTACTTTTTCCAACATTAAGTTCTGTAATTTGTGTTAATCAAACTCGTACAAAATTTTGTTAACTTAAAGGAATGTTAATAAATGCCGAATTACTGCTGCAATATCAACGCTGCAAGCGCCGACCTTTTCTAGATATACATCAAGATCGCAATCAAAGGGCTAATGTCAGTGACTTGTTGCATAAATTGCAACAGGACAAAAATTTTCGTAAAAAAAAGGTTTTGGCAAAGTGGATTTTTCAGCAACCCGATTATCCCCGTAGGGATACTCAAGCTGGGAAAGCTGCAACAGTTGAATTAATGCGGCAGGGAGTAGCAAGTATTCATCAAGGAGTATTGCAAGTTAACTATGATAACAAGCATTTGCTCTTGAGTTGTCCAGACTTACTTGTCAAACAACCCGGAAATTCTCATTTCGGCGATTGGGTTTATATGCCGGCTAGTATTGAATTAGGAAAACGACCCAAGCAAGAATATCAAATTCTGGCTGCATTCCACGCCTATGTCCTGTCACAAATACAGGGTCTTACGCCACCAACAGCTTTATTATTGTTACGTGGTAAAGATGCTGCATATCAAGTTGAATTAACTAAGTGGATACCCTTGATGCATGAAAAGCTGGTTGAATGCATCCAGACAATGGAATTACAAAATCCTCCAGAACTTTTCATTTCTCGGCAGAAATGTAGTTTGTGTCACTGGTATGGGAATTGTTACGCGGATGCAAAATCTCAGAAACACCTTTCATTGCTACCAGGAGTAACCCCAATTCGCTACACTCAACTTCAAGATTTGGGTATAACCAGTCCCGAAACTCTGGCTGCTACAAATCCTGAAGTGTTAGAAGATTTACCAGGTTTTGATCGGGCGATCGCTGCCAAAATCGTTTTACAAGCCCAATCATTTATTGAAAATCGCCCCTTTGTATTGCCGCAACTCACTTTACGAGCAAAAATTCATGTAACAAATCCTCAAATCCCAAGGCTAAAAATTCCCAATAATAAAACTGAGATAAATCCTTATAACTCTTACAAAGCTAATTCTCCGAAGAAAATTATTCCTAAATCTTCATCACTATCCCGTAAATCACAAATTTTTGCAGAAGATATTGTTCGTAGCGCTCCTGTTGAAATTTATTTTGACATTGAAGCCCAACCAGATTTAAATTTAAATTATCTTTTAGGCGTTTTAGTAGTTAATAAAGAAAATAACACCGAAACATTTCACTCTTTTTTAGCTGAAAGACCCAAAGATGAGAAATTAATTTGGCGACAGTTTTTGGATTTGATGTGGGAGTATCCAGAAGCGCCAATATATCATTTTTGTGTTTATGAATTTGATACTGTCAAAAGTCTTGGAAAGCTTTATCGCACTCCCCAAACTATAGTAAAACCTATATTAAGTCGGTTTGTAGATATCTACGAGCAACTAACTCAAAGTGTCACCCTACCAGTAGAAAGTTACGCTTTAAAAGCTATTGCAAAATGGTTAGGGTTTAAATGGCGTAATAGTGAAGCTAGTGGAGCTAAATGTATTTACTGGTATGACCAGTGGTTGAAAACGGGCGATAGAAATTTATTAGAAATCATCCAGATTTATAACGAAGATGACTGTCGTGCTACTCACAGTGTCAAAAATTGGCTGGTTGAATTTGTAGAAAAAGAATATCCCTGGAGTGTTGTTTCGACTCAGAAAGAACAGGAATAATATTCTCTAGTTAAACCTTAACATTAGATTTAGCAGATTATTTTGCTAGTAACATTTGCGTGAAATCAAATAATTTGCCATATATTGTTTGAATTGGGAGTATTTATTAATAGTTGAAATGTAATATTTCAATTTTGACATTACTCAGATCTTAGTGATTGAATACTTAGAAAAGTTGATTCACTATTAGATCACTAGAATATTTATTAGCTTATACCTTATTATTTTAAAACTAAATTTGTGCTTCAAGCTACTAATAGAATCTAGGCTTAAGGAAAGATACGGTATAAATTAAAAGCAATCACTGATATCTGATAAGCGAAATATGCTAATAATCCGTAAATTTTTGTCTTTACCGGGTCTAATGTTTCTTTTTATTGTAATTTTAACTATTAGTCTACTACTTAATAACCTTTCAAATCCTACTTTTGAAGTTAGAGATTTAAAATTTATTGGACAAGCCATTTTACCCACGGATTATTCTTTTCAAAATACTCAATTGGGTGGTTTGTCTGGAATCACTTATGACCATGCAAAACGTTTGTACTATAGTGTTTCTGATGATCGCAGCCAAAAATCACCTGCTCGCTTTTATACTTTGAAAATCGATTTGAGTAAAGGTAAGCTAGAAAATAATGGTGTTAAACCAGTTTCAGTCACTAAATTATTAGACAAAAATAGCAAATCCTTTGCACCAGGGAGTGTTGACCCTGAAGCAATTGCTTTAGCAAATGAGAATACTCTTTTTATCTCTTCAGAAGGTAATGCAAAGAAAATCATAGATCCTTTTATCAAAAAGTTTGCTTTAAATTCTGGGAAAGAAATAAATCAATTATCTATTCCTGATAAATTTTTACCCGCGCAAAAATCTCAAACAGGTATTCGCAATAATTTAGCTTTTGAAAGTCTTACAATTACACCCGATCACAAATATTTATTTACTGCAACTGAAAACGCTTTAATTCAAGATGGTTCAGAAGCAAAGCCTAAGGTTAGTAGTCCATGTCGAATTTTAAGTTACAATTTATCAACGCAAGAAGTAGACAAAGAATTTATTTATCCGACTGAAGCAGTAAACCCATTTTTCAAGATTTCTAGTCGGTATTCTAGTGGTTTAACGGATTTATTAGCACTGGATAATAAAGGCAAATTTTTAAGTATAGAAAGAACCTTTACAGGTTTAGGATTCTATATTGCTTTATTTGAAGTTTCTACAGAAAGTGCAGAAAATATTCACCAGGTAGATAGTTTACTAAATAGTAATCGCCAAAATCTCAAACCAATTAAGAAAAAAATGTTACTTGATTTGAGAAAACTTGATGTGACGCTCGATAATATTGAAGGTTTAACTTTGGGACCAAAATTACCAGACGGACAACAGTCTTTAATTCTTGTGAGTGACAATAATTTCAACCCTCTTCAGCGTACCCAAATACTTGCTTTTAAGTTTAAGGTTGATTCACCTTTAATGCAATTCCTACGCCGTTTTATCCCAGAATTGAGTCGTTAATTTTAATAGATCTATTGATTCATATTGATCATCTCAATAAATTTAAGTGTATCCACCGACTGGAATATAGGGATTATTTGACTCTAGTTGTTGATTCAGTGTTATTTCTCATCCAAACACCTGAAAGAATATGTTAAACCATGTTTAAAGGTAATTTAAATGTGGTTTTTATGCTTTAAATAAACAATCATTAGTCAAAATAACACCATTTTTTATTCAAATTTTATGACTTTTATTCAAATTTTATGACTAATTACGAGGAAATACTATTTCTAAATAAGAATTTTCAATAAATAGCATCTACTTCTAATTTAGATCAAGATATATGCTACACCAAAACTATGATAATCAGCTTCAGTACAAAACAGAATTAGATCGGAATATCGGAAAACTATTAAATAATCGCTATTTAATTAGAGATTTAATTGGTAAAGGAAAAGTTAGTAGGGTTTATCTAGCAGAAGATACAGCAAAAGGTGGAACTCCAGTAGCAGTCAAAATTTTATTTTTAAATTTACCAAACCGACAAATATATCAAAGTTTTGTACAAGAGATTTTTATCGCAACCCAACTAGGGCTCAGAAATAATCATATTGTGCGTATTTTAGGTTATGGATTAACCGAAACGGAAGATAAACATCCTTTTTATGTAATGGAGTATCTTCCGGGTAAAAGCCTCAAGTCTTTAATCTGTTCTCGTTCTTTGAATTTACCCAAGTTTCTGAATATATTTCACCAAATTTGCTTGGGTTTGCAAGCTGCTCATAAAGGTGTGACTCTACAAGGAAAAATTTATCCAATTATCCATCGTAATATCAAGCCAGAAAATATTTTTATTACTGACGATCTAAAAAAAAGTGAAGTTGTTAAAATCCTAGATTTTGGGATTGCAAATTTTTTAGTAGAACGTTCTCAGTTAGAATTGACTGAATCTTTGATTCATAATTTACCTTATTGCTCTCCAGAAGATATAGAAGAAAGGAAGTCATTAGATGTACGTTCTGATATTTATAGTTTAGGGATAACTATGTATGAGGTGCTTATTGGGAAGTATCCTTTCGATATCAAAAATTATAACTTCATGAGTCGCTATGAATTTAATAACTCCCAAAATCTAGATATTTTCCAAGGAGTGAATCCCCAATTTGATATCCCTCAGCAATTAAAGGAACTAATCGTCAAATGTCTTAATAAAGATACTAACTTAAGACCAAAAAATATTGATGATGTAATTCACCAAATAGAGAATTTACACTCTTATTCTAAATTTGATTTTAAATATCAAGTAAATACTTTACTAAATAATAGACAAATCAGTTTATCAGGTGAAAACGATAAGCTTCACTCAGAAAAATCTTTATTACGAGAAAAATGGCCTGCAAATCAACCCATAGAAAAAATTTCTTTCCCACATATTCTAAGTACTAAAGAATGTGAAATTCCAGCTATTATGGCAATGTTGCCCAAAAAAGATATTAATAGATTTACTAAACAATCTCAGTCTGTTGAATTTATTATTCAAAAAGATTTATATCCAATGCTATTATGGGTGACTGCAATTGAAGCTCCGAAATTAGATTTATTTGGCTATATTCCTCATTTTTTGGATTTAAAAAACTATAATTTTTTAAAAATACTTCAGCTATTATCTAACTTTGGGTATTATCATTTATTATTTTTCTCTTTAGAAAATCCTGAGAACTGTTGTCATGTTAAAAGAATCAATATCAATCAAGTTCAACGCCAAGAATTGGTAGATTTTCTAGGGAGCTATCAACGATTCAAACCAGTTATATCATCAAAACAATGTAAAGCTATTTTAAAACTTAAGTTTGAACGAATAAAACAAAATAAGCTCAAACAAAATATAACAGAAATATCTTATAGGCAGAATATGTTAAATTACTGGAGGCAATATATTAGTAAAATGAAAATACAGAACGTAGTTTAATTTTACTCGAAGATCTCAAAATAAAGATTATAGTAAATATGGTTCTTCAGTACCTG